>CAZJOD010000001.1:0-23781 GCA_964547525.1 uncultured Clostridiaceae bacterium
ATGTATTTCACTAATTTTTCGAAGTATTTATTACGCATTTTAGCCTCATTTCATGTCAATTCTAACAGAAATTGAGTATGGGCGAACTCCGAAAATGATACACAGGAAAACTAGTAAAATATGGGTTTTAGAGGGGTGGAAGCAAAAGTGCTGATATCCAACCTGCTCTCTCAACCTTGGATTTTAGAAAAAACATCCAATCTGCTCTGTCATGAACCACTGACATCTAACCTGCTCTGTCAGCAAGCACCGACATCTAATCTGCACTGTCACACTCAATATTGCTTGCTTGGACTTGTTCCCACCAACCGATAAAATCACAGTTTCAGCCAACCGATTTTCGAACAGTGAAAATCGCAAATCCCCTTATTTCAAGCCATTCCGGCCCATCTACTTCAACACCCTTGACATCAATACTACCGTCTCCACATGCTCCGTAAAAGGAAACATATCCACTGGTTGAATCTTATCTATTCTGTATCCACCGGTATCGGCTAAATACCGGCAATCCCTCGCTAAAGTAGACGGATTACAAGAAACATATATTATTTTTTCCGGTTGAGTGTCACATAGAACGGCCAAAAGTCTTTCATGACATCCTTTTCTAGGTGGATCGACAATAACTGTTTCAGGTTTGATTCCACTTTTTAATATTTGTTGTATTTCATCTTCGGATTTACCTGTTATGAATTCGGCATTTTTAATATTATTTTGTGCAGCATTATCTTTAGCGTTTTCAACAGCTTGTGGCACAGTCTCTATACCGATTATTTTTTTCGCCTGTTTGGCAAGATATAAACCGATAGTTCCCGCTCCACAATATAAATCCAATACCGTTTCATTACCGGTTAAAGAAGCGTACTCTTTTACTATGTCATATAATACTTTCATCTGTATGGTATTGACTTGAAAAAACGACAAAGCGGAAATATTAAACAAAAGATCGTCCAATTGCTCCCGAATGATTCCGTTACCAAAGTAATTAATACATTTGTCTCCCATTATCACATTTGTAATCTTTCGATTTATATTTAATACCACAGTTTTAATATCGGAGTATAGAGTTGTTAACACACAAGTTAAACCGGTCATAAAAGCTTCGTTATTTTCAGTTGCAACAATAACCACCATTATTTCTCCGGTACCTACGCTTTTCCTTACCATAACATGGCGAATCAATCCTTTGTGAGTTATCTCATCGTAAACCGAAATACCGTTACTCTTCATAAAAGTTAAGACAGATTCTTTGATCTTATTTGCAATTTTGGGTTGAATTTTACATTCATCACAAGATACAACTTTGTGTGTACGGCGTGCATAAAATCCTGCGCTCAATCCGGTATTTTCTCCATTTATGCCAATACCGCAATCACTAACCGCCAATTGAACCTTATTGCGATATTCATACGGATTTTCCATGCCTATACAAGGAAATACGTTAACATCTTCAAAGCCTCCTATCCGTTTAAAACAATCGTATACCCTGTCCGTTTTGTTTACCAATTGGCTTTCATATGACATGTGTTGCAAACTGCAACCTCCACAATATTCGTATACCGGACAAAAAGGTTCGGCTCTATCTTTACTTTTTTCGGTTATATCGGTTATTAAGGCATATGCATAATCTTTTTTAATTGTGACTATCTTAGCTTTTACATATTCACCGGTTAAGGCTCCTTCAACAAATACAACAAAGTCATTAACTTTTCCGACACCAAAACCTTGATGTGCCATTCCTGTAATTCTTATATCATAAACTTTATTTTTTTCTACCATCTTATATTTAATTCCTATAGATTTATTTTTTCGGTATATCACGTAAAACAGTTACATTTGAGTTTATGTAAACTCATTATTTGTATAATTAATTATAACACTTATATTTTTTTAATTTCAGATTTTAATATACAAACAAATAAACCTTGATAGTAACACAAGGTTTATTTGAGGCTAAAGCTTACATTTTTAATAAATTTTCTTTATGCAGTCTTTATTTTTTTGTATAAGTCCAAGGATACTCGCTATCCATTGTAATTGTTTGCCCGTTAAATATATAATCTATTCCGTCTATTGTAAGTATATTTCCCTTTAATGACCATTCTCCCGAGCGTGTAACCGAATCGGTGTCCTTTCGAACCGAACGGAAGGTTAGGGTGCCATCTTCATTCAAGTAATATATTTCAGAAACTATTGAAGTGTTTTCTGAGCCCGGTTTGCCGACGCCACCGATATATGTCAGATGATATTCACCCGGTACTTTTGCCAATAAATCATTCTTAACCGTTTTTTCCTTCTTTTCAACAGGTTTGGACACATACTCGATTTGTAATGTCATAAAATCTACATAGTAGTAATTTCCGCCTTGTTCTTGCTCTACGAGAAAAGCCACCGTATTCGATCCCTCTTTTAAATCTATCTCAAAATAAATTTTTCCGTCAAATATTTCAAATGTGGGATCTTGTTCAGGTGTTTTACTCTCATTCATAAACAGTGTATAGACTAAACCTTTAGCTTGTGGTGCTATGCAGACCAATCCTTTATTTTTCATATCCACCGGCAGCGAGGTAATATAATCATTATTCAATGTCACTTTATTCTCATTGCTCCATAATGTTTTTTCAAAATCATCGTTATATTTTGACATTACACTTAATTTTGTGTTTGGAAACTCGGTATCGCCTACCGTACCGGATAACAGCTTGTCATAATTTTCTTCAATTAAGGCAAAATCAATTAAAGCCGATTTTGCCAAGAAGTTTATATCGGTATATAATACGGCTCCGTATTCATCAATACTTGAAGCGTTGGCACCGGATGAATACGGTTTAAATTTTTTATTCTCTAGTGCAACATATCTATCCTGTTGAGCCGGATAGTTTGGGTCTGCAACATATATTTTACCGTTTTCCACTTTATATGCGATAATAGCATGACCTCCGGTTCTCTCACCATAACTGTTATAGCTGTAGATACCCATAAATTGAGGTTCACCGGTTATTTTCATGGCATAAGCGAAAGCATAAAAAGTACGTTCTTGGCTTTCGTTACTGAAAACCAAGTATTCTTGAAACTCTTTGGAATACCAGTTAATACTGTATTGAACAACCGAAGCAAAACGATAACCTAATGAATCGTCCTGCCAAAAATCCATACTTTTTTCTCCGCCGTTATTGTCAAATCTACCATATAATCGTGGTTGTTTCTTTCCAAGATGACATTCATAATAATACCACGCCATTGTAAGTGACTGTCCCGCACAATGTCCTCCCGGAGCCAAAGCCGATCCGTAATTCGGATACTGCCAGTCATCTTTTCCCGGAACAAATTTAGTGTCAATACTTACACTAGTGTCAATAGCCACTTTTCTAAGTTCTTCAATGTTAACTTTAGACACAACAATATCTGAAAAATGATTGGTTATAAGGGTTATACCCGAACTTGAATAATTATCAAAAGGGATGGCTTCCAACTTGCCTGTTTTTTTATCGTAAAAGAAACCCATCAGAAATTCTCCCTCGGTTATTTCCACAGGTATTTCCACATATATCGGTTTGTTTGAAAATTCATGGCCGTTATTAATTGTTATTAATGGTGTTACCGGTGTAAAAAGATCTCCGTAGTCATGGCTTATGATCTCTGTTGTTTTCACAATATATTCTTTTTGCTCATCATATGCTCCGCCGGGTACTTTAATCTTCATACCCTTTACAGAAGAATTCTCATCGGTTATTTCAATTACTCCTCCGGTATTTGATATTTTTACTTGAATTACTTGTTCGGTATTTCCCAATTTGAAGCCGTTGTTCCTTGGTAAAAGAATAAAAACCGCGGCCAAAGCGACAAACAACAACAGTATTAATATACCTTTTTTCTTTGGAGCCTTTTTGTTATTAGCGCCGTGTTGAGGTTTAACCTCGTTATTAAAATTATTACTCGATATTTTATTATCGCCTAAAAATTTACCGCAACCTATGCAATATTTTGCACCTTCCTTATTGTTTTGACCACATTTTGAACAATACATATTCATTACCCTTTCAAATTACAAAAATACTTATATAGAAGTATTTCACACTAAGCACCCAAATTTAAAAAAACGTATACACATGATGTTTAGCAATGATGTCATAATTACAATAAAATATTTTTTCTTGCAAATTCAGAATATCTTATTCTAATAATATATTCAATAGACAAAACAAATTATTTTAAATCGGTTCGGCTTCTAATAAAGCGCGCTTTCTAATCTGCCTTCTCGCATAAAAGAAACTGCCTACTTGCCCTATTCCGGCTAAAGCCCAAGTAACCGGATAACAGGCAAAAAGCGTTATAACTGTGGGGTACCAAGTAAAGAATGTAGCCAGCCAGACTATTCGCATAAGGCAAGCACCTACCAATGTACAAAGCATAGGCAGTATAGAATAACCCATACCTCGCGTCAAGCCCGGAAATACATTCATTATGCCACAGGTGAAGTATGCGACCATCATTACTTTCATACGTAACATTCCCAATTCAATAACCTCAGGATCCGAGGAATAAATTCCGATTAAGGGTCTACCGAAAAGTAATGTGGCACCTCCTAAAACAATCCATGTGGCAAATACCAAAACTGTGCATATCTTTGCCACAGTATCTATTCGGTCGTACTTTTTGGCACCCATATTCTGTCCTGTAAAAGTAATAGCTGCATTGTAAAAAGAATTTACTGTGGTACCCACAAAACCCTCCACATTACCGGAAGCGGTGCTTGCCGCTACCAAGGTAGAGCCAAATGAATTTACGGCCGATTGAATCAATATATTCGATACCGAAAACAGCAAGCCTTGTATACCTGCCGGAACACCTATCTTAACAATGTTTTTTAGTTTTTGTACATCTATTATTATCTGCTTAGGTATCAAACGTATGGCACCGTTAGATCTAAGTAAACTAATTAACGCCAGAAGAACCGAAAGATACTGAGATATTACCGTGGCCCATGCCACTCCGGCGACGCTCATGTGAAGCACGACAACAAAAAACAAATTTAGAACCACATTTAAAACTCCGGATATTAATAGAAAATACATAGGACGCCGACTATCGCCTACGGCTCTTAAAATAGCGGCACTAAAGTTATATACCATACTTGCGGGCATCCCGATAAAATATATTCTTAAGTATAATGCGGATAAATGAATAATATCATCAGGAGTGCCCATCATTGCCAGTAAAGGTCTGCACAATAAAAGACCGACGGTCATTACAAAAAAACCCCCGATTATACTGATGGCAATCGATGTATGTACCGATCGACTTACACCCGTAAGCCTGCCTGCGCCGTAATCTTGTGCAACAATGACACTGGTGCCTACCGATAAGCCCATAAATAAGTTCACAATAAGATTTATAATTGCTCCGGTAGCTCCTACCGCGGCTAACGCTTCCTTTCCGGAAAAACGTCCTACCACCACCATGTCAACGGCATTGAATAAAAGCTGCAAAAGATTCATTGTCATAATGGGCAATGCGAAAAGTAGTATCTTACCGAATAGCGGACCGTTGCACATATCTATTTCACGCTTGCGTGAGATCATAAGAACGTTGCTTCCTTTACATTCAACTTTTGAAATGA
Organism: uncultured Clostridiaceae bacterium; assembly: GCA_964547525.1. GTDB lineage: Bacteria > Bacillota > Clostridia > JAAYHZ01 > JAAYHZ01 > CAZJOD01. The sequence goes on from CAZJOD010000001.1 coordinate 5,618, forward strand.
AGTTGATTTTATATCTAAGAGCGGATAAGTGTATAGCGATTTAAATTTCCACTTCAAGCTTAGATTAAGAATACTACATAATATTCCACTTTACTCTAATCTTTAATATATGTGCTAAAAAACTCTAAACAAGTTTATGTAAGTATCATCTATCCAAAGTCATCTCAAATTAAAAGCATTATATCAAAAGTAAACACGAATATCCACTACTAAATGACTGAGCTTTTCTTATCCGTTTTAACCCGTTTTTACAAAAATTTAAAGTTTTAAAAGTGCATCCTTTACAGCTCAAAATAATAAAAATCCGTCCATATCCGGCTTTTACATGTCATTATTTTGTAAGGACACTTCGGCGCCGTCACTTACAGACAAATTAATTTTTATGGTACCTTTTGAATTTTTACCAACTATTTTTATTGAATATTTCCCTTTTGATAAAGGGACTGTTGAAGTTTCGTCTCCCGTCGATTCCAGCACTTTAATTACTTCCTGATCGGGTGTCACTAAAACTACTTTAAAATCACCTTTTTTTACTTGAGAATCAACGTAAATCTCTATTTCACCGTTTTGGGTTACATTAATCGTCCAGATGGTCTGAACTCCCGTAAACTTATCATATTCAACATCCATATTCTTTTCATCGGTTTTACCTATTCTGCTTTGAAATGAATAGCTGTCTCCCGGCTTTGAAATTTTATCGTTATTGCCATATATATCATTTTTTCCGTCAACAACACCGCATCCGAACATAAATATCATTAATGTAAACATAAATACAAACAACAAAACCTTTGTAAATCCTATAATTTTTTTCATACTCCGTCTCTCTTTCTTTTTCATATTATCTATAAACCGGTATACCGGAAGATTCTTAATATAAAATTTATTTTACATTAGAATTAGATTAAATTTTCTTTAATTCCGGCTTTTTGAGCGGTTAATCCTAAATAAACTCATAAAGAACGTATATTGTCGATGAACTGTATAAGTCATCCATATGCTCATTATATCATATAAATTATATAGCAAAGCTTTTTTACCGGATAGCCTAAGATCAACCCAACCTTGGTCTTTTGTGTATAAATTATATGCTAATAAATTACCACTTGGCATATAATTTAGTTTCCATACAAAAACCGTATCATATCCACAATCTTACACTTTATTATGATATAATTGACATACATGTTCTTATGCAAAATTAACTGCATAAGCATGAAAAAAGGATATTAGAAAGGATTTAAGCGATGAAAAAAATCGATATGCATGTGCATACAAGACAACCGTCTACTATACCGCGCCCGGCTAACGGACAAACATATGCAACACCGGAAGAATTAATGAAAATATATGAAAGCATAGGTGTTGAAACAGGTTTGATATTACCTAGGGTAAGCCCTGAATGTGCATTGGATGTTCAGTCTAACGAAAATGCAAAACAATTAGCCGATACATACAATTTCTATTGGTTTTGTAATATTGATCCCAGATTCGGCGGAAACACTCCCGATTATGATTTATCATATTACTTACAATATTATAAGGCGTTAGGTGCCAAAGGTGTCGGTGAAGTCGTAACCAATTTGTACTTTGACGATCCTTTTATGCAAAATCTGTTTTATCATTGTGAAAAGACCGGTATGCCCCTTTTATTTCACATGGCGCCACAAATCGGTGGTTATTACGGTATTGTGGACGATTTAGGAATGCCTAAGCTGGAGGAAAGCTTAAAGAAGTTTTCGAACTTGATTTTTATAGGTCATTCGCAGCCATTTTGGGCTGAAATATCGCAAGGTCTCGATTACAAAAACAGAAACTCGTATCCGAAAGGAAAGGTTACACCGGGTCGTGTAGTAGAGCTTATGCAAAAGTATCAAAACCTTCATGCCGATTTATCGGCAGGCAGCGGATTCAATGCCATATCGAGAGATGAAGAATTCGGAGTTTGGTTTTTGGAAACCTTTTCCGATCGTCTTTATTATGCAACCGACATATGTGCTCCTGAGAATATCACACAGCCTTTTATAAAACTCTCGGAATGGCTTGACACGCTTGTAGAGACAGGTAAACTAAGTGACGACGCATATAGAAAAATAAGTAGAGAAAATGCTTTAAAGATTCTAAATACATAATTTTTATTAGCGTTTACGGATAAGATTTTTTAACCGGTTTTTTCAGAGCCGGATACATAAACGGAATATATTTACGTAAGGATGCCTACGGGAATTTTATAATAATAAGAAATTCTGAGCAATATATTTATATGCTTACAGAAAAAGGAGGTAATTTATATGTCATTACCGGTAGCATTACAGCTTTATTCGGTCAGAGATCAATTGGCAAAAGATTATGCGGCTACATTAAGAGAAGTAAAACGGATGGGTTACGATTATGTGGAATTAGCCGGCTTAGGAGGCAATACTCCTGACAAAGTTAAAAAAATGGTTGACGATGCCGGCCTTACAATTGTATCAAGCCATGTTCCTTTGGATGATCTGTTAAAAGATACAGAGAAAACATTGAACGACTACGCATCTCTCGGATGTAAATATGTGGCGGTTCCTTGGCTTGAAGAACAAAGACGACCCGGACATCCGGGCTTCGAAAGTACAATAAACGATATTTTTTACGTGGGAAAAGCCGCTAAAGATTTAGGTCTTGTTCTGTTATATCATAATCATGATTTCGAATTCGTTAAAATTGACGAACGTTATGCGCTGGATGTATTGTATGATACAATACCCTCAGATATACTCCAAACACAAATTGATACTTGTTGGGTTCATTTTGCAGGCGTTGAACCGGCCGGATACCTGAAAAAATATATAGATAGAGCACCTTTGGTTCATCTTAAAGATTTTACCGCCGACCCGGCTTCAAATGAGTCACCTTACGAATTAATCGGAAAAGACACACCCAAATTATCCAGAGAAGAAAGGTCTTTTGAATTCCAACCTCTAGGATATGGGAAGCAAAATATCCCCTCTTTGCTGGAAGCTTCTTTATATGTAGGTGCTAAGTATGTAATCGTCGAACAAGATCAATCTATACGACGCCCAAGCCTTGAAGATGCAAAATTAAGCAGAGAAACTCTTAAAAAATACGGTTGGTAGAATATATACAAAATGCATCGGAGAATTTTATTGAAAATAAAAAGAACGATTTACAGTGATAAAAAACGCTAAAAATAATATAGACATATCGAAAGACAACATTATTACCAAAAACAAAAAAGTTGCCGTATATCTAAAAGATAAATATGGCAACTTTTATTTTTTATTAATAATTTGGTTCTATTGTAATAACTTTTTTTTAGCATAATCATACTTTAAATTCATAAAATGAGTCTTTTAGTAGAATCAACTTTATTATTAACAACTACTTACCTACGTCTTTTCAAGTTTAAATGACATAATAAAAGCTATAATGACAAATACCGCTACAATACCGAACACCGGTGAAAAACCTGCTTTGTCCGCCAAAACCCCTCCCACCAATGATGTAAATGTAAGAGGAAACAATATGGTACTTGTTATGGCGATGTATACCGGTCTTTGTTCATCGCTTATAATATCAAGAAGATAGTTTGTATATCCAAGCCACGCTCCTAACAGTAAACCTGCAGAAAATACCATTACAACCGTAAACGGAAACGGATTGTGAAAATCATACAGCTGCAGCATAAGTGCATTTGAAACGGTTATGATATTTACAACAAGTCCTGTTTGTATTGTAAATTTATTACCCTTTTTATAGCTAAGGTTACCCCAAAGTACACCTCCTGCCAGACCGCCTAATATTTGTATAAACATAAGCGTAGATACCGTATCGTTCGGCAAATCAAACCTCGTTTTTGCAAATAAAATATATAATGGTGCGGCCAGCCCTGAGAAGTTCGCAGGAATTTGAGTAGCTATTAAACGAAGATATGATTTATTACTGAATAGATATTTATGTAAGCTTTTAAAGTAATCCCATACTCTATCTTTACATGTTTTAATTTCTCTTTCAATGTCTTTAAGTGTAAAAAGCAATAGTCCTGAAATGGTGATTATTACCGCACCTATAAAAAAAACACTTGCATATTTTGATTCAAACGATCCATTACCTGCAAGAATAGTTTTTATACATATTCCGGCCGCAAATCCGCCCAATCCTCCTGTCAGCTGCTGATACCCCAAAAGTTTCCCCCGTTTGGAAGGTTCTATAGTTCGGCCTAAGATGTCAAGCCACGGAACATGCGTCAACCCGTCGGCAAAAGATGCTGCTGATAAAGCGAAATAAACCGCCAATACTTTTATACTCGCATCTAAATTCAATACAAGTGTTAAAGGTACTATAAAAGAACATACACGGCCTAAAAAACCGCTCCACCCTAAAAACCGTGGTACATTTTTTATGCCTGCGGTATAAAGCCCCATAATCAATTGAGGTACCATGTATAATGAAAGTTTTAAAGCCGCAGCTAATCCGGTAAACTTCAGATTACCGGTTAAAGCCTCTACAAAGACCGGAATTACAACATATACATCAAAAAAAGTATAACCCGTAAAATAAAATCCACCCTCGACAAAGATCGATATAAAATTGTTTCGGGAAATATTCTTCTTGTTCATAACCGAACTCCCACCATTAACAGAATTTAAATATTATTTCACATTCCGAAGCACTTTTCAAGAATGTAAAAAATATATTTTACATTATGGATAACCTTTAAACGTCAAATAAGTGACAGAACTAAAAATAGTTATTGCAGTAGAATCATTATATATACTTACTGAATAAAGAAGATAAATAAATAATTTTCTAATTATTTACATGATTAATGTTGTTATTTTTATTATGATTAAAATATTCTTGTTATTTACCGTATAAATATTATATTATATTAAAGGATAAATCATCAGCATATAGAAATTATTGTTTATGGTTTCATTATAACTTGTTTTATGCAAAGTTTATCGATCTGCAGTATTTAAGATTTTAGGAGGGGATGACGTTGAATAAGGTAAAAGTCGCTATTATCGGCTGTGGAGGAATCGGAAGATATCATGCCGGTCATTTGGTTAACATGGAGGATGTGGAAGTTGTAGCTGTTGCCGACATGGTGCAAGAAAGGGCCGTGGGATTTCTGGAAATGTTCAATACGGTAAAAGTTTTCAAAAATCACACCGAAGTTTTAGAAAACGCCGACACTCTCGGGTTGAATGCCGTTTATATATGTATTCCGCCCTATGCACATGATGAGAAGTCGGAAATCGGATTTATTGAAAAAGGTATAGCTTTGTACATTGAAAAGCCTATGGCGTTGGATATGAAACTTGCCACTAAAGTCAGAAACAAAGTATATCAACATAATACGGTAACTTCCGTAGGTTTTCAGTTGCGTTATCTGTCATTCCTGGAAGAAGCTAAAAAGTTCGTAAAACAATATAAACCCGCGACAGTATATGCAAACAGGATAGGCGGCTTGCCGGGAGTACCGTGGTTTAATTTTTATTCCATGTCGGGCGGTCAGTTGGTTGAACAAAATATACATACGGTAGATATGCTCAGATATCTTTTCGGTGATGTAAAGCGTGTTTACGGTGTGGCTAACAACGCATATATTGACATGGAAAATTACGATATCGACGATAACTCAGTATGCCTGTTGACATTTAAATGTGGAGTTACAGTTTCGGTTAATACCGCATGCTACATACCACCCGCAAAACGCACCGAAGGATTGGATTTACATGTGGAAAAATCTACTCCCGCCCCCAATTACAATCATTTGATGATGATCAGTGACAAAGCGGTAGGTCAATGTAACTATTTTAGTAGTTTTAAAGTATGGGAAAGCACAGGACAATCTTACGATTACACTGACAGAAGCGATTGTGGTGTAAGCGCCGACAGGAGATTTATTGACGCTGTGAAAGCAAACGATCCGACTATGGTAAAATCACCGTATGCGGATGCATATAAGACTCTTGAAACGGTATTGGCGGTTAATGAATCATTTAAAACAGGGAAGGTGATCGATATATGAAATTAGGAATAACTCAAATTATCGTACCGGAAAACGCCAAGGATTTTTTAGATATTGCCAAAAATTCCGGCTATGACTGTGTAGAGCTTTTATTTAAAGAAAAAGAAGGATATATTAAAGTAACCTCTACAGACGTAGAATTAAATGAAATTAAAAATTATGCGGCGGAATTGGGTTTAGATATTGTATCCACTTGCATAGGCAGGGGATCATATAATTTGCTTGCATCGGGCGAGATTCAAGAAAACGGTATCAGGGAAGCCATACTTGGTTTGGAGGTTACATCCAAATTAGGTGCAAATGTAATGTTACATACACTAGGATCTTTTTCTGAAGATTTGTATTATGAAGATGCATATAATAACGCGGTTATATCTTTAAAAGAAATTGCCAAAAGCGCAGAAAAAGTAAAATGTACATTGGCTGTTGAGATGGTGTGGAACGGTTTCTTATTTAGCCCGCTTGAAATGAGAAGGTTAATTGACGATGTGGGAAGCGATTATATAGGTTTTTATTTTGATCCCGGCAACATGGCTGTTTTTCAATTTCCTCAACATTGGGTCCGTGCTTTGGGAAACAGAACAAAAATGGTTCACTTTAAAGATTTCAAAGGCGGTGCTTTAAACGGAAAATGGACCGCGCTGCAAGAAGGCGGAGTAAATTTCCCGGTAGTATTGCACGAGTTAAAAAAAGCAGGAGTCGCACCTGTTTTCATAAGTGAAGTCGAAGGGAAACTGGATAGTTACGAAAATACCTGTAAACGTATGAAAGAAATTAGTGCATACTATATTTAAACTATTATAAAGTAGACTTCTTTAATATTTTAATTGGGTTTCATCTTATAATTATTTTAAGGTGAAGCCTGTTTTTATTGTGATTAAAATCGGTTATAATCCTTAAACGGCAATGTGTATATAATAAAAAAATATAAATAGGGGTTGTCTTTATAAATACAACCCCATAGATTTCATTTAATATAATTTATAAGTAGTTATCCATCCAGCTTTACTACATAACCTACAGTTTCAATTATTTCAGGAATCTTTTTAACGAACTCCCGGTCCTTATTCTTTTCTTCTTCAGGTAGTTCATCAATACCCATAGACTTTGCCATGCCCGGGTAGCATATATCCAGCTCCTCCCGTGTCATTTTACGCCAAGGCAAAAGAGTCGGATCCACGGGAAAAGCTTTATCCTTACCGGATTCATAGTGCCAACCGGTATCTATGGCATGCTTGACATATCGATCATGTTCAAGCATTGCCAGCCTTTCCACATCATAATCTCTTAACTTATATGAAACCCTGTTTTTAGACTTCATAGTCATAATACATCCGATTTTAGCAAGCTTCGCAGGTATATCTCGGACATTTTCACGATTGCTTTCTTTATAATATTCCGGTAAATCGCTATATGGTATAAGCAAAGGATGTGTTTTGACCGGCCCGGTATGACAACGAATTTCTCCGTATATATAACCGTTGTTTTTCAATCCTTGACAAAATACGGTATGATTGGCTTCGGCAAGTTTCTCAAGTATATCACCTTCTAAAACAATGGCGTTTGCTACTTCTAAGAACTCATTACCGTTAACATGTACATTAAGCTGCGCCCCTGAAGGAAGAGACGATCTTTCATATTTATGCCTGCCTGTCAACATACTCATATTGACTATAGCTTCCATCGACCTGACACCATGATAATACTTATTGATAAATAAGAAAGCACGTAATACGCCCGTATCTATATTAAACAATTTGATACCGTCTTTCGTGTAAAACATACTATCAGGAGCATTCCTTTCAAAAACCGACCTTAATAATATAGCGCGGCGTATTATAAAATAAGGGTCGTATCCTTCATCTTTTCCCGGAGGATTGGCACCTAGTATATTGACATAACCTCTGAGTCTGCTTGCAAAGTCCGGTCCTTTAGATTCGACAAAAGATTCCGAGTCGTTTTCTACAAATTTTTGAAAAGTGTGACATGTACCCCCTGCAAAAACAAAAACCGCTTTTCCTATGGGGTGACTTACTTGTCCTTCCATAAATTCGCCGTCTTGCATAGGAGACAGAAAATACCTTAACCATCCTAATTCCACACCGTTGTGTTTCGAGTCGAATTCATCCCAGAACACCAATGGTATGATACCTTTTAGTACTATATCACGGATTTGATGGTAAGCGCTTATAAGTTCATCCGCCGATCTCATTTGAGACAAATTAAATGTAATCTCTTGGATTTTATATGTCAGTGAATTTGCAATTTGTTTGACACCAAATGATTTCCCTGATCCCGGAGGTCCGAAAACAGCAATAGAAAGCGGCTTATCCGATTGTTTTTTTGCACAGTATTCGTTAATCAATGATCGAATACTACGGAAACCTTCTATCTCATTCCTGTCGACCGTCAGCATTTTCTCAAATTTACCTAGCGGAACATTCTTTAAAACCGCTTCACTTCCTTTTTCTACAATGTCATATGCAAGCTTGTTTAAGTTTGTATCGGATTGTTCTTTCAATATTGTCCAGATTTCATCTTCTTTTCGATTTGAATAAGTTCCACTTTTATTCACATCGTATAATACCTTAGGATATCGAACCGATGTTTTAGCAAATACATCTTGCTTGGTTTTTATTATTTCATCACAAATAAGTGAAGTAGGAAATGAAATATGCCTACGTTTATTAAGTGTAACTTCTTCATATCCTTTTTTTAGTAACATTCTCATAGCCGATAATCCGGCTTTTATACCTTTGTCAATATCAGACTCGGTATACATAAGTTGTGCCGTAACGGCTGCCGTCATACACATACTATAACCTGCCATTAAGCCTTCATAATCTTTTTCCCACATACCTTCAATTATTTTAGGATCAAAGAACAATTCACATTCAGGAGTTTTTATAGCGTCTTGTACCGAGTCTGTTTCGCTATTATTAGTAAATAATACGGCACCGGCATGTTTGAAAGTAACAACAACATTCCTGCAATCAGCCAATAAATTTATAGCAGGATTATATACCATTTCTCGTGCGGTATCCTGCGCCGTCTTTTCCCATGATAATTCCCGACTTATTTGAACCTCCGCTTTTCGTATATCATCGACATCAATAATAACAATCAGATTCTCGGAAAAATGAGTATGTAAATGTTCCCAAAGATCGCCATGTGCTATAGGCTCTGACATTTTTAATATTACTATCGGTTTTTTACAGGTATCGGGCTGTGAAATGATCTTAGGCCATAAGCTTTTATTATATCTTACATCTAAATTATCATCATATATAACTACTATATCAGCATCACAATCCAACAAGGATTTGTCATAGGATTCACATGCCGATTGGGATTTTTGAATTCCTAAGAATTCTTTTACACGCCAGACGGTCTTTTTTTTGTCACCTTTGTTTTCTGTAAACTTAGCCCACGAAGTAAATGTTTTATTAAACCTGTCATCATCCGGATTCAAGCCTTTTTCACATGAATTTATTTTTTTTATACACCACTTGTTTGAATCGTTTGTGACGCTTTTATTAACACTATCGATAATTTGATCAATAAATTCTGAAAGTAACAGTGCGCCCCCCGGTTGTCCGCATATTACATTAAAATCTTCATTATCTTTACCGTTACCGGTTTGGAATGCTTCTGTTATTATATTCCAATCGGCGGTAACATCACCTACAACCATTATGGTTTTTAATAATATATCTTTATTCACTTTATCATCACAGTTCCTTTCATATAATCTTTTTTATCTCATAACCCAGTTTAGTGATCAACTTTAGCGTTTCCAAGGTTATCTTTCTATCATAAACCTTTTCTGTTTCAGGCAAATCCTCATATGGAATCATACAAGGGGTTTGTTTTAGAGAATCATCCTTTTTGTCACCATATGTCCACCCGTCTTTTATCCTTTGCTGCGCCCATACTTCATGGGTATTTTTTGCCAATAATTCTGTTAAATCAAGAATATCTTCGCTTAGCATTACTTTTGTCGTGTCTATAGGTTTCGGTATATATGACATTTTTCTCTCCTGTTTTAGTGTTATTAAAAATTTTATGTTTTTGACGATTTTTTAACATATGTATATTATTTTACCGAAGTTTCGTATTATCCGGCCTTAAACTACAATTTTTTAAATCGAATTCCTGTTATGAAATTACTATTTATAAAAATGTACTCATTATCCTACGAATCACAATATTAAAAATAATTTAATCCATATTTTATTACCAACTGTTAACATTATATCAAAAACACAAATGTTTATGTTTTTTTATTTTAAGAAAATTTAAAAATATGTGTTATAGACTTATAAATGTTGATTAATGAAGTAGGAACCGTAGTAGTATAAAACCGTTGATAAATTTATCAAGGTATCTCGAAAAAAAGAATTTCTTCTTTAGTATGGGTATTTGAAAGCCTTATAAAACCTTCGGCGTATTCAAGATCTTTATACCCTAAAGACGGTTCGTTATTGTCTGTGTTTGAAAGTATTGACGATTGCCCTTCAAAACATAAATCGAAAAGACAGCCTGTCATCATAGGATTTAATGCATATCTAAATGACTTTTCGGTGTTCATGGCTTTCCAACATCCCTCCATCCAACCTTCTTGCTCCTCCTTATTCCATACTTTGCAATTGGCGGAAGGTTGCACCAGGATCTTTGCACCTTTTTTCGCCAGTACATTAATAACAGGTTCTTTAAAACAATCTAAACAAATAGCTATTCCGATTTTACCTAAAGGTGTATCAAATGTTTTGAGTTGTTCAATGGAACCTTCACAAAGATCAAACCCGCCCTTATCCTCCAAATCCGGAACCAAATGTACCTTTTTTTGAATACCCGTGATATTCCCGTCGGGATCAAATAAGAACGCCATGTTATATACTTTATTATCGGTTATTTTATATACGATCTTATCAACCTCCCGATTCCATTGAAAATCAGGCAATAAAACCGATCCGGCAACTAAATAAACATTATATTTTTTTGCCGTCTTTGAAAAAACATCAATATACACTCCGGCGATATCCTCAGCTCTTGCCAAAGCTATAGCTCGAAACAGACCCGCCTTATATCTTATACCGTAATAACATATCTTTAAAAAATATTTAAGAAAAAGAAGCTTTATCGCACTTACGATTGTTTTGGCATTTTTAATCCACGGGTAAGCGGTCATGAATACCAAAGGAGTTCCTACATCCTCCGGAAATACAACCAAAGCATCAGTGTTTGAACCCAAGTAAGGTTCAACATTGCTCATAACATCTCCAATCTTTCTTTCAAACGTTTCTTTACTTTGATAATCCGAGACCTTCCAATGCATTTGAACGGCACATAGAATCTTTTTTTTAGCCATTTTAAACCTCTACCATAAACATAAAAAATAACCGAGACAATTACTATTTTTATTCTATACCATACTTTCTGTGTTTTTCAATCTTTTTTATTTTTTTAAAAATATATAGTTGACCGGTAGAGTCCATTCCGGCATAAAAAATATCACCTATATCTTCTATAACATACGATTTAAACATTTCTGTAAATGTATTTAGATAAACACAAACGTGTAATAAGTGTAAAAACTACATGTAAATAAAAATAAGGCGAACAAATCATAAGCCATTCGGAGTAAATGCCTGTTATTCCAAATTAACTTATGATAATGTCCGCTTATTTCATCCTTAATTTATTATTTAATATAAGTACTTAAAAAATCTGCAAAATCATCACTTACCTCATGCCTTGATATAAATCCGATATATGGGTAGTATACAGTGTCAAAATATATTCCGTTATTATTATATATCCTGACAGTAACAGAATCTCTAAACGCCCCGTCCGCCGTTCCCGTACTTCCTTGAATTGTCACACCCGATTGACCGTTATCATAAAGGGTTGCTCCACCTGCATCTTGTGGGACGCTTCTCTCAATTTCGGCCTCATCTTGTGGGACGCTTCTCTCTATTTCAGCCTTGTCTGTTAAGATATCACCTTTATATTCCAATAGGTCGGATGCTTGTGAATCCGTGACTTGAGGTTGTGTGATTTGTGAACCGGGCACACGCGAACCTGCATAATTCTGAGCTTGCGGTTCCACTGAATTCGAACCCGACGAACTCGGATAATCGGGAGGCAGCCTATCCGGTAAAGAATTAGGTACATCATTTTTTTCAGGTTCCCCTTTATCGTATTGTTCTTTTACATTGTAAATCTTTTCAAAATACTTATCACTTGAATTTTTAATAACAGAATAATAGTTGTAAAATCGAGTTATTTCTTCGGTATCTGTTATTTCAGCTTTTACACCGGGTCTGTTTGTCACTATTGACCGATTACTATAGTCAAGAAATTGTATTTTCGCTATGTCTTCCGGCTTATTAATTCCGTATAGATTCAAGTAAGCTATAGTATCCTCGTCTTGGTTTCGTATATAACTATCAAACGTATAGAACTTAAACAGCTTATATTCATTGTCTTTTTCAAAGACAACAACCGCTTCCCCTCCCGCCGGAGTATACTCGTAAACATTACCTCCTTTTAAATTGTTATCCACGCTTGTAACAACAGATCCTATCTTTTGACCTATGTGGTTTTTATCCAATGTCGCCGGAAAGCCAAATTCTTCTCTTAATGAGTCGTCCAGTATAATATACTGTCTGTTCCCCATCTGAAATTGATCTCTTAACAAGGCCATATCGGTTCCAATTTCTCTGCCTGTAAGGTCGGTTCCAATTCCTATGTCTCCTCCGGTTCTTCCGTCGTTTATATTATCGGGCTTTTGATTTATAGCCATGATTCCCACTGTAATTACAACCGCCAACATAAATGCCGGAATAGCTTTATAACGAACCATACGATCACGAATTTTCCAACTTGACGTATTAACTTCACTTTGTAAAACTTTCTCTAACATTCTTTGCTTATCAGCCTCATCGGGTTTTATACTATCAAAAGATCTTTTTATATCATTATTTCTCATTGCATTTCTCCCTCCTGTTTAATTTTTAATAGATTTCTACCGGTACGCAAATGACTTCTAACGGTCGACTCGTTTTTATTTAATATCTTTGCAATTTCCACGGTGGTATAACCCTCGTAATAATACATGTAAACCACTGTTTTGTATTTTGAGGGAAGCGCCAGAACTTTTTCCAAAATATCACTAACCGTATATTCTGCCTCTTCTTTAATTACATCATCTGCATGATCAATTGCCACGGTTTTATTCCACCAATGACGAAAATGATCCTTACATAAGTTTGAAGCGGTTTTAATAAGCCATGCTTTTTCATGTTCTTGACTTTCAAATCGTGTCTGATCTTTAAGAAGCTTTATAAAGGTGTTTTGTACCATATCTTCGGTATCATACCTGTTTTTCATATACATAAAGCAAACACGGTAAACGGTATCAACATGGCGGTTATATAATTGTATAAGTTCTCCATTCGTACGAATTGTATTGTTCGGCACTTTTTTATCCCCTTTCACTAATAATACGATTGGAATCGGCAAAACGTTGAGAAAATTTATAATTTTTTTTAATTATATTGTCAATAATAAATCTTACCCGTAAACGTTTTTTAAATTACAGTCTGAAAAACTTTTTAAACTATTGCCGATATATTGATTTGTTTTAATATAAAGATATAAATTACTCAAAATCCACTTGAATTATTGTTATAATACTATTATTAACATATAATAAATTCGGTGATTGGAAGGTATTTGATAATGAACGGTAGAGCCAATATTGAAGCTGCATTTTCACATAACGGAACAAACGAAATACCTGCTGTTATTTGTTACGAGGGTATATTCATACGGGATCATTGGGACACCCTAATATCATATCCTTGGTGGTATACATACGAACCGGATATAGAAAAACAAGTTTTATGGAGAACCGAGGCGATAGAAAAAATAGGTCAAGATTGGACGTGTTTACCATATTTTTATTCATATGAAGACATTAAGAACATTAAAATATTTGAACATGATAACAATATATATCTATATGACGAGAGAAAAAAAACTAAGAGGAAATTAGAAAAACCAAAAGTAAGCGGCTGGGGTTCAAAGAGTATTCATTCGGTTAAACCCGGTCGCTTGGCATGTACTAAAGATGAGATTGACTCTTTGATACCGGTTCCGGACAGGTCGGAAGACGACAACATTATTAAACAAGGAAAAAACAGTTTGGCTTTGCGTATTAAAAATAAATATGACAAAACTTTATTTCCAATCGTACATGTAGGATCACCCCTTTGGTATTGTTATCAAATATGGGGGTTTGAGGGTATGATGACAAATATAGCGGATAACCCCGAATTGGTTCGATACGCATGCGACAAATATCTACAATTACGACTGCAGGAAATAAAAAGAGCTTTTTTATTAGGGGCTAAAGGCATTTGGTTTGAAGAGTGCTTTACCGATATGATAAGTCCTGAAACATTTAAAGAAATAAATGTTCCCGTTATGCGTCAAATGGTGGATGAAACAAGAAGCTTTAATATGAAAAGTATATATTATTACTGCGGTAATCCCGCTAAAAAATTGGATATGATTTTGTCATGCGGAACCGATGCGGTGTCTTTTGAAGAAAGTAAAAAAGGCTTTAAAATAGACATACATGAAATAGTGGAATATGTTAACGGAAGATGTACTGTTTTAGGAAATCTGGACTCCTATGAAATCCTGGAAAAAGGAACCGAAGAACAATTAGAAATGGAAATTAAACGCCAGATAAAAGCGGGTATAAAAAACCGGGGTAAATTCATAATGAGTACAGGCAGCCCTGTTACACCCGAAACAACAATTGCAAGGGTCGGATTGTACTGCGATATGGTACATGAATTCGGAAAGATATAAAAATTTGATATTCTATTATTTTTGCAATAAATCAATATTTAACAGTAGATAAAAATAAGCTATGAAAGACTCTTGCGCAATGCTATCATTCGACATATGAGACTTCATAGCTTTTAACATTATTTTATAAATACAAGTATCTATACCAGGTACAATTACATTCTATGTGCGTTATATTTATATTTTTTTAACAACCAAACAATTAGCTTACTGTAAGGTGTTTAACCGCTACCGGCTTCCAAATAATTTCGTGAGGTCCTTTATATGATTGTTTCGGAAAACATGTATCATAGCTAGTTTTTTCAGCAACATCATATGTAAATCCGATATGATCGGATACAAGAATTTGTGTACAATCATTTTTACGGGTAACCTTTTTAACTTTAAGACCACGAATTCTTAAATCTCTTTTTATTAAAACAATCTCACCCGGTTGCGGATTCAAGTCTTTATTAGGGTCAGATACTATAACAATACCTTCGAAATCGTTGTTTGAAACATCTATAAGTTCAAAACTTTGAGATTCACCGGATTTTATACAAAAATCACCGTAACAAATTGAACCGCATACTACCTGCACAGATAAAATATTACCGCCTTCAAACCTTATAAAACCGTATTGTCCTTTTACTATAAGAGTATCGTTTGCAATTTCTATACTTTCTTCTTTTCCCGCGTTATAAAAAATTAAGTCCATATAATCATCCCATTCGACAGATAAAATTATACAATTATTTTCTTTTTTTAAAACGGATGTTTTTTTAATTTTAGAATTTCGTACATATGGCTCTATGACTGATAAAAACGTCGACCCGTCATATTCGGGTGTTCGTCTTAGCATCGCAAACTTCCTTCTATATAAATCCAATAATTGATCGTCATTTCTTCCTTGTCTTACCGAAGGATTTTCACCCACATACAAGCGGTCACTCTCAATAGTATTTATATGAACTTTTAAACCTAATTCACTTTCGTAATTATTGATTTTTTGTGTGTCGTTTTTTGAACCTACCGCCTTTCCGGTATATTGATAATCTATATTCGTCCATCCGGTTTTTAACTCCTCCGCCAAGCGAATATTACATAAGAAGCCGTATGCGTAGCCGGTTTTTCTGCAATCCATTACATCGTTCTCTCCTTTAGGCGGTATGAACACAACTCCATCAGGTAACAGACTTTCTACCGGTGTAAAATCAACTTGCCGTCGGTTTTCGGTCACATATATTTGCTGTTGTGCCAAACAATCCCCATGTAAAAAATAATCGTGTTGTGATCCTCCCTTTACACAGAATCGGTCAATAATATAAAAATCATCTTGTGACATTTGAATTCGTGCCAAAGTACGGTTGTATGTTTTTGCACACTTTGGATAAACCTCCGGGTTGTCAACGCTTACAATTTGAAAAACAGGATTTGAACAGTTTAAAAATGACAGATTACCGTCTGTAGGTTCATTAAGACTTCCACCGGCTTGATTTTCACAATCGACAACAACAGTATTATGTGCCGCGGTAGATAACGTCCAACCACGATATTTAGTATGAGTATAACCGATATCCGAAAGAGGTTCACGCCCGTGAGCCGATACCATTAAAGACAGTCCGTCCATATGTTGATGACCATATCCTCCACTCCATGTAAGGTCGGCTCTTCCTACGGTTTTACCTTTACCCGCCGTAAGACATACATGCCCTAGCGCAGGTAACAAAAAAGAATCTTCTTTGTAATCATCGGACACGACAGGATAAGGATACGACTCAAATCCCCACGAATCATGCAATGTCAATCTTTCTCCATATGGAAAACGAAGTAAATCCAAAGCTTTCATCGCCCTTACCATAACCGGAAACTTCTCTTCCACAGGTTGTCCGTCTAAAAATACATCATCTTCTCCCGGTATATATTCAACCGGATCTTTCCAATCTCCTACAGCTTTACATACCTTAAGAATGCCGTGAACTGTTTGAGCCATATAATCCGGACTACCTTCACACCAAACACCGTCTGAAAAAAATCCTTTAGCCAGTATTTCGTGCATACCCGGAAACGGGTAATGTATGTATTTTAAATCTTTTAAGATTGTTCCCAGCTTTGCCACCGCAGACCATAAGTACGGATGCATGTTGCCAAGTTGTGTCTTTTGAGCGATCAAGTGATCGGCATTGTCACGGAAAAACCATTCTATTTTTGCTTTTGCATTATCATTTATTTCCTTGTCGACAGTCTCCCAAAAAGATCCTTGAATCAATATACCATATGCGGTTATAAGCCTGTCGGATAAATCGGTGAATCCCCACCAATTCCACCTGGCCGTTCTATATCCTTCACGACATTTTTCAGGTGGTACATAACCTTGTTCCCATATCTTTTGACGAAACGGATAATCAAAATGCCAACAATAATCAGGCCAAACCTGTGCGAAGCGATACATCATTTTTATAGCCTTTTTCGCATAATCGGCAGTACCTGTTTCTTGCCACTTTTGTGCAAGTTCCAAAATTAAATTTTCACAAAAGACTCTTTTATTATATTCTCTTGCGGCGGAAAAATAGTACCGATAACCGTCACTATTCTCATAATAAGAATAAGTTATCGTATTCCCACCGGGAGTTAAGACTACCTGAACTTTATTGTCAGGATATTTTTCATTAGGATATTTCATGCCACAATATTGACAACTTACCGATTCGGGATCTTTCGGAGACCAATTTTTAAGTTGATTTTCCTGCAGCCCACCCGTACAATTCGGACAACTGACAAAATACAGACCCGTTACTCTCGGCACCAAGTTAAGAAGTTCACCTTCAGACAAGTGTATCCATTCACTCATGATTTTACCTCCGTTATTAAACCCCACAAAACAACTCGTGTTTTCAAAGCTTTTTGATATTATATCATAGACATTATAAAACACGAGTTAACAGCAGCTTTTTTTATTAAATTATAATATAATTCAATTGCAATAACTTTATTTTATTAAAATAAACGAACGAACATTTTTCCGGAGTGCCCTATGCCGCGACATTGAAAATCAAATCAAACCGTATTGATTTCAACGACAGTTCACAGTAAGTGAGTAATTGCAGTAAAATCATAATATTTAAATTATTTTAATTTAAAGAATTCAATCGGATTGTCATATAACATTCTTTTGGCAATATCTAAAGCTTCATTTTTGCTTATATAACCTTTCTCCACTTTATTAGACAAAGCCAGTGATATGTTTTCGAGAGCGATTTTCAAA
>CAZJOD010000001.1:23791-81451 GCA_964547525.1 uncultured Clostridiaceae bacterium
CCCGTATACTCCTTCAACAAAGCCGTAATCTCCTCCGAAACCAAAAATTTTATTCATCGGTACTGTGTCGACAAGTTCTTCTATAAACCTAACGGTGTATTCTCTTGATATAATGTGAGACCAGCAAAGATCTACGTAAACATTCCTGAAATTTTTGGCAATTGCACACAATTCACCTGCATAAGGATATCCCGCATGGAATATATCAAACCTGGCGTTAGGATAATCGATAAATATATTTGTAAGATTAACAGGATTTGAATTTGTTATATAATTCCCGTTGCCTTCTTGAAGCCCGGTATGAATTTGAACAGGCAGTTGCTGTTCCGCGGCAGCCTGTATTACCGTATGCATTAAGTAATCTTCCAAAGGTTTCGTACCAATATCCACAGGACTGAATAAATACCATTCATGGAAGTCTTTAGCCGTTAATATTTTATTAAAAATACGGTCCGCATCGCTAAATGCGGTTCTTTCATATTTTAATGTCCTTTGATAAGCCAGTCCGGTTTTTAAACACACAACATTGGAATTGGTCTTAAATTCCTGCACTTTCGATCTTATAAGATCAGTCCAATCGGACAGATTATTAATAGATATGTTGTTTTGCCGTTCAGCTCTTAGTATCGCATCTCTTGAGTTAAACCTTATGTAATTATCCAACCTGAAAGCCGATCTGAAAAATTCACGATCACAATTAACATCGCTGTCCAAAATACTGACTTCAATGTTACATAATTGTTTTAAAACATGATGATATAAGCCTTTTTTATTTTGTTTCTTAATTTCTTTATCAATTTCTTTATATGTTTCGTCATTTATATCATCAATACCGTAAATACCTTTTGTACCAATGATCAAAGCCTTGCAATAAGTGGTATTCTTAGCTTTTTCCCAATATGGTTTGAAAACCTCCCACTTTTTTTCAATATCCGTTGAGTTTCCGGTTAAATATTTTAATTCGTCATTATTCATCCCCGCGGATATTAAATCACAAGAAGCATATTGAACCAAATATGTGTTAAACATATCCACATAACGGTGCAAACGTGAATTTTCACTTTCAAGGTGCTCATGAGTATCTATTACCTTCATATTCCCTATATAATCTAATAACTCTTGGTAAAAAATTTTCACATTCATAATAACCTCCCTATATTTTCAATAGCTTCTTTGCATTCTCGCAAGCTATTAAATTAAACTTGTCTTCACCTAATTCTAACGATTTAATATTATTTACTTCAACCGTTTGGTCTGTCCAAGGAGAATCGGTTCCGAAAAGTATTTTATCGGTACCATGATCTTTTATCATTTTTGTCATAATATTGTTTCCCATGTAATCATATGAATATGACGTATCAAAATAGACATCTTTTCCTACAAGATATCTGAAAACATCCTCCGTACACATGTACCCTCCCATGTGAGCGGCAATTATAGTTGAACCCGGAAAACTTTCGATGACATTACTTAACCTTTTCGGAGTGCAATGTACCGGTTCGGGCATACCTATGTCTATACCGGCATGAAAAATTACAATTAAACCGTTTAAAAACAATTCTTCATAAATGGGAAACAACTTAGGTTCATCAACAAAAAAATCCTGGTAATCCGGGTGTAACTTTACACCTTTTACACCATTGTACGCTAATTTTTTAATTTCACTTTTCCACGGAATATAATCAGGATGAATGGTGCCGAAGCTTATTATTTTTTCATCACATATTTCCGTGGCCCAACGATTTATACTTTCGGTCTGCTCCGGTTTAGTCGCTATAGGTTGAATAACACTTTTATCTATCCCTGCTTCTTTCATAGACCTTTTTAAATCTTTTATAGTCCCGTCGGTATGTGCTTTTATTCCCCCTTTGTTTGTTAATATGGAGACGGCTCTGTTTGCCAAATTATCCGGAAAACAATGTGCATGTATATCGATAATCATATATCCGTTCACCTTTCATATCTATCATTTAAATTCCCCATACTTATTGTCTTAGTAATAATATCAAAACTATACTCACATTATATAACTTTAGTAAAAAGAGAGCAATTTATTTGATTTTTTTCTTTTTATTTCATTTGCCATATTGTGATATAATATAGAAAATGCAAGTAAAAAGGCGGAGCAAATACATGAATGACTACAGAATTTTCATTAGCTATTCTCATAAAGATATACATATAGTTGAAAAAATCGTTAATATTTTAAAAAATAACGGATTAACACCTATGTGGGATAAAAACTTTGCTTTCGGATACGGTTTTCACGAACAAATCCAATCGTTTATAGCTCATGCTCATGTATTTATGCCTGTTATAACATCGGCGTCAAGCCGCAGAGGTTGGGTTCATCAGGAAATAGGATATGCAATGGCTTTAAACATACCGGTTTTACCCGTAACATTAGGACAGCTACCGGGTGAAATGATTCAGCAGCTTCAAGCCGTATTTTTAGGAGCCGACCTTGAAAACGCGGAAAATCTTTTAAATAGAGAGGTTTTTGAAAGTTTGATCGATAATTACAGCAGTGCATCCAAAGCATTATATCAATGCGCCGGTTTGTCGGAAGATCGTGCCATATTAATGGCACAATACGCCAACAGCATTATAAAGCTTCGAACTTACGGTCATGTCAGGCAAAAAGGCGGTTTAAGCTCCTTTCATATACCCGATAAAGTTATAAGCGACCCGGTATGGAAAATGCGTTATAACGGTCGTACCGTTAGTGAGTATCACTGCAAATGCCAATTTGAAGAAAGACAGGCCCTTGAAAAACATGCGTCTGTAGCCGGATGCAGCCTTATAATCAATCCTAAAGTTATAACCGATAATTTTGATAAAGTAGCACAAAAAGCACGGTTCAATACATTCATAGATTTTTTAAACAATATGCCTGATGAAAAAGTTATGGTGGCGATAAATAACGAAATGCAAATGGAAGAGAGCATAACTATGGTAGGAGACTGGTTTGCGGCGGAAGCAGTCTCCCGGTCTATAACGCAAGGTTACAGACAGACCATTTTTACTCGTCATGCTCCCGGAATGAATAAAAGAGTAGAGATGTTTGACAGGGAACTCGAAGAGCTTATACGCAAATCCGGTTGGACCCCCGAAACATCAAAACACAGAGCAATTGAAACATTATCCGATATAATGTCCTAAGCTTATAAACTTTTTATCTTTTCATTTAAACGATAGATTTGTCCACGCTTTATGACCATTTCAATGTTTTCGGTACATAATAAATCTATATCCTCGGTCGGATCTTTACTTAAAATAACCAAATCGGCATATTTACCGGCTTCTACCGTTCCTACCGTTTTTAATATTCCTAAAGAATCCGCAGAATTACGTGTGCCTGCGACAATCGCTTCCATAGGTGATAAACCGCATTTTGTCAATTCCTTTAACTCAATTAAAATATCCCCCGGTCCTCCATCGGTACCGGCACCAATCTTAATCCCCATCTTATGTGCTTTTTTAACCCCTTCACGATGAACCGGGTGTGCCAATTGCATTCTTTGCTTCATAAATAAAGGAAGGTTAGGTCTTTCCAAGGTTTTATCACTGGTTATAAATAGGGTAGGTATAAAATACAAGTCCTTTTTAAGTATGCCCTCAAGCGCTTCATCATCTATTAACGCACCATGAGTTATAATGTCACATGCCGATTTTATAGAATTATTAAGACCGGGCTGTGTATGAGCATGTACCGCTACCTTCTTATCCTTTGTATGGGCTTCACAAACAAGAGCAACCAGTTCTTCATATGTATAATCTTCCCAGCTAATTTCCCGATCTTCCCACATAAACCCTCCGGATGCAGCCGTTTTGATAAAATCCGCTCCGGCCATTATTGCTTCTCTTACAGCTTTTCGCACCTCCCACGGTCCGTCGGCAGAACGCCCACGAACATGACCTCCTGTAGCGTTAACCATCATTCCTACGACCAAAGACGCACAACCGGTTATGTCTCCTCGATCAATAGCCTTTTTTAAATATACGTTTTCCGCACTACCCCCAACATTGGCAACAGTAGTGGTTCCGGCTTGTAAACATTTACGTAGCTTTGATATGGCTTTCAAGTTCTGATCAAGGTGCCCGTATGCGTCCAAATAAGCAGGCATCGAGGTTACATGCATGTGAACATCAATCAATCCGGGTATCATAAACTTACCTGTTGCATCAATCACTAAATAATCATCTGTAGTGTTACAATAATTATCAAAATCTATGGAACTTATCTTCTGACCGTCCGTTAAAACATTTACATTTTTTATAGGTTCACCACCTAAACCGTCAATCAAAGTTACATTAAAAAATTTTACCTTATTCATTTCTCCCTCCGTCTTTTAACCTTTCAATAACCTTTTTAAAAATTATTCTCTTAAAAAAGTAACATTATTAAAACATTAATAAAAAGAAAAAGGCTTATACAAGCCTTACTTCCACACCTTTTTGTCTTATATTATTTAATTCGATTTGACTTGCCTTTTCATTTGTTACTAAAATATCAATACTGTCAACACCACTTATAAGTGCGAAACCGGACCTACCTATTTTTGAATAATCCGCGGTCACAACGGTTTTGTTAACTCTTGTCATCATCTGCCTGTTTACCTCTACTTCCTGATGATGGTAAGTGGTTATACCTTCCTCGGTATTGACTCCGTCAACCGATAAAATACATTTATCCGCTTTATACCGCTTTAATTGGTTGACCGCATCGTCTCCGTAAGTAAATTGGTATCTTGTATTAAAGTTTCCTCCCAGTAATATTACATATATATTATTAGAATTACCGGCTTCATTGGCTATGGTAATGGAATTTGTAACTACTGTAAGGTTTTTTATATGCTTTAGTTCCTGCATTATGAAAAAACAAGTCGTACCGGAATTGATCATAACAGTATCACCTTCGGTTATCATAGAAGCACATACAGCTGCAATATCTCTTTTCTCTTTTTCATTTGTCTTCATCCTGTCAATCAAAGACATACTGCTGTATGATTTATTTGTTCCGATTGCTCCGCCGTGAACTCTCTCTAACAGACCTTTGACCTCCAATTCGGTTAAATCATTCCGAACCGTTACGTCAGATATACCGAATAGCTTGCTTAATTCGGTAACTTTTACTTTGCCTTCTGTATCGATAAGTTTAAGAATCATCTTTCTTCTATTGTCAATATCCAATTCTTCATTGTTTCGGTCAAGCATAATAAATACCTCGCCTACATTAATCCAGGATGACCCAAGCATTGTTAGAGTCGGATTCATATGCTTTTTCCATGACATATTGTATATATGCACCTTCTTTAAACGAAGGGCTCGCTTGTTTATTTTCATAAACACACGTTAGGAAATTATACAGACTGTGAACATGAGATCTGATCCATCCTACTGAAAATTTCGGGCCGGGAAATCCGTCGGCAGGTTTGTTATATCTTTGTACACATTCTATTTTGGTAAAACCTTTAGTACCTCCTAATGGCACATCCGGCCGGGTATTATCATAGTATTCCAGCCAATTGGGTTCCATTAAATTAAATCTTAAGGCTCCTTTATCGCCGTGAATCTCAAATCTTAATTCGTCATTTGTACCTGTTGCGACTTTTGAAGCCTCAATGGTACCTGTTCCTCCGTTTCTCATTCTCAAAATCATAAACGCCAAATCGTCCGCTTCTATATTCACCATGTTTCCAACTTTATCAGGTCTTTTCGAATATATAACTTCAGTCTTTGCAAATACACAAGAGTATTCACCCAACAAATAATAAATCAAATCCAGTATATGAGAACCCAAATCAAATAAAACACCGCCGCCACCAAATTTTTTATCCTGTTTCCATCCGATAGGCTTTTTCGGATCTACCGAACCCGAATGTAAATAACACGCTCTAAAAGACATTATTTTCCCAATAGAACCTTCTTCTATCAATTCTTTTGCTCTTAAAGTCGCCGGAAAAAACCTGTATTGCAGCGCCATTTGAGTAATAACATTGTGTTGTGCCAATACTTTCGTAATTTCTTTTGTTTCCTCATAACTCGTGGCCAAAGGTTTGTCACAATAAACATGCTTTCCGGATTTTATTGCTTTAAGTACTGACTCTTTATGATAAATATTGGGAGTACAAACATCCACTATATCGATATCTTTTTTATTAAATATGTCATCCGGGTTATTTGTTGAAAATTCAAAATCCAAACTTTCCGCAGCTTTTTGTGCAACTTCGGGTACTGCGTCGCATACACCCGACAGTTTGATTTTATAGGGTAAATTCCCGTAATAAAGCGGAATGGTCTTATACCCGTAAGTATGGGTCTTACCCATAAATCCGAATCCTATAATACCTACTTTTAATTCTTTCATGTTTTCCTCTCTTTCGAATATTAACGATTTTTCCTGTTACCCGGTATCAATAACCGAATTGTTTTTCCACTTCATATACCGCTTCTTCAATTATATCGAGACCTTTTAATGCAAGATCATCTTCCATAATAACAGGAGGTGACAACCTTAATATATGTCCTGCAGGAACCCATGACAATCCTTTGGAAAAAGCCTTTTGATAAACAAGCTTACCGGCTTCATCAAATTGCTCCTTCGTATCTTTGTCCTTGACAAGCTCCATTGCAAGAAGACATCCTTTTCCTCTTACGTCACCGATTATTTTATGATCTTCCTTCATTTTTTTCATTCTATTTAGAAATACTTCCCCCAAATGTGCGGATTTTTCACATAAACTCTCTTCTTGTATTACTTCGATGGAAGCTAACGCTGCGGCACATGCCATAGGATTGCCTCCGTAACTTGACGATGCCGAAATTTTTTCAATGGCATCTTTATACTTGTCACTTACGCACATTGCAGTTACAGGAAATCCGTTTCCGAATCCTTTACCGATTGTAGTAATATCAGGTATGGTATTCCAATGCTCCATGGCAAACATTTTCCCCGTTCTGGCCATACAAGTTAAAACCTCATCAGCCAGTAACAGCGCTCCGTATTTATCGGCAATTTTTCTTAATTTAGGCATAAAATCATCCGGTGGAACCACCGAACCTCCCCAACCTTGGATCGGTTCCAATACAATTGCGGCCAACTGATTTGTCGTTTCATTTTTTATGATATTGTCTACATGGTCGGCACAAAAACAATTACATTCGGGATGTTTCATTTTAAAGGGACATCTGTAACAGTTGGGTCTCGGAGCCAAGAAAAAGCCCGGTGCTCTCATACCTTGCGATTTATCAACAATGGCACAGCTTACGGCTCCCATAGTCTTACCGTGAAAATCCCTCCAAAACGACAAGAACTCAAATTTGCCGGTGGCGGCTCTGGCGCAACGAAGTCCTGCTTCAACCGCCGTTGTTCCGGAATCATATAGTTGTACACCGTTTAAATCCCCCGGAGTAATCTCAACAAGCTTTTCAAGCAAATTCATTTTTATCTCGGTAGTGAAGTCATGACAATTCATTAACTGATGTGCGTATCCGGCAATAGCTTCACTAATTTTCGGATGACAATGACCAAGTCCTGTGACATAAATACCGGATGAGAAATCAATAAAAGTGTTCCCGTCTACATCCGTAAGCGTACAACCCTTACCCGATTCGAATACCACAGGAAACAATGAAACCTGACTTGAATACCCCTTCATATATTTGGACGCTCTTTGATGCAGTTCCCGTGATTTCGGGCCGGGTAATTCGGTACGTATTACCGGTAGAGTACTCGCATCCACTTTAGCCCAGTTTTTATCATACATTCGCATGCTCCTCCTAGATATATATTTATTTATATTCTTTTACGGTTTTATTATGATTATATTCTATATATCTTTCGTTTTAGTGTCAATATTCTTTTATTACATATACAATTTATTCTATATACCCATACTATTCATAATAATTGACTGATCTTTCATATTAAACCGGCGGGCATACCATAAAGTTTTAATAACTTATCGCTTCTTTTAAGTATTTAAGACCTGATACCGGATCATCCTTCATACACAAGTATCCAAGGCTTAAAAGACACTCTTTTAAGTCATGTTCATAAACTTTAGAATAGGGATACTGTTCTAATAAATTGTAATATATTTTAACAGCCTTTTCATAATTCTTTTTAGCTTCCAAATCGTTTATATTTTCTAACAATTTGCCTAATTTAAATGAATTTAATGCCACATCTCTTATATATTCGGAAATTTGCGGGTACCGTTCCGAAAGCACCGTCATATTAACTTGTGCCTTTTCAAAACATTCTTTTGCCATATAAAAATTTTCTTGAATATGATAGCATTCTCCAAGTAGTGTTAAAACGGTATTCTCATCTCTTATATATTCCGGATTTTCCGTATAAATTTCCGATAATTCCATAACTATTATCAATGCTTCATTGTAATTATACATAGCCAATTGTGTATCTTTTCTACGTTTACACATATCACCATACTTCATTAAACATACGGCAACCTCTCTTTTATATCTTGGTATATCAGGGGACTTATCGGCTAAATTTTTTCGTATTTTTAATGACTTGTTACGATACACCTTTTCTTCTTCGATTTGGTGTTTGCATTGTTTACAGTCGGCCATCCTATCAAAACTAACACTTAAATCTCTTTTATATTCAGCATTATCGGGATGCCTGTCGGCCATGGACTCACGAATATCCATAGCTTTTTTAAAAAACGTTTCGGCCGTTTCAACATCATTATTTTCAAAATGACACTCACCCAAGTTATCAAAACTTATACCCGTATCTCTTTTATATTCGAAATTATCAGGATATAAATCGGCAAGTAACTTTACCGTTTCCAATGAATCTTCATACAAAGCTAAAGCGGAATTTATATCTTGTTGTAAAAAACACCAATCACCCATTCTATGTAAACTTACATTTAGAATATTTTTAAAATATATATTTTCCGAATATGCCACGGCTAATTCTCGAGCTATATTCAACGCTTCTTCAAACAACTCGCCCGTTGTGTTAAAATCATTTTGGCTTTGATACCAAAGACCTATTTTGTCCAAGCAGGTGCTGACATTCATACGATATTCAGGTATATCATAAAAAGTTAACGCTAAATCGTATATTGTTTCATATGCTTTTTTATAAAAATAACCCGCGGTTTTCTTGTTTTGCACACTATCATACCAATCACCCAACAATAAATTATTTGTGGCCATCTCTTCTTTTACACATTTATTATTAAAATCCAATGTTCTGAGTTTATCATTTATTGTATGTAAAATGTGACCTATTGATTTTTGACTCACAGAATATTTAATCCGTTCCATCAACGGCTTATCTAAAACGTTACATATGATTATATAATGTTCTTCAGATAGTGTCGGTTCGGTTAAAAGCCCGTCCAACCAATTAAGCATATGCTCATCGTGCTCCGCTACATCTTTTTCCAACTCGGTTGCTATTACGTCAACGGAATCTGATAATAAAACATTATTCATATGACACTTTACAAGATAATCCGCCGCCTCCTTTTTCATATCTGCGTGATACATATGAAACATTACTTGTGATGATGCAAAAGTATCTATGGGTTCTTTGAATGACAAATCGGATACCAATTTTTTTAAAAAAACACCGGCCAATTGTTCATGTATACTTTTCTTTCTATCATCTGACATTGTTTTTATTACAGCCAAACGGAAAAAATTATGAGTATAATCCCATTGTCCTTCATCTCCTAATTGTACCAGGTGCGCTCTTAGTAATCTTCTTGCATAAGCAAACTCTTCCGTAACCCAAATCGTACCGAAACTTTCAAAAACTCCTGCAAGGTCAGTTTCACGCAAACCGTATCCGCTTATAGCGATATACTCCATAAGACTACTTAACCAACCGCATTTAAATCTTTCAGAATATTTATTTATTAAAAATAAGAATAATTCTTCTATACCGTCAGGCATTAGGGAAAGATCGTTTAATATCATCTGTGTAAGTTTTTCATCTTCACTTACATATTTTTTATAGTCCTCTTTATAAAGCATTGAGTAATCATCTTTATCTAACAATAACAGTGATTCTATTATCATGGTCAGATATAACGGAACCGCATTATTGTGCAAACATTTTTGCACAATTTTATCAAGGATCTTATAATCCAATTCTTTATGATACCGCTTTGCAATTCCAACCGCTATGCTTTTTACTTGATCGCTTTGAAGACAATCGACTCGATAAAATTTCGCTCCTTTAGATTTGAGAGCTTCTGTCACATTCCCGTCCAAACCTGTTACCAATAAAGCACAATTACTAGGTAATAACGGTGGTAACCAGAGTAAGTGCCGCCAAACCTCGTTCATTTCACCTCTTTCAGGTGCATCTAAAAAAATAACAACCTTTTTTATTTTACATATGGCATTCAATAAGCCTTTAAAAGCAATAATATTGTCATCTAAAGATAACCGATCATACGTCCTTTTATTATTTAGTAGTATATCATCCGGTTCTTTCTTTAAATGATCGGTTATACCTAATTCAAAGGCCAAGCTGTTATTCCATCTTTTTAATATATCTATTGTCCGGACACTACCTTGTGCAATTCCACAAGAATGTGCCAGTAAAAAAAGTTTTTCACCAAAACTAAAAAATTGTTTTGATAATTTATTATACAAATATGCAAATATAGAACTTTTGCCCGAACCGGTCGGTCCTACTACAACATTAATGTTATTGTCCGTATCATTATTCAACACTTGCCAGGTTAGTAAATCTAAGAGTTCTTCTCGTCCCTCAAAATTTCTGCTTCGATCATAAATAAAATCATCAAGAGTATCCGTGTATAAGTCATCCACGGTCATATCTTTGTATTCAGTCTCTTCTAATTCCGATTTTAGTTCTTTTAGTATATCCTGACGAATCATTTCAGCAAGCTCACAAAGACCTGTCATTATATATCCGTATTCTTCGGTATATCTCCATGACACTTTGTACTCACGTATTCTGTCGTCCGGCACAACTTCGCATATCTTCTTTTTTAACGTAACCAACCGCTGATAAGACTTTGCAGCTTTTAAACCTTCAATTTTAGCTTTCTCGGGATCACTCGTAATAATCCGGGAATACATGCTTTTCTTTTCGTCTGAATACTCGGACTGCAAACTGTAGGGTATGTTTTCGTAGTCCATATCTCTAAAATAGAAGAAGCTTCTTTGTTTTTGTTCGGTGTTTGCCAGAATACCGTATTCTATCTCTAGAGCGGTCACACTCATCTCATCCGGACAACCGTCTATAATATAACCCTTTTCAGTGGCAACCGATGCAATCCTGTCATGTTCGGGGATATATCCGTAACGATCTCCTAACAGTACAATCATAAACGGTTTGCAACGATCAATCTCATCCAGACATACTTTTAAAACCCTATGTTCTTTCTTCTCATAGTCCGATAGAGATCCGGTTTCCACACCCCATCTAAGATCGATTATTTCCAATTCCAATTTACTTTTACGCAATTCATCTTCAAGACGCTTAATTTGAGGGTGATCTCTCAACATATCTCTTTCGGCATGCATATCACGAAATGTACTTGAAATAAAAACCGGTTGAGTATGACGATATTTATTCTTTGACATACAATTTTCTCCTTGCTATTAACTTAATCTTCAGTAAATTGCAAAACACCGTTATCTTTTAAACGGTACTTCATATCCCTTTTGTGAAATTACAAAATCATCAGATGTTCCGATTATAAATGCTTTAAAAAATGCGATTTGGCTTTTCAATTCTTTTGTCATATTCTCATCCAATCTTTCTATAAATTCAAGAACTTCACCGGCTTTTATATTTTGTGTAATAATAAGTTGAATAAAAAACTTACCTTCGGACCGGTTATATATTATTTTATCATTAACATCAGTCAATATGAAATCATATTTTTGACCTGAGTCAAACCTTATTGTTATATCTTTATCAGTATTATTTTTTATGCTAATTTTCATTTCTATTAAACCGTCATTTTGTTCTATAGACGGCTCTACTGAAATTTGTTCATCGTTTTTAGATATCAAATCGATAAACTTATCGAATATAAATAATGCTTCAGCTCTTGTACTAAAAGTTTTAGGAGAAAATTTTCCGTTTATTCCCTTAATTAATCCCATTTCATAAGCTCTACCGACATCATCTCTGACAAGCGGGTCTATTTCCAATTCATCCGAGAACATACTTAAATCATAAATTTTTTTATCAGGCTTATATCCTGTTTTGTAAAAATATGATCTTAAAAAATACATGACCATCTCTTCACGTGTCACATATTCCGACGGCCTGAAACTTCCGTTACCGTCCACAATTCCGGTAGTTACAAGATCAATTAATTCACCGGAGAACCAGTAATCGTTTTTGACATCATCAAAATTTTTTGTTATGTCAGGTGCGGCAAAATAATATATTCTAATATCTAAAACTCTGTGAAGCAGTACTGCAAACTGCGCACGAGTCATTAATGTATCAGGAGAAAACTTTCCTCCTCCAATACCTTTTAAAAGCCCCATATCAGTCATTTTTTCAATTAAGCTTTCAGCCCGGTGCCCGGCAATATCATTATAGTAAGGTTTTTGCTCCGACAAACCTACTTGTGCGAATACCGGTGTCACCACCTGTAAAATAGATAGTATAATAACTGTAATCGTTGTTATATACCGTTTCATAATAACCTCCAAATCTTTTACATTATATTATGATTCTACTACAAAAACCCTGTTTTATTGCAATAAACGAGCGAACATTGAACCGAAGTTACAATTGGTGAAGGTGTTTTCAATCATAAAGCGGCATCGGTATAATTATACCTTATGCAGCGACATTGAAAATGCAAACCAAACCATAATGATTTCAACGCCGGTTCACAAGTAAGTGAGTTATTGCAATGAAATCATATTATATAGTTATTGACGTTTACAGTCTTGTACAGGTTCCGTTTAAATCCAAAAAAAAATAGATTATTATGGAAATTGTGTACCAAAATTTTGATTACAAAAAATATTACTATATTATGATAATACCATTAATCGTTAATATAACAAATATAATCTATTATCCTAATGAAGAACTTTATTTTATTCCAATAGACCGGCGAACATTAAAACTTAGTCCCTGTAAAATCAAATATTTTAAAGGATAAAAAAATAGGGCTTGTGCCCTATTTTTATAACAGGTTATTAATCGATGGTAATATGTACTTCACAACAATCACCGGTCATTAAAGTGCTCTTGACTGTTATTTTGTCACTACCGACTGTATTATCGGTAACAGCTGTTATCATTGCTTTCATAGGATCAAGACACCAGCCGTTACAAGGATTGGCTCCGCCCATCCTTTTAGATAAAGCGCAAAGCTTACAACTGCCGGCTTTTGCTATGTAACCGTCGGTCACTTTTTCAACTTTCCAATCGGCACACCCGAAAATTTCCGCCAGCTTTGTAAAAACCTCATCAATCGATTCTACACCTAATTGCCGGTTCATAAGCGGTGCTGTTTGTGCCTGTCTCTCTTTCTTTTTCTCAACCACATAATCCAGTACCTTCATTTTTTCATAGGTATTAACCGTCTCGGCGATAGATGCCGCATATGTGTTTTGCAATAAAGCCAATTTCTTTTCAATTTCCATTTAAAACACTTCCTTTCTTAACGTTCGTTAATCATATTTTAAAAAAATTATAGTGCATCCCTAAGGACACACGAGATTTCGCACCGTATTTCATCTTTAGGCAAATAACGATTTTTTACTACAATACTTTCTATTAAATTTTCCAATAGATGTACTAATGTTCTTACTACTACAACTCCGTCTTTACTATTCTTTAAATGCGGCATAACCAATCTGTAGTGTCTTGGTAAGATGGATTTTTCCCACTTATCCATTAACTCCATCAATTCATCGTCACCGTCAAACGATAAATATACTTTCACTCCTAATCGATATATTTTTTTATCGTAATCGTTTAAATGGTTTATGATATAAACGAATTCCGTATAGTAATCAATAATATTATCAATTTTTACTTGTGCTGACAATCTGTTTAACAATTCGAAATAGTCATTTTTAATTATTTCATGGAATAGCTCTTTCTTGCTTTTAAAGTAATAATATACCATAGGCAAAGAACAATTTGCATCACCGGCAATATTACGTATGGTAGTTCCGTGATATCCGTCTTTATTAAAATGATCTACAGCGATTTCCTTTATCTTTTTTCTTAAATCGGAATCTGTCATTTTTATATCCTTTCCATATTTAACGTTCGTTAAGATTATATAACACAATAAAAAAAAATGCAACAGTTTCATATATAAAATTTATCGATTTGTTGATTTTACACATTTCCTATTTAAACGTAACGAATTTGTACTAATATTAAGTACCTTTCATTAATTTTATCATATAATAAAGCAGGCAAGTGTATTAAAAGGAGAGGTTATGCAAATTCATGTAGTTCAAGAAGGACAATCAATATTTAGTATAGCGGGATTATATAACACCACCGTTGCAGCTATTACAAGTGCTAATGAAGTTCCTAATCCGAATCGGTTGGTTGTAGGACAAACATTGGTTATACCCATAATAGGAAGTTTCTATTGGGTTCAGCCGGGAGACAGTTTATACAGTATAGCACAAATGTACGGAATAAGTTATCAAGAGCTTGCACGTATTAACAGTATCTCTGTGACCGGACCTTTGCAAGTGGGGTTAAGGTTATATATTCCTCCCCAACCGAAAACAGAGGTGGAAATCAATGCATATGTGGAACCAATAGGTACAACGGTAACGCAGGAATTGCAGCAGTCGGCTCAAAAAGCCGCACCGTATCTGACTTACCTTGCACCTTTCAGCTATAGAATACAAAGGGACGGCAGTCTGCAGGCACCATTACTTGATAATTTCCCTGCCATAGCCGAAGCTAACGATGCAACATTGATGATGGTAGTTACAAACCTTGAAGAAGGGCAATTCAGTGCGGAATTAGGACGAATAGTATTAACAAACGAAGAGGTTCAAAACAATCTGTTGAACAATATAATAGAAACTGCAAGACAATTAAACTTCAGAGATATACATTTTGATATGGAATTTTTGCCACCGGAGTTAACAGAAAATTATAATGATTTTTTAAGAAAAGCAAAGGTTCGTTTATCCTCTGAAGGCTATTTAATGTCAACGGCTTTAGCACCAAAGACAAGAGCCGACCAGCCGGGTGCATGGTATGAAGCTCACGATTACAGAACACATGGAGAAATAGCGGATTTTGTAGTTATTATGACATACGAGTGGGGTTATAGCGGCGGACCTCCAATGGCCGTATCACCTATAGGACCGGTACGAGATGTACTTGAATATGCTCTTACCGAAATGCCTTCATATAAAATAATGATGGGCCAAAATCTATACGGCTACGATTGGACATTACCATATGTGCCCGGAGGACCTTATGCAAGGGCTGTGAGTCCTCAGCGCGCTATTGAGCTTGCAGCGGAAAATAACGTGCCTATTGAATATGATTATACGGCACAAGCTCCATATTTTAGTTATACCAACGCAACCGGGAGTGAACATATAGTATGGTTTGAAGACGCAAGGTCGATTCAGGCAAAATTTGATCTGGTAAAAGAGTTGGATTTAAGAGGGGTAAGTTATTGGAAGCTAGGACTTTCTTTCCCACAAAATTGGCTTTTAATAGAAGAAAACTTTGATGTGATTAAAAGATAAAATACATAAACCCATTAGACATTTCATTGCAGGGGTACTTCGATTATTATTTAAATATCGTTGTACCCTTTAAAAATTTACCGGATTTCTATTTTTGCTTCACTTCATCGGACCACAATCTATAAATATTTTTTTTGCAAAAAAATGCACATAAATAAACTTTATAATAACTACAGATATTTTTTACCGATTTTTATTTACATTTAAATACTCTTGATTTATATGCATCTAAACGTTAAGATATTATTTAATAATAAACAGATCCGGTTGATTTGCATAAATTATTATACCATACAGAGGTCGGTTTATAATAATATATAGGGAGAAAATTAATGCTTGATTATGATAACATGAGAGCCCAAAGAAGTTTTAATTGGAACGCAACTATTTTATGGCATCCTCTCCTTGAAATATCAGGGATAAGTGTTAGCGAGTACACAAAAAACCCAAAAGCGGGAGTTGAAGTGTTCAGCAAGAAAAATCGAAAAAGGGTTTATGATATGTTTGAAGGCCGTTTACGTGAGCCTGCCGTTTCCTGTCCTCCTATATCATACGGACATTTAAATTCTATTGGTATCGATCTGGTATTCCCGGAAGGAAACGGTGAAGTTAATTATGTTCACAACGATCTTTCTATGGATGAATGTATCGCATTGTTTGATCGTGATATAGATTATGCCAAAACAGGTTATGTACTCAAACAAATGGAATATCAAAAAATATTACAGGAAGCTTATCCGGGTGAATCGGTAGGATTGGCGTTTGCAGCCGAAGGTCCTATAACCGAAGCATATTTTTTAAGAGATATTAACGTTTATATGGATCCTTACGACCAACCCGAAAAACTTAAGATCCTGTTGGATAAAATATGCGACAGTGTCTTTAAATTTAAAAACGCATTTGCAGAATATAAAGGCCCCGGTAAAAGCTTTACTATTTATGACGACTGTGCCGCTCAATTTTCACCATGGATGTGGCCGGAGTTTGTTCTTCCCTACTGGGAAAAATATTTTAAAGCTTATACCAACGATCGAAGAGGCGTTCATTGTGAAGACATGAAAGTCGAACATCTGAAGTTTTTAGAACAAATTAACATGACCGATTACGACCCAAGAATTTCACCTGCTCTAAATCCTGAAAATATTACGGCAAATACCCGTGTTCCGTTTTCATGGTTTTTCGCTCCCATATATATACACAATATAGGGCTTGACGAGGTGGAGGATTTTGTTTTTAAAGCTGTTGCCGATGGTGCATCCACACTTTTTACCCATGTAAGCGCCGATATGATTGACGATCTGTCTGTAAAAAAAGTTCTTAAATTTATAGACACGTGTGAAACCGTAAAGGATATTTTCAAAAAAGGCGGTACACGGTGCGACTTATTAACTCAAGTATCTGAAAAAGGGAAAATAAAATTTTGGAGCAAGTGGCCCAAATAAATACATTAAACTAACCGGGTTTTAATAACAATTAAAATCCGGTTAGTTTTTTAAAATCATAATATCGTATTAAACGATGAAAGGGGAAAAGCAATGCATAACAAGATAGTAAAATTAGGTTTAATCGGACTAGGCTCCAGGGGAAGAGGTTTGACTCGAAATCTGGTACATATTGACGGCATAGAAATTGTAGCTTTATGTGATATCAATCCGGCTTTTTTTGATGAACTATCAGAGTTTTTTGATAAGTCTCAAATACAAAAACCGGACTTTTATACCGATTATAATGAATTCCTTGCAAGATCGGATATTGAAGGTGTGGTAATCGCAACGAATTGGATAACTCACATACCTCTTGCCATAGCCGCCATGAAAGCCGGTAAATACGTGGGGGTTGAAGTCGGTGGTGCCGCATCGATTGATGAATGTTGGCAGCTTGTAAGAGTGTCGGAGGAGACCAAAATCCCATGTATGCTCCTGGAGAATTGTTGTTACGGTAAATACGAGTTGATGGTTTTTAACATGATAAAAAAAGGCTTGTTTGGAGAAGTAGTACACTGCGAATGTGGATACGGTCACGATCTTCGAGGACTTGCAGGACGTAAGAATAATCGTTTGTATAATAATATGCACAGAAATGGTGATCTGTATCCCACACACGGAGTGGGACCTATTGCAAAAATGTTGAATATTAATCGTGGAAATCGTTTCGTTTCAATTACGTCTATGGCCTCAAAGGCGGTAGGATTAAAGGACTGGATCAAAAAACATAAAGATACGGATTATGAATTGGTAAACTTTGATTTTGTTAAAGGCGATGTAGTACAATCTCTGATAAAATGTGCTCACGGCGAAACTGTTTTGGTAACCCATAACGTTACTCTCCCCAGACCTTACTCACGGTTTAATGTTGTTCACGGAACCAATGGAATATATATGGAAGACAAAAAGGGTATCTTTATTGACGGCAAAACTGAAGATGAAAAATGGGATTGTATTGACGATTATTTTGATGAATACGGACATCCTTTATGGAAAGAGTTTGAAGCAAGCGGTGTCAAAGGCGGTCACGGGGGGATGGATCCGTTAACATTAAAAGCTTTCGCAGACAGTGTCCGTAACAAAACTCAAACTCCTATTGATGTTTATGATACGGCTACTTGGATGGCTATAACCGTCCTATCGGAACAATCAATTTATACCGGCAGCGCTCCTATAGCATTCCCTGATTTTACCAATGGGAAATGGATAGATCGTGAAGAATCGGTAAAAAGCATATACTCCCTGGATGATGTTTATCCGAAAGATTCATAATAATTTTATTATAAATATACATATATCCGGTTTAATATATTAAACAACGAGAAAAAGACGATTTTTACAGGTGTTTTACATGTGCCAAATATTTTTTAAACCGGATCTATACACATTAAAAAATTAATTTTACTGCAGTAACATTATTTTACCAAATGCAAAAACATTGAACTGTAAATTCAAAGGTTTATTGTATTAACTCAATAACCGCTTTTATTACATAATCTATATCATCTTTACTTATGTAATAATGAGTTACAAATCTATACTCTCCATCTTCACTTCCATTTATTTTAATGCCTTTTTTCAATAAACCGGTTATCAGGTCTTCACCTTTTAAAATGTCTTCAGGTATTGTAAAGAAAACCATATTGATATCCAACCGATTCTTATAAACATTTATACCGGTTATGTCGTTCAGTTTACCCGCCATATATTTGGCATTTTCATGATCAATCGCCAAACGTTCCGTTAGGTTTTCCAACGCATATATTCCCGGTGCGGCTAAAATACCGGTTTGTCTTAACCCTCCACCCATTAACTTTCTGTATTTTCTTGCTTTTTCAATAAATATTTTAGTACCTATAAGTAATGAACCTATTGGCGCACACAATCCTTTTGACAGACAAATATTAATGGAATCCACGTACCTTGCCATATCCTTATTACCGATATCCAAAGCTTTTACAGCATTAAAATATCTTGCTCCGTCAAGATGTACCGGTATATTGAATTCATCCGCCACCTTTTTGATCTCCATCATATTTTGCAGGCTTAAAACAGTACCGTCCGATCTTGCATTTTCAAGACATATCAATCCGGTATCCGGATAGTGGATATCTTTTGACCTTATCATTTTTTTAAGTTTTAAAGGATCCATATATTTGTCAATAATGTCTATACTCCTTGTTTGTACGCCTGAAATAACCGCTGCAGCGCCTACCTCATGCATAAGAACATGAGAATCGGATCCGACAATAATCTCGTCACCCCTTTTTGTATGCGTAACAATAGCTAATTGGTTCCCAAAAGTTCCGCTGGGAACAAATAATGCGGCTTCCTTCCCCACCATATCCGCCGCCATATTCTCCAGCTTGATTACGGTAGGATCGTCCCCATACACATCATCACCCACTGCGGCTGTTATCATAAGCTCTCTCATTTCCATAAGAGGAACGGTTACCGTATCGCTTCTTAAATCAATATATTTCATAATTATAATTACTTAAACAGAAACAATTACAGTTTTTGTTTTCTTCCTTTCTGATATATATGTCATTTATTATATACTTTTTTATTTTAACATCAAGTTAATATAAAATCATGGGTAAGGGCGTCGACATAATCTCTTCTTTACTTACTCACAAATTAACATAATTATGAATATAGTATATAGACATGAAAAGCCAGACAAAGGTTGTCAATATTTTATCGAAATTTTTTGGCAAAAATGAAGTATCTATACCGGTGAAACAACAAGACTTCGCGTTGACCGCGACAGGTAAAAAATGCATGTTGAGTCGTTACAGATTTCAAATTAAGTTTGGTTTATAAGTTTTACAATGAAATCGTCTGTTCATTAACAATCATCTCTCGGATCCTCTCTCGTATTTTCTTTTACATTAATATATACTTGTAAAATTATTCGTATTAAGCTAAACTGAATTGAAATAAATATGTTTAGTCTTGTTACAGATTACACATGATTATACTGCAAAAATTTTATTTTATTTCAATAACCGAGCGAACATTGAACCGAAGTTATAAAATCAATTGGTGAAGGTATTTTCATTAACCGATATACACCGGATCACAGTAAGTTTGAGTTTATTGCAGTGAAATCACACATTTTAAAATTTTCACAGGGAGAGATAGAATGAAATCAATAATACTTGAGGACATTAAACGATTTGATTTCCAAAAAGAGCCTATTAGGCAAAAATTCTATTTGAAGCCGTTAACATGGGCGTTAAGTTTTCCTAGTGTTTGGATGCACCAAACCAAAATTCATCGTATTAATATGGAAAATTTAAAACCTCCATATTTATTATTATGTAATCATAATGCATTTTTTGATTTCAAAGTAACGACGGCGGCTATCTTTCCTGAAAAATCAAACTATGTAGTTGCAATCGACGGATTTGTCAAAAGAGAATGGTTACTTAGAAATGTCGGTTGTATTGGAAAACGAAAATTTACAAACGATACAAATTTAATTCGACATCTAAAGCAAGTAATACAAAACGGAGACATTGCCGTCTTGTATCCGGAGGCACGCTATTCATTATGTGGTACAAATGCGGTACTACCTCAATCCATAGGAAAACTGGCTAAATTTTTAAAGGTTCCTGTAGTTACACTCATAATGAACGGCCACCACATAAATTCTCCTTTTTGGAATTTAAAAGAGAGAGGAAACAAAACTGAAGCTACCTTAAAACAACTAATTACTATTGACAAGATAAAAACGCTTTCTTATGAAGAGATTTACAGACTCATAAAAAAGGAATTTGTTTACGATGATTATGCATGGCAAAAAGCCAACCAAATAAAAGTTACATATATAGATCGAGCCAAAGGTCTTCATAAGGTTTTATACCAATGCCCTCAATGTATGACAGAGTATCATATGGTATCTGAAGGAAGCCGAATACGTTGCAATCATTGCCAAAAAGAATGGGCTATGTCAGAATACGGCGAATTGTCTGCAATACAAGGAGAAACGGAATTTTCCCATATACCGAATTGGTATGAGTGGCAAAGAACTCAAGTACGTAAGGAAGTCGAGGAAGGAAGGTATAACTTTTCCGCACAAGTTGAAGTTCGTTCTTTACCGAATTCAAAAGGTTTTATCCATTTGGGTGACGGATTTTTAACTCATGATAACAATGGATTCATATTGACAGGCACTTATAACGGGCAACCTTATCAAATTGAAAAAAGTGTAAATTCCCTTTATTCGTGTCACATCGAATATAACTATCTTGGTAAATACGGTGATTGCATAGATTTAAATACACTTACCGATACATATTACATCTATCCTAAAAATTGCGATTTTTCAGTGACAAAAATCGCATTGGCTACTGAAGAACTTTATGAATTGAATCGTCGTACCACTTTGTTAATGAAACCTTTAGTAAATAAAAAATGATATGTATATTTATTCAGCAGTATGACGACTGTAACCGTGAATCCTCTTCTAAGGTCATTTATCGGTTTACCAAAACTTTAAAAATTAAATGTTTCACAAATCGAGAAAAGGCTGAAGTTATGTTTCAGCCTTTTGTTTCAAACTGTTATACTCTATAAAAACTGTCCTTATATTTACCAGATCACAGAAGGATGCCCATGCAGGTTCGGGAGTCTGTTCGGACGAACAAGTGCTCCACCTTCTTCATAAGAGTTTATTGCAGCGAAAGTATATTCCAATGTGGCTAAAGCGTCTCTGCCGGATGCTCTTATAAATTCTTTGGGCACACCGTTAGTAATATCCTCAAGGAAAGCATGAAGCCTTGTGGGGAATGTGGAATTAAAGTCTGTTACATTATAATCCATAACTTTAGGTTCGGGAGATGTCTTCTCTCCGGCTTTGGGTGCTTCCCAAAGAGTAAGTTTTTCTACACAGTTTTCAATACAGAAGGTACCTTTGGTTCCCGCCATCTCGAAGCTCCACCAACCTCCTAAACCAAACATCGCATCTCCTCTTTGAGACAATAGATACCCAACACTACCATTTTCAAATTTTACATGAATACTGTTAATTGACAGCATTAAATCCTCGGCACTTTTTCTTACACCGGGTTTATTCATAAATGCTTGAACATGGGTTATATCTCCGCCAAAATAACGCAAAACACTAAAAGGATGAGCAAGGAACGCTTTGACATGAGAATACGGCCGTTGCCATCTAGGGCTTCCGGGTCCGCCATAAGTTGCTTCTCCACCGTTAAATCCCATCTTATGCAAACAATATACCGGTTCACCTATTTTGCCTTCTTTTATAAACTGCTTTGCTTTGTCAGCAGGTTGTGTAAAATAATGATTCAGATTGCATCCAAGGTAAACATCCTTCTTCGATGCCAATTCAACCATTTCTCTTGCTTCTAAAACATCGTTTGATATAGGTTTTTCAACTAATACGTTTTTTCCGGCTTCCAGAGCTTCCATTGCAGGCAAATAGTGCCAGCTTCCGTTTTCATATCCGCTTGTTGTTACATCAACAATATCCAACTCCGGGTGTGCATTTAACATATCCTTCAGACTGTAATACGCTTTTACTCCAAGTTTCTCAGCAGCCGTATCAGCCTTCGCTTTAACAATATCACATATAGCGACTAGCTCCGCAAGCGTATCATTTTTATAACACTGTGCATGAAGATTACCAATGCCCCCCATACCGACTATACCTATTTTTAAACCCATAATGCGATACCTTCCTTTCACTGTGTCTAATACCATTTATTTAATTGACCTTAGAAAAATCAAAAATGATATCCAAGGCATTTCCGATTATCTACATGTTACCGGAAATAATAATAAATGAACAGTAAATACACAATTTAATAACCACCATAATTTTACTAAAATTTTTCCTCAAATACAACAAAGCTTGTTAATAAACCTATCTATTAGGATATAATCACTACATTTTATTATAAGTGTTTGTAATAAAAAATAGCAAGCTGTGTTCTGTCTCTTAATTTTAATTTTTCAAGTATGACACTTATGTAATTGCGAACGGTTCCCTCACTTAGAAAAAGCGTCTCGGATATTTCCCTGTTAGATAAACCATTCGCAACCTGTGTAATTATTTCAACTTCTTTCTCACTCAAATCAAACTTATTTATATATGATTTACTTATATTTGTTTTAAACACAGGTATCTTAGCGATTATTTCATCACCAAATACTCTTTGACCCATAAAAACCGCCTTAACGGAGGGCAATATACTTTCAAAATTCTGTTTCAATATATACCCTTTAGCTCCTATTTGGAAAGCTTTTATTATATACTCATTATCAGAAAATGTGGTTAAGAATAAAATTTTCGCTTTACTGTCCTTTTTCAATATTATTTCAGCGGCATCTAAACCT
Organism: uncultured Clostridiaceae bacterium; assembly: GCA_964547525.1. GTDB lineage: Bacteria > Bacillota > Clostridia > JAAYHZ01 > JAAYHZ01 > CAZJOD01. The sequence continues at coordinate 47,389 of CAZJOD010000001.1, forward strand.
GTCATTCCATCCATTCTTATGTCCATTAAAAGTACATCCGGTATTAATTTTGTATATAGATCAACAGCCTGTTTGCCACTGTTTCCTATCCCCGCCACTTCAACTTCATTGTCAGCTTCCAATATTATTTTTAAAGATGCCAAAACGAGTTTATCGTCATCTATTACCAATACTCTCAAGCTATCTAAACCTCCTTCGGGACGGAAATAAATATCTCAAAGCCTTTTTCCGTCTTAATATTTATATTTCCATTCAATGAATGTATCCTGTCGGTCATGTTTTTAAGTCCTAGACCCTCCTCGGAAAGAGAACTTTTCACATTACCGTTATCTCTTATAATTAATTGGTAAAATGCAGGATGTTCTCCCACTGTAATGAAGACGTGTGTTGCATTTGAATGTTTAATAATATTTGACAAAGCTTCTTTAACAATTGATATGAATGCATATTTTAATTTTTTTTCGGGATTTTGATTTATCCTGTAATCAAAATACAATTCACAGAATGTAAAATGGTTAATAATATCTTCCAGCTGCATTTTAAGATCGACCGATTCGTCATATAACTCATGAACACTGTTTCTAATATTGTTCATTGCTTGTAACAGTGTATCATTTAAAGTTTTTAGATTATCCCTTATTTTTTCATCACGATTTATAGTAAGAAGTGCAGCCGACTGTAAGATGGAACTTGAAAGCAGGTGCCCTACATTGTCATGAATTTCCCTTGCTATACGATTTCGTTCGTTTAAGGTTGCCATATTTAGCTCTGTATCTTGTTTTTCTATTAAATCCTTATTTTGTTTTTTTAATTTAACTGCCATTTCTCTTGTAGTATCATTCAATTTATTATATTTATCATGTAATTTAATAAGCATTTCCGTACGGTACCTGATTAATATACATGTAATCAACATCCCTATAACTATTAAAACGGTTTGGACCGATGCATGTCCTATAAAGTATATTACAGGAATTATACCGAGTAAATTTATATACTGATATTTATAAAACACCATATCATATACAATCAACGGTAAAAACAAAGTTAATACCGGAATATAACATGCCATAACTGAAAATCCCAACGTTAAAACTGTTCTAAGACGTTCATCTTCGAAGTAGCTTAAAAAACCGCTTATAGTCATACTTATAAGCAGTATTATGACATTAGCTTCAAAATCCGCGCAGCTGACCCATAATATAAGACAAACAAAAAAAATAATTAATTTGTCGATTAAATTTTTTGAATTTAACATAAGTATACCATTTTTATCCTAAGCTCTAAAATCTTGCTCTTATAGCTTTAAAAAGTACGGCAAATTGGAGAACACTTTATAATTTATATTACCGGTTTAATTTCATATGCACAATCAAAAATTCACATTAATACGTTAAAACAATGACAATTGTCATATTCAAATATGATTTGAAACACTTACAACTTAATCATATACGGTTTATTATTATAGTATAAAACACAGGAGGTACTATAAATGATTATAAAGGTTAAAAATTTGGTAAAACGCTACGGTGACTTGATAGCTCTTGACCACTTTTGCTTATCCATAAAAGAAGGAGAGATATTCGGATTACTCGGTCCAAACGGATCAGGTAAAACAACCGCAATTAATTGTATACTATCTTTACTTCAATATGACACCGGTGAAATCGAAATTTTCGATAAACCTATGACACCTGAGGCATATGATATAAAACGTAATATCGGAGTTGTAATGCAAAATGTAGCGGTATATAACGAGTTGACGGTTTATGAAAATATCGACTTTTTTTGTGGACTCTATATAACAGATAAAATTCAAAAAAAGAAACTTGTAGAAGAAGCTATTGAATTTGTAGGGTTAGGTGAATTCAGGAAATTCTATCCAAAAAAATTAAGTGGAGGTTTGCTTAGAAGATTAAACATTGCATGTGGAATAGTACACAAACCAAAATTAATATTTTTTGATGAACCGACTGTTGCGGTAGATCCCCAAAGTCGCAATAGAATACTACAAGGAATCATGGAACTTAATAAACAAGGAGCAACTGTGATTTATACATCACATTATATGGAAGAAGTTGAACAAATATGTAGTAGAATTATGATAATTGACAGGGGTAAAACAATAGCGACCGGAACAAAAGATGAACTTAAAGCTATGATAACCCTAGGCGAAAAGATCACTGTAGAATCTTACGAGGTAACATATGAACAGATCGAATCCATTAAAAAGCTGCCGAATATCGTATCTGTAGAATACAAAGATCAACTGTTGATAATCAAATCCGGCAAAGGCAAAAATAATCTTGAAATAGTTTTGGATTATATAAAAAAAGCAGGTATTCAATTCGGTAAAATATACTCAGAACTACCGACACTAAACGATGTTTTCCTTGAAATCACAGGAAAAGAGTTAAGAGATTAAGGAGGATTAAAAATGTTTTCACATATATTCAAATATAGAATAAAATGCCTTCTAAGAGATCGAGTAACAGTATTTTGGACATTAATGTTTCCATTGGTGTTGGCTACATTTTTTAATCTTGCTTTTTCTAATCTGGATGATCATGAAAAATTTCAACCAATAAACATAGCAGTTGCAGATAATGAAGCATATCGTTCAAATCAAGGTTTAAAATCGGTATTAGGTGAAGTGTCAACCGGAGACGACAGATTATTTAATCTTGCAATAGTATCCCAAGAAGAAGCCGACAGATTGTTATTTGAAAACTCCATAGCAGGATATTTGGCGGTGGATACATCCATAAAACTCGTGGTTAACAAGTCAGGATTGAATCAAAGTATAATAAAAAGTTTTATAGACAGCTATTTACAAACAAACTCCACAGTCACATCGATCATAACTGATAACCCTTCTAAATACCCGGAAATTGTAAATGATATAGGAAACCGCAAAGAATACGTGCGAGAGGTGTCCGGTACAAGCGCAGAGCCAAATGCAATGCTAAATTATTTTTACACATTGATAGCCATGGCATGTTTTTACGGTGGACTGCAAGGAAGCCGTGAGGTCTCGGATATTCAAGCCAATATTTCATATATAGCCACAAGGGTCAATACAGTACCTGTTCATAAACTGAAAATATTTTTATACAATATGTGTGCTTCCCTGTTTATCCATTATGCACAAATACTTGTGCTCTTAACTTATCTATATTTCGGTCTTAAAATTGACTTTGGAACAAAATGGGTGCTTGTACTTTTAACCGCATTTATCGGTTCAATTGTAGGGTTATCCTTCGGAGCGTTTATAAGTGCCGCGGCAAAAAAATCCGAAGGCGTTAAAATCGCCGTTATAATAGGTGTGTCAATGATCTGTTCTTTTTTGGCAGGAATGATGTATCAGGGCATGAAATATATTGTCGCTCAAAAAATACCTGTATTATCATGGTTAAACCCATTGAATTTATTAACCGACGCTTTTTATAGCCTTTATTACTATGACACTCTCAATAGATATACACTCAATATGATCGTTTTAACTGCCTTTATACCGATATTTTGTTTGGGAACCTATTTTATGATAAGGAGGAGAAAATATGCAAGTCTTTAAATTATGCTTAAAAATATTAAAGAAAAATATACCTTCAATGATGATATACATTATAGTTTTTTTGGTAGTCTCCCTTATAATGTCAGCTTCAATGGTAAGTGATCAAAAAAAGGAGACATCATTTACCGGAGTTAAACATAACATTGCTTTAATTTGTGAAGAAAACAGCCCTTTAATAGACGGATTCAAAGCGGAACTCGGAAAAATTGTTAACTTTGTTGAACTCCCCGATGAGATTGAAGCGTTGCAAGACGCTCTTTATTTCAGATCGGTTACCTATATTCTTCGAATACCTAAGGGTTTTACCGATGAGTTTATGAAAGGTGAGACTGTGCAGCTTGAAAAAACAATAATACCTTCTTCCTTTAGTAACATATATATTGATCTTAGTATCGATAAATATTTCAACACAGCACGACTTTATGTTAACAATTCAAACGGTATAACACAACAAGAATTGGTTGAACGGTTAAATAAAGATTTATCTTTAGATACTACTGTCGAATTAAAAACAAACGGTGAAGAACCCACAGACCTTTTATATGCGAATTATTATTTCAACTATTTGGTATACTCGCTTTTTTTCATACTGATATTGGGTATCAACGCTTTAGTACTTGCATTCAACAATCAAGACTTGAAAAGAAGAACAGCATGCTCACCGATTACAACCGGAAGTGTCAATCTGCAATTTGTACTTGTCAACCTTTTGTTTACTTTTATAGCATGGTTTATTATGGTAATATTTTGTATCTTATTTAACCTCAAAAACAGTTTCAATACAAATATGATATTCTTCCTAATAAACTCTCTAGTATTCGCGTTTTGCTGCTCTAGCATCAGTTACTTAATCGGCAATCTGGTAAAAGGTCAAGAAGCTGTTTCAGCGGTTAGTAATGTAGTCGCATTAGGATTATGTTTTATAAGTGGTGTCTTTGTACCGCAGGAATTTTTAGGAAGTTCTGTTCTAAAGATCGCAAGCTTTACACCTTCTTACTGGTTTGTTAAAGCTAATAATCAAATAGCAAATTTGACACGCTTCGATTTTCCTTATCTGCAACCTATTCTATCGGATATGGTTGTACAAATTGGTTTTGCACTTGCCTTCTTTTCGATAGCTTTGGTAATAGCAAAGAAAAAAAGATACAGCTAGAATTTTACAAACCTGCAGCTTTGTTATTGATGCTGCAGGTTTTTTTTAATTCTTAAATATATAAAAATCAATATATGATTTCACTGCAATAAAACCGGGTTTTTTGCAGTAGAATCATATACAATATTTATTTTAATCGGTCCGATCAATCCCGATGGAGTCTCGGCATGCTCCATACAATTTGCAATACTATTGGTAACGGCCAGCTTGACAATATTTTCACCTTTTACAACAACATCGGTAATATCCATTTTATAGGGCGCCCACATTACTACACCTTTATCAACTCCATTTACGATAACATTAACAAAATCACAGACCTTTCCTAAATCCAGACAAACGTAAGAATTATCGTATAGACTATTAACATTAAATTTACCTATATAGGTACATGTACCGGAAAAATTAATCATTTCGGGATATTCGGTCCATGATACAAGATTTGTAACAGCTCCGACACAAGTGGGGATACCTGATATCTCCCATTTATTAATTGGTATAATTTCATTATTTAATTTTATATTGTTGTCACGCTCACATACCACCGGTTGTCCTTCGCAATCCACACATATAATAATACTTTGTCTTCGTTCAACTGTTATATTCATCGTCATTTTATTTTGGTTTATCTTATTTATATATACATCAGATATCTTTCCTTCCCAAAGATCCAAGCGTTTGAGCTGTCCTATGATTGCAATTTCCAGCAGACCCGTAAAACAATCTTCGCCTTCGTTTGTTAATAAATACATGTGGATACCGTCTTTTATAACATGGCTCACCCTAATGTCTTTACATTTCGGAGTTATTAAAATATCTCTCTCATCAATACTATCTAGCACCACCGGAATATCGTTCATATCCCTTACATAATCAAAACAAGTTAATTTTTCATATGGGTACTCACCGGCAGGTAATAAAACACGGCCTCCTTGAGCGATGAATTTTTGTAACAAAAGCGATATTTGGGAGTCAATGATCTCATAATCTTCAATAATTAACACCTTATATCTTTGTTCATAAATTGATATACTTCCGTTTTCTATAATCGCTTTATGCTCCTGTGTCTCACCTTTTAAGATTTCTACAGATAAATAGTTAAATTCGATTTGGTTCTCAAAAAGTATTTTTGGTATTTTCCACGGCAGTTTGTATTCACAGCATAAAACGGCGATAGGTGTTAAGTTTATACCGGTCATAACCCGGCTCATACGTTTGATATAATCGGATATTATTCTATAATAAGGCCACCATAAGTTATTCGGTCCCACATCCGGAGGGCGTTCATTTTTTCTCTCTTCTCTGATAGAGTAAAAAAAGGCGTGAGGATACAGAAGATTTACACCTCGAACAAACAACCAATCCATATACCATTTCATATCATCCATTTTAAATTCCCACATTAATCCTTTCGGACCACAGCAGCCGAAGCATTCGTTTGAATTTCTTGTTTTATTCATATGCCTTGCGGCATCAGAAGAGCATTTTGCTTGTGTACTTTCAGGACCTTCCAAAGCTTTGTTATCTTCAGGTGCCACCCATCTCCAAACAACATCCTGTCCGGGAATATGAAAATATTTTAACATACCCATATCATCCGCATCACCGGGATGACCTGTAAGATTCACATTTCGTTTGGTACACCAATCCGATATTTGACTGTAATATGAGTTTTGCAAACGATTACGTACACACTTTTTATATCTCTTTCTTATTTCATTGGAAGCAGGTCCTACATCCAGCCATAAAGCCACAAGATCCTTTGATGTATTCCCATATGCTATAAATTCATTTAAAAAATCGTTTGTCCAAGGTATCAGACCTTTTTTAGGTCCACGGCCCATAATAGAAGGCTCATCAGTAAAAACACCCGTAATTGTGGTCCCGAAATACTCCTTTAATTCTTGATAATATCTTTCATGAGTAAGTGAGATAAACTTTTCAATTGCTTTAGGATTTAACAAGTCTGCAGAAGGAGGCGCATCATGGTCACCGTCATCTTCTCCGTAATGTATTCCGCGTATATGCCCTCCGGTATATGTTTCTGTAAAAACGTATACATATCGTTTATTATCTATATCAACAGGAATGTCAATAATTTTTTCAAACACGTTCAACTCTTTTATTGATTCTCTAATGATGCCACCCGATTCATTTTTTAATGCTGTAAGTACCGATATGATTTTTTCGCCGGGTTTAGCCACAACCGTTGTATTGCCAATTTCCGTACAAGAGAATTCAGACATCATTAAGCCACGGCTGGCATATTGCGGATTACTTGCTACAACTTCACCGTGTGCCGAACCTGAGGGATACATTCCCTCGTCATACAAAATGACTTTCATTGACAGTCGTGCAGCCTCTTTTACCGCTGTGATTACCGCGTCTAAAAATTGTCGTGACATATATCCGATATCTTTCGGAATACCAATACGGGGATGTATGACAAACCCGGATATACCTTTATTTTTAAAATCTTGTATTTGTTTTAAAATTTCATTAGCTTTTAAATCATCGTTCCAAAACCAAAAAGGAACGGGTGTAAATTCTTCTTTAGGTATAATAAAATCTTTTGTTAACTTATCTAATCTGTTTGTCATTATCTTACAGTTTTCTCCTCAATATAAATTTACAACTTTTTTGTTCGGCAGATTCTTTTGGAAAAATGCTTTACTCTTGATTTGAATGACCTGTTGTAAACAGGAATATTCTACATAAAAACAACCTCTTTCAATTATATTGTACATTATTATAAAAGAAAACTATATACCGATTAAAAAAAAAACGGGCTTACATAATTTGTACTTATAATAAGTCCGTTATTTAGTATTCAGTTATTAGCTAAAACAGGTTACCATTTATCTGAGAATACTTCCGGATAAATCTGCTTTTGTATGTTGTAACCGTCGTTGTATGTTGTGTTTATAATAATTTTATCTATATTTTTATTATATTTCGAAAAATCGATAGTAGAAGATAATATATCCCGGCCGGATTTTACTATTTCAGTGGCATACTCATAGTGCTTTACAGCTATTTCATTAATAGCTCTATTACTCTCATCCTCGATGGATCCCATTTCCAGGGTATCTAATTGTTCATCACCGGAAAAAAGTAAAATTTCAGCGTTTTTTATTTGTAATTCATCCAAGGTACCTGTTGAGTAATGCAATTGAATAGTAAGTCTTCTTTTGCTATTATCCTGCCGATGATCATAATGACCTAAAATTTCAGTATATGTCTCCGAATATCCGTACACATTTTTTGGTATATATTGTGTATTTGTGCCTTGTTGGATTTCACCACTTACAAAAATCTGATACTCGTAATCTAATATCGGGTCAAGTAATAAATCCGCAGTGTAATTTAGTCCTTCATTATGTATTAATTCTTTTTTTGTCCATTGAATACTACCCCTGTGCCTATAAACAACATAAGGTGCCGCATCTTTTTCCAGCTTATTGAAGTTTACTTCACACCCTGTGTTGACTTTACCGTTTTGCATATTGTAACCATACCATTGTACTGTCTTAGTCAAAGCGTTTTCTGTTTCAATAACGTTTCTAATGCTATAAATACCGGACGACACACCGGATTGTATAGAATAAACCGTTGATTTAACTTCGTTTATCCTTGCGTTTAAATCATTGTTCAGACGGTTTATTTTATTAAATTGTATAATTTGCATTACCAAAAGTACCGAAATCAATATAACCAATATTTTTTCTTGAATTTTCATATGTAACTCCCTTAATATATAATTCCTTTATTAGGACGAACAACAATAGGTAAAAGTTTCATTGTTATTATTCCGTAATTTTTCCGATTATAACAATAATACTGTTGTTATAATTTAAAGGGTCTGTAATCTTGTTACTACAGACCCGAGATTTTACCAATCATTTTTCATCATTTCGTCTTATTTGTGCTCTCTTAATTTTACCGCTAATAGTTTTTGGCAGTTCATCCACAAAGTCGATAATCCGCGGATATTTATAAGGGGCGGTTACCTTTTTAACGTAGTCTTGAATTTCCTTTTTTAACTCTTCGGAAGGTGCATAATTTTTTGCTAGAATTATTGTAGCCTTAACAACAGTACCTCTTGTTTTATCAGGAGCCCCTGTTACCGCACATTCAACAACGGCAGGATGCTCTATAACGGCGCTTTCCACTTCAAAAGGACTGATTCTATAACCTGAAGCTTTTATTACATCGTCATTTCTACCTACGAACCAAAAATATCCGTGTTCATCTTTATATACTACATCACCTGTATGGTAGGTGTCGTCATACCAAACCCTTTCGGTTGCTTCCCTGTCTTTATGGTAACCGAGAAATAGACCTGCAGGTTTATTTGAGTTTGCATTCCGAATTACAAGTTCACCTTCAACACCCTCGGCGCAAGGATTACCGTCTTCATCGACAATATCAATATTATATGCCGGATTCGGTTTGCCCATTGATCCCGGTAAAACATCAAACCACTCAAAATTAGCAACCAAAACCGAAGTCTCCGTTTGACCGAAACCGTTGAGTATAGGTACTCCGGTTTTTTCTAAAAATTTATTAAAAACATCGGGGTTAAGTGGTTCACCGGCTGTTGAACAATGCACCAAAGACGAAAGATCATAATGATCCAAGTTTTGCTGCAACATAAATCTGTATATAGTCGGTGGAGCGCAAAACGTTTCAAGCTTGTAGCGTTGTATTTTATCCAAGAGGTTACACGGGTCGAATCTATCCATATCATACATAAACATGACCACTCCGCATATCCATTGTCCGTATATTTTACCCCAAGCGAATTTTGCCCAGCCGGAGTCTGCTACTGTAAGATGCCTACCTCCGTCAACAACCCTCTGCCAATACTTTGCATTTATTATATGTCCTAAAGGATACGTGAAGTCATGCATTGTCATCTTAGGCATACCGGTAGTTCCCGAAGTAAAATATATAAGCATTAAATCATTATTGATCATATCTTCTTTACCGGTAGGTCTTGTCCAATTTTCCAATGCAGTTTCTAAACAGTCTTCGTAACTTATCCATCCTTGTCTACACCCACCTACCAGCATCAGTTTTTCTATTGTCGGAGATCCTTTTAGTGCATTTTCTACGTGATTTATTATATCTGCATGATTATACGCAATAATCATTTTTATCTCGGCGGCATTGTTTCTATATATAATGTCTTTTTCGGTAAGTTGATCTGTAGAAGGTATATATATGGCACCAATTTTTGATAAACCCAAGACCAGATAATAAAATTCATACCTGCGTCTTAGAATCAACATTACCTTATCACCTTTTTTTATACCTAAACTCTTAAGCATATTGGCCGCTTTATCCGATTGTTTTTTAATTTCACCAAATGTTATAAACTTTTCGTCTCCACTATCATTACACCAAATTAAAGCCGGTCTATCAGGTTCAATTTTTGCATACTCATCCATAACATCATATGCAAAATTGAAATGTTCAGGAACTTTTATTTTTAAATTATTACAAAAATCCTCGTAGGATTCAAAATTTGTTTTTTCAAGAAATTTATATGCCAGATTCAATTTAAATTCTCCTTATAATAAAATTACTGTTATGAATTTTGCCACTTTTCCTTCATCAACCAACATTTTATGAGGAATCATGGAATTAAAATATAATGAATCACCGGGTTTGAGAAGGTATTCGTTTTTACCGACTACAACCTTCATTTTCCCTTCTAAACAATAATTAAATTCCTGCCCTTTATGGGAAACTAAATCCGGTGAGTTATCAGCATCAAGCGTCACAAGCAAAGGTTCGATTTTCCTGTTTGCATACTTATAGGCAAGACTTTGAAAGTCGTATTGGTCATATCTTTCAACTTTGAGCCCTTCTCCTTGTTTTACATGGCATACATCATGCAGCTTAGGAGATACTCCTGTGAGAATCTCAGTCATGTCAACATGATAAAAATCGGACAATTCGTATAAAATACTTACAGGTATATCATCTTCACCGTTTTCATACTTTATATATTCATCCACATCCAAATAAACAGACTTTGCAACTTCCTGTTCCGAAATACCCAAAATCATTCTTAAACCTTTTATTCTAGCTGCAATGTCCTTCACCTTTTCATTCATAAAATTCAACCCTTTCATGTGGCATTTATAAATTATCAATATTTATATAAGTAATTTAAGTCATTATAAACTTTTATGTTTAATTTTTTTAATATATGCCTGATAATTTATTGCAATAACAAGCAATATTGAACGGAATTTTAAAATCAATTTGGGTAAAGGTATTTTAAAATTACAAAGCGGTATCGGTACACTCCGGTTCAAAATAAATCGATTATTGCAGTGAAATCATTATTTATTATATCAAATTTACGTTAAGTATAACAACTAAAAGTGCCTTAAAAGAAAAACAGGTAATCATATTTAGATTCTTAAAATCAAGATTGCCTGTCTTTATTAATATTTTCTTTTCTTTTTTACCGTACAATATCATATTATGAACCATTACTGTAAATCTTGGGCTAACAACTTGGGAGGTAAAGCAACAGGGGAAAACCTATTTTAATTTTTTATATCGGTTCTCCCCTACCATAAGTTTATAATCGAAAAATACATTCAAGTTAATTTTCACACCCGATAATATTATTGTCGAAATAAACATTGCTTAGGTAAAATTTACTTGAACAGCTCAATAACCTTTTTCATATAAGCGACGCTTTCGGGAACTCCTATACTTTCATCTTCTACCCCTTCATACTCCAGTGCAACATAACCGTTATACCCTACAGCCTTAAGTTCAGCCAAGCATGCTGCATGGTCCACATCACCTTTGCCTACTGTGCACGCTTTAGTGCCCCATCCCCACGGGTTATTCGAATCCGGTACTTTCTTAAAATCCTTAAAATGAACATATGCACAAAAGTCGCGAGCTATCTTTGTTCCTTGTACACCTTCTTGACCTCCGGCCATGTAGTTGCCCACATCGATTGTAGCACGGACATAATCAGAACCTACCGCTTTTAACATTTCCACTTGCTCTTGTCCTGTACATGGAAGCCCGCCATGATTTTCCAGGGCAAGTATAAGACCAAGTTTCTCCGCTTCGGTTGATAGTCTGCATAGAGCATCGATTACTCTTTTAAATGCATCGGTTTTTGTTTGTTCATCAGCTTCAAGTCTTTTTAAGCCACCACCGAAAATCCTTGATACAGGTGCTCCTACATCGGAAGCCACCTCCATCCATCCGACAGTTTTTTTGATCTCGTCTTCGAATTTGGCCGGATCGCTAATATTAAAGTTTGTCGATAGCGAAAGGCCTGACAGTTTTAAACCGCTACGATACAAAGCGTCTTTGACTCTTTTAGCGGCATCGTTTACGTCACCTAAAAATCTTACATGAAAGTCAAGCGCATCTACATCAAGTGCCCGAACTTCATCACATAATCGGTCTAAATTCCAACCTTCGGCAGCCCAGCGTCTATGAAAGCTATAATGACAAATCGATATTTTCACCTTCTTACCCTCCTCGATTATGATATATATACTTTCATTATACATGATTTTGTGAAAAAAATATTTTTATATCGGATATAAAGGGTTATCTAAAAAAATCTTTCATGATACACATTAACTAAAAAGAAGTGACTACTTAACTCTTAACGTTGAATATAATAAATTAAATACTGATTTCACTGTAATAACTCACTTACTGTAAACCTGAGTGTACCGATACTACTTTACCATTAAAATAACTTTCACCTAAAAAGAGGTTTTTGCAGTAGAATTAATGCTGGAATTAACGATTTTACAACATAATTGATCATAGGAAATATCAACAGCCGCCGCTTCTTGCGGTAGTAAACTTGTAGGCGTCATTCCGGGTAATGTATTTGCTTCCAAACAGTAAAACTCCTCATCCTTATCCATTATAAAGTCAATCCGTGAGTAGCTACCCAATCGTAAAGCCGTATGTACTTCCAAAGCAATTTTTTGTACCTTCAGAGTTAAGCTTTCAGGTAAGTTTGCCGGACAAATCTCTTCTGTCAATCCCGATTGGTACTTATTTTTGTAATCATAGAATCCTTCTTTCGGTATTATTTCAATAACAGGTAACGGTTTCTCGTTTAATATACCAATAGAAAATTCTCTACCGGAAATCATTTTTTCTATCATGATACACGAATCAACATCCTTTGCCATATCTACAGCCTTATTCAGGTCTTTCCGATCTTTTACCACTGATACACCTATGCTTGAACCTGCACTGCAAGGCTTTATGACACAGGGTAGACCGATAAGATCAATTATTTTTTCTTCTGAAACCGAATTATCAAATATCATCCAATCGGGTGTGGGTAGTGCCGATTGACGTAATATTTTTTTTGTCAGATCCTTATCCATTGCCAAAAGACTCCCTACATAGCCCGTTCCTGTATATTTTACTCCCATTACATCGAAAATCGCCTGGATTTGTCCGTTTTCTCCCATCCCACCATGCAAAGCTATAAAAACTACATCAGCCGCTTTGCATATCTCCAATATATTTCTACCTATAAGAGAATTCCTATGAATGTATCGTTTTTTTATTTCATTTAAATCAGGCTTGTTTTCGGGTATTTTATAGGTATTTTCAGTTACTTGATTTAAAAATAAACGATCAAAATCATTACCTTCAATCAAAATGTCTTCATATACATCTATCAGTAATACACGATGCCCGGCTTTTCTTAATGCATTGGAAATAAGACATCCCGATGATAAAGAGACATCTCTTTCCGGACTTAAACCCCCTGCTAACACAACAATCTTCATAAAGACCTCCATTGTTAAAACATATTACTTTTGAATACTATGCATATTCAGTAGGATTAGTTGACAAGTGAAAAAATAAAACATCCATACCAAATAAAAATTTTTCTTTTCTATATTATATTTAAATAAATAGCAATACAACTTGCCAAAAGTGCTTGATATATTGCTAAAAGTGCAATATAATTTAGATAAACATCAAGAAAAGGTTTTATACCATGTCATATAAAGATCAATATGGTAAAAGGGGATATTTAAACGAAGACTTTCTTTTCTTTTATTTGAAAGACAGTAAAGGAGAACAATTTGAATATCACTACCACGAATTTTATAAAATCATAATATTTATATCAGGCAAGGTGACATATCTAATTGAAGGAAAAGCATATATACTCAAACCTTGGGATATCCTTTTAATTACGGATAAAGACATACACAAAGCGCTAATAGAAACAAATGAACCTTATGAAAGATATATAATTTGGTTAAATCCGAAATTCCTTGAAAAAAACAGTTGCTCTAATAATAATTTATTGACCTGCTTTGAACATCATTTTAATTACAAAGAAAATCTGCTTAGCCTTTCCCCTGATGATAAGGTTACAATTAAAAATAATTTGCTACAACTGGAGAATTGCTGCAAGAATCAATTGTTCGGTACCTCAATTGAAAAAAACCTTTTATTTTTACTGTTTATAATTAATTTAAACAGAATATTTATATATACCGATCGTTCATTTTGTGCATTAAAAATACAATTTGACGAAACCGTCAACAAGATCATCAATTATATCAACACAAATATTAATTGTAATCTTACAATAGAAGAACTGTCTAAAAAATTTTATATTAGTAAGTATACATTAATGCATAAATTTAAAAAACAAACCGGTTTTACAGTACATCAATTTATACTTCAAAAAAGGCTTATAGCTGCAAGTAATCTTATCAAGACCGGTGGATCTTTGTCAGAAATAAGTTATGAATGTGGATTTACCGATTATTCCGGTTTTGTAAGAGCATTTAAAAGGTTTTACGGCCTTTCGCCAAAGCAATTACAAAATAAACAGTCCGCTTCAAAATAGAACTTTATTATTTTATTACATATGACCCATTTAAAATAAAATTTTTGTAAGTAAAATCATAAATCCCTTTTAGATAAATGATTGTAAAGAAATATTTTAATCTTTTTACGATATATACACTTTTTTAGAAAGCAATTCAATCTTTATTATTTTTCTAAATGGCACATAATAAATTTAAATTGATCGTTTTGTAATATGAGAGGTATTTTATGGAATGTAGGAAATATAAACTAATAACTTTATCAATATTTATGATAATAACAACAACATCTTGTAGAAATAATGAAGAAAATACAAATGAAAACCAAATAAAATTTAATATGGATACTATAAATGAAGATATTCAAACTGAAGTAACGGATAACATTTTCCCTGTAGACCCCATTATATTGGAAAATCGTATTGAACCGGTAATTCAAAAAATTGAAATCGGCAGCTTTACAACACCACTTATAAATAGAACTAAAAATAGAGTAACCAATATAAAAATAGCATCTGATAAAATAGATAAACATATCATTCTACCCGGACAAGAATTTTCTTTTAATGGGGTAGTTGGTAAGGCTACTAAGGATAAAGGCTATAAAGCGGCGCCAATATTTATATCAACTCGGGAAGGTACAAAGAGTGTATATGACACGGGAGGTGGAATATGCCAATTATCCAGTACTCTTTATAACGCTGCAAAAAAAGCCGGTTTGAAAATAACCGAAAGAAATAGTCATACAAAAAAAGTGCCTTATATTGAAAAGGGTGCCGATGCTACAATAGCCTACGGTAGTGCCGATCTTAAGTTTATAAATTCAATTATACACCCCGTCGAATTAAGAGTTTATTTAAAAGATAAGGAACTTACTGTAAAAGTATATTCAATTGAAGGCTATGAGGAATATATAGGATAAAAAATTGTAGCAAAAATAACCATAAATAAAAGATATACAAATAAATATAGGCAAGGAATTGATACCTTGCCTTATTTATTAAATAGGCTACATTTTTAATACTCGATTTTTAAAATGTACGCCGACCCGGGGACTCGATACGGCCGCGGGTCTCATTTATTTGAAAAAATCCTTTTTAAATCTTCTTATTTTACTTAAGTGTCTACAAATCATGCATTGTTCTAGCTATCACATCATCTTGCAAATCCGATGGCAACTGAGTGAAATATGCACTATATCCTCCAACCCTTACTATTAGATTTTTATATGCATCAGGATTTTTCTTCGCTTCCAGTAATTCCTGAGCGTTTACTATATTTATCTGTACCTGCTGTCCACCCGTTTTAAAAAAAGTTTTTATGAGAGTTTTCATCTTATGGGTTGTTTCACTATCCTTCATCAAATCTTTACTAAATTTTAAATTCAACACATAACCTGAAGAAGTGTATTTATGATGAATTTTCGATACCGATTTCAATAAAGCTGTCGGTCCGGATACATCCATACCCTGACAAGAACCAACCGAGTCACTTACCGGAGTTTTTGACGACCGTCCATCCGGTGTAGCGCCGACAAATCGACCATATATGGGTGCTCGTGTAAAAGTACTACATCCGCCACCATATAAACCTCCCCTGTATGTTTTGTGCTTTGCCAAAATGCCATAAAAATGGTCTATGATTTCACAAGCTATTTTATCAACTTCATCTTGATCATTTCCATAATGCTGACAACGATTTTTTATCATAGCCTGTATATTTTCGTATCCCTTAAAATCGAGTTTTAAGATTTCCAAAAGCTTTTTTATCGTCAGTAACTCAGTGTCAAAAACCAAGTACTTTACAGCGTAAAGAGAATCCGCAGTGTTTGCAATTCCTTCTGTCAATATCTGTCCATGATTATATCTTGCTCCCCCGTTTCTGAATTCACGAGCATTTTCAATACAATCCGAAATTAATAAAGTTCTAAACGGATCCGGAGCAAATTTTGCATATGCCAATTGAGACTTATTTGCAGAATCTATCATTAAATTTGTAAAATATTCTACTTGCTCTTTATATGCATCCATAACCTGCTTAAAATCGGTAAAGCTTTCGGGATCTTTGGTATCGGGACCCAAACGTTCACCTGTCAGAGGACAGATTCCTGCATTTAAAGCAAGTTCGAAACATTTTAAAAGATTTAACTCACCATCTTCGAGACCCATATTGGACTTTCCTTGTATATCTATCTGGTTACAACCATTCATGGCATAGTCACGTGCATCCTCTACAGGCATATCATAATTCAACATAACATCAATAACTGCTTTGTCATTATATAATGCAGGCATACCGATTCCTGTTTTGACGGTTTCCATAGCTTTATCCCACAATTTTTCAGGTGTTTTATCATGACATCTCATAGTCAGATTAGGTGCTCTGAATTTATATTTTTTTGCAGTATCTAAAATCATGTATGATAGATCGTTTGTAGCATCGGATCCATCAGGTTTTTGACCTCCTATACAAAGATTCCACGCCCTTTCCTTTTCAAAAAATACCCATATGTTTTCTAATAAAACCTGTGCCGATGTTTCGTCGATTTCACCGGATTCCAATGAAGCTGCCAAATACGGGTACATATATTGATCAAATCGTCCGGGCGAATCGATTCCGTCGAAGCAAAACACAAGACGGAAGCATTGAAGCGCTTCTCGCCAGGTTTTTGCAGGATTTAAAGGTACTTTACGTAGTATTGATTCCATAATACTAAGTTCTTTTATTAAATTTCCATTTTCAGAGGTTTCTATTAATTGCTTCACTGCGTCGGCAAAACGTGTGGCAAAAGTTTCAAATGCCTTACAAATAACTAATAATGACGATAGAAGCTCATGCTCTTCGTTTGATGTTATATGCTCCATACGAGCTATAATATTTCTTTTCAAGCCGGATGTCCCTAATTTTAAGATACAGTCATAATCCAAAAGGGTATGTCCACCCCAACCGCCACCCCAGTAGACTTTCATATGTCCCGTTCGATTTTGCTCTTGTGTTAAAAGTTCACTTATTTTTTTATGGGTTGTTTCATTTTCAAAATAATCTAATATTTCTTGTATTTTTTGAGTGATTTTTGGGTCGGTGTTTTTTTCTATTATTCTCTTTGCAAGATCATGATTTACGGTGATACCCGACCCATAATGGTAACGTATTATTGTTTGTGGAAACGGATGCCCTGCAAATTTATCGACAACATCAATGTATATAGGCATAGTTTCGACAGTCCTTAAAATACCACATGCAATCCGATAAACGGGTAAATGATTATTATTGCTACAATACGCTTCTGCAAAAGGTTCACCCCAATAATTAGACTCCATATAAACTCCTTTCACTGCCGTTCAAAGACAGCCGGTAACGCTTTTACCCATAGTAGAGGATATTTAATCGCAGTATTCCGCTGTATCTCAGTATCATCGGATACATGCGGCAAATCGA
This sequence comes from uncultured Clostridiaceae bacterium, assembly GCA_964547525.1. Classification (GTDB taxonomy): domain Bacteria; phylum Bacillota; class Clostridia; order JAAYHZ01; family JAAYHZ01; genus CAZJOD01. Next base: position 65,435 of record CAZJOD010000001.1, read on the forward strand.
ACCATAAATCTATATAATCTTTATTCAAATAAGCTAATCCAAAGAACATCCAAATCACCTTCTTCATTAATTAAAGCTTTATAAATCAAGTTTAACATACAAGTATAACCGGTACAATCATTTCGTATTGATGTAAAATATAAACTTTACCTACATTATCGTTTGTAGCGTTTGATTTTGATATTACATAGCTTGACATTTCCTATACGAAAACAGTCATATACTACTAATGTTAAGTCATAAACTCAGTAAATTTTTTAGGTAACAGTAGTATAATTGCGCTTATAATTACAAAACAAAAAAGTTTAATTATTAAAATCTATATATGCAATTTGAAAAGAATGTGAGTACTTCTATTTATATGGTTAATAAAAAGTTTTTAAATAGATTTAAAAGAAACAATACTAAAAGTCAAATTCTATTTATTATTGACAGCCTTGTTATAAACGGAGCATATCTGATAACGGGAGGTATATTCCTTTCAGGTTACGCTATTTACTTGGGTGCCGGAGATTTTCTCACCGCATTGCTTAACAGCGGTACTCATTATGCAACAATTTTATCTTTGTTGTCTTTTTTCCTTTTAGAAAAAAGGGCCAAAAGAAAAAATTTACTATTAACATTGAATATAATATCCAGAACCTTGATGGTTATAATTGCGATATTACCTATGATTTTCCGTAATAATACCATAAATCTTATACTAATTACTATTTTTGTAATTGCATCTGAGATAGTTTGGGGAATTTACAGGATCGGTTGGACTGTATGGATGATGACTACTGTTCCAAAAGAATCTAAAACCGAATACATATATAGCAGAACTTTTTACACAAGACTGTTTATGTCGGTTATATCCGTATTGGTAGGATTTGTTCTTGACATATTTAATAAAAGTTATACCGGTTTTCTAGTTATTTTTGCATTTAGCTATATATTATCATTACTTGACGTTTACATACTTAAACAGATTGATGAACCCGAATATAAAATTTCCGGCGAAGTATCCCTAAATTTAAAGAAGTTTTTTGAACCGGTACATATAAAAGAATATCGCAGCTTTCTAATCTTTATTTTCTTATTTTACCTCGGTTATACTATGGCTACATCATTCACACCCACATATATGATAAGGTATTTGGTAATTGACTATAAATACATATCTATATTCAGTTTTATTTCACAAGGTGTTATGATAGTTACCAATCCCTATTGGTCAAAAATCGAAAGAGCCAAAGGTTTTGGTTTTACAATTTGTGCAGGAGCGTTTTTTACCATAAGCCCCTTATTAATTTTATCATTTGTGACCAAAGACACTTGGATTCTTTTGTTTTTATCAAATATTACGGCCGGTATCGGTATGGGAGGATTTACTTCATTATTTACTTACCGATATGAAATTATGCCTGATGACGACAGAACAATTTACGAAGGATGGTATTATTTTTCTTTCGGTTTAAGCGTACTTATCGCACCGTTCATGGGTAAATTGGTAATAGACATGATCCCTGAATTCACAACTTCTATTTTTCAACACAGTCAGATTCAATTGTTAAACCTAATATCCTTTGTTCTACTTAGTATATTATTGTATTTATTTTTTATAAACCCGTCGAAAGGTAGAAACAAAATATAGTTCTTGGGGAATATAACAAAGAAACTATAGTGTTATAAATAACAAAGTATAAATTGTATTTTTGTTGTACATAATAATACAAAAAAGGATATGACAAATGAATGACGATTTAAAATTTTTTAAAGGACTAATAAATGCTTTTTTATTAAGCATTCCTATTTGGGCACTAATTTTTTATTTGATTTATAGATTATAACTTATCCCTATTTTTAATCGATTCTGAGTTTATAATATAATCTTCAAATTATCGTTTTGTAAATATTTTTAATCATCCCAATGTAAGGCCGCTTTACATACTTCAGAGCCGGAGCAATAATAAACTGCGTTTTTTGTTACAGCAACTCCTGTAGTAGCAGGTTTAGGTAAACTTCCTATACATTTGACCGTGTATTCATCAGGATCAATTTTTAATATAGATTTTGACATAAGTAAATAAATAGTACCGTCACTACAAGCTATCATACTTTGGCGTACAACGTTACCATAAATAGATAAATTGCTTTGGTAAATTATCTTTAAGGTCCTATAATCATATACAAAATAAATCCCGTTTGTTGTAATACCATGAACGGCATTTCCCGCCCATACAAGCTGAGCGATTTCCTTTACATTATTCATCGGATAATTTATATTGGTTATCTCATATGTCACCGGATTAAACTCAAACAAAGCCGCGGTATTACAAACCGGTAAAGCTCCCCCTTGCGGTAAAACCGTCGAGCCACAAATTACATTTCCATTCGGTAATTCCGCCATAGCCAATATTCCATGATACGGTAGCATGTTTTCGTTTTCTATAACCGATGTTTTTCTTGTTTCTACATTATATATAGCCATACCGGCACCAACTACGCCATACCCACCATATCCGGAAAACAAACATGTTTTACCGTCGGATAAAGCTAAAGCCGAACGAGGTCTGGATATGGCACTTACTATTTTCTCTTGATGGGGATTTATATTAGATTTATCGCTAATAATACCTTGTTTGGTATCAATTCTATAAATATATCCACCGGAATAAGCTGCACCCACAAGTATGTCACCCTGATAAGCATATGCACATATATTACCGACACTTGAACCGATACATTTGATCCCATGGTCTGTTACCGTATCGGTTAACGGATCAACTGTAAAAACATTCATCGGGTGATTTGTCGTACCGTATATCATTCCGTCGGGTCCGAGAGTTATTGGGGAACAAGCCGCTCCTTCACATAAATAATCGAATACCACTGTAGTCTTTTCATCAGTTTCAGGATGCCAATATGTAAAAGTATGAGCGGGATAGTCGGCGTTTAAAAAATTAGGTGCGTCATCGTATGGTATGTGTAAACCCCAAGGATAATCATTGTTGTAGTAATTCCTTGTTATCAAAGCTTTATCTACTATCTCCCCGTTTTTTAATACCCACCATGAATCTAGATATTCCATGTCACTGTTCGTTTTACCGGTTACACTCATCTTAGCTACCACTTCTCCGAGCCTCGTTTTATATACCAAAGCACTGCCCGTTCCCGGTAGCCGCGGGAATATATATTTTATCTCGCCGGTGTCGGTATTGTAACCTATTATATTTACTTCGGCTGTTCCTATCGCACTGTAGACCCATCCGCAAGAATCCGCCGCTTGAGTTGTCGAATACATCTGGACATCATCTAACAATCCAAGGTTGGTAACTTTTTTTGTTTGTGGATCAAAGGCATAAAGATACAGCTTAGGATAATTTGAAAAATAAATAAACCCTTCATCATCTTCACAAAATCCCCAACCTACCAGGTTCGCACCCATAGAAGACAGGTTTGTTATTGTGGTGAACTCTTTTATAACCGGATCGAACTCATAAAAGTAAGCGTTTGCACCGGTATAAAACTTACCTCCTTGTGATGCAAAAGACTTATATGGAAAAGCTGAGGTATTACCGTCAAAGATATGTTGTGAGGATTTGCCGGTATGTAAATCAATACAAACTAGAAATCCCCTTGATGGTAATACGGCATAAAATCTATTGTCGCTACCTTTAACTATCGCACCTGAACGTGCTTCTGCCGAGTTTGAAGCTATACCTAGTGATGTTACTGTCAAAGATACAACATTTTTATAAGTATATTTATCTTCTTGGCAAACTTTTACCGGCATCGTCTCATCTGAACCGGTATAAGTTTCAACCGATGATAAATCTGTCCTTTCACCGTTTCCATCTTGTACGGTATTGTGTTGGCACCCGACAAATAAAGTAAAAATCAGAATCAGGAGTATCAAAATACTAAATTCCATAAAAAAACCTCCAGTCAGAAACTTCGTTTTCAAAATTAAAACGTAATATTTTATATATTGTACTTATTTATAATTACTATATGATTCAACTTCAAAAACTTAATTTATAGTTAAAAGGATTTTCAACAACCGGTACACTCCGATAACTGCAGCGAATTATTGCAGTGAAATATTATATCAATTATATAATTTTAAATTCTTAATAATGCTGTTGTTTTATATAAATTTTCAGGGACGATCTCTCACCCCTGAATTTCATAATTATTATTTGATTTCTTCTAAATAGTCACATATAATATCTCCGGACTCTCTGCAAACCGGGCCTATATAGCCATAATAACGGTGTGCAATTTTTTCATAAATGGACTTGTCATATAATTCTCCGTACGGTAAATATCCGAAAACACCGCTTGAGTATCCCATAACGACTGTTTTACCGGTACCAAAAATTTCTTTAATTCGAAATCCCAGGTCGTGAAAAGTTTCAAACGGTAATGCCACTATATTTAAATCTCCTAATTTCCAGACTTTGATAACAGGATGTATTTCAGTCATCGGATTTCCCGATTCGTACGCTTTAATAAAATTATCCGCCCATACTACTTTAACAGCTTCAACTTGAAGTGATGCAAAATGCGGTTTATAATTAGCATCTATTATTTTTTTACATTCGGCAAGTGAATCCTTTTTAATCTGCATGAATCCTTCAAGTGTATAGTCGGGTACTAAAGGTATTGTCAGCTCTTTGGAATAGCATTTAATATTTATATCATCATTTTTTAATTCATATTTAGACGCTAATACCGAATCGGCAAGCAGATTGCCGGCTTTTTCAGTCGCTTCGAATGAAAAGCGGTATCTCGGATCTATATCTCCACAGCAACCTTGAGTAAAAATAACAGCGACATCATCGCCATATACTTCATTTAGCTTGCTTTTTGTATAATAAGGATAATCGGCGGAGTAGCTATAATTTCTGCTGTCTAGTGTAACCGGATGACATGCATAATTTATAATAACAGATTTTAATTTGTCTGTTCCTGTCTCAAATATTTTTATTACTCCGACTTCCTTGTCGATCACATCCATATAATTGGGATCTTTGTATGCCATTAATATCCTGTTCATGCCTATTTCGCATTCTCCCGTAGAATATTCAAAAAATCCTTCAAAAGTATTGCATACCGCCTTTTTCGCCAAATCAATCAAATCATTCTGTGTTTCCAAAAGCCATGATTGTTCGGCGGAACCACAGCCATACAATGTGCCTGATGCCGGACCGGCATGAGTATGTATCGAAGTCAGTATAATATTGCTCTTTGGTATATTAATCGCACGGCTTATCTTATATTCCGTTATTTTAGAATAATCAGGATCAAAACCTAGTATCTCACATACTATTAACATAGATTTTATACCCTTGGATTCTATATAGACGGCACTTATTTTCAATTGGTCATGTATATCGATAGCTCCGGTGGCTCTACCCGCATATCCTGTCATTTGCATTCCTAATGGTGTTCTTACATTTATCTCTGCAAGTCCGATTTTCATCACTTTAATCCTCCTAATACTTTATTAATTCGTTATATTATGATTGGTACTACATTACTACATAAAAGATTATACCATACATAAGCAACCATAAAATCATGTCTTATATTTATGTATTTTAATATTTATATAATTGATTTCACTACAATAAGAATTATTACTGTAGAATCTTAAATTTGCATCTATATAAAAATATTATTAGTCCGGTTTTATAATGATTATACCTTTATAATGATTATTTAATAAATATACTGTAAAAAATTAATTTAAGATGAAGTTATTTTCAATAATAAGGCGATAATCGGTTTACAGTAAGTGAGTTATTGCATTTTAACCTTTAATTATTTTTTTAACGGTTGTAAAATATAAAATTTAACTATTTACATTTATTATTAACTATGTTAAACTATTTAATAATGATTACAAATGTATAATCATTATTCTTTAATATTATTTATGATAGAAGGTATTATATGGTATATAAAAAAGCTAATTTTGCAAATGCACTCTTAAAACGTAATATTAATCCGTCGCATCAAAGAATAAAAGTTCTCGAATATCTTTCAGTGCACAAAAATCACCCTACAGTTGACGATATTTTTATTGATCTAAAAAAAGAAATGCCTACTTTATCTAAATCTACAGTTTATAACACAATAAAAGTTTTTGTAAATGAAGGATTGGTACAAGAATTAAATATTGAAGATAATGAAATCAGGTATGATCTCAATATATTGTTACACGGGCATTTTAAGTGTAAAAATTGTGGTATGATTTATGATTTTGATATAGATGTTAAAGCAATTAATAATTTTAACGGGCTGGACGAATTCAAGATAGACTCGCAAAGTGTTTATTTCAAGGGCATTTGTCGTGAGTGCATTCAGAAGTAAACCTTATATAATATAAATAAAATATGAGTATGAGGAGGTTTTATGAGAAAATTTATATGTTCCGTATGTGGCTATACATATGATGAAACAGCCGGCATTCCCAAAGACGGTATAGCTCCCGGCACCGCATGGGAAGACCTACCGGCAGATTGGGTTTGCCCGTTATGCGGTGCTACAAAAGATGAATTTAAGGATTTACAAAAAGTTAGTTTAACAGGTACCCAAAATCCAAGTTATCAAAAAAATGATGATGTGTATGAAGTTAAGGATTTCTCCCCTGCAATATTAAGTGTGTTATTTTCAAACCTCTCGAAAGGGTCTGAAAAGCAATATCGAACTGAGGAGGCTACTTTATTTAACAAATTGGCTTTATATTATCAAGGCGTAGAAAATGCCGAAGATAAAAATCAATTTAGTGATTTGAATTATCTCATACAACAGGATTTAAATGCAGGTTTTACACAAGCAAAAGCGTTAGCAGTCGCAAATTCCGATAGAGGAGCGTTAAGAGCACTTACATGGGGAGAAAAAGTAACTACAATGCTCAATTCGTTTATGCGCAGATTAGATAAGGATCAATTCTTAGAAAATACAAATATCTATGTATGTGAAATTTGCGGATTTACTTATTCGGGAGATGAACCGCCGGAAATATGCCCTGTTTGTAAAGTACCCAAATTAAAAATCACAAAAATTGATAGGAGGTAACAGTATGTACGCAGTTAGAAATATTAGATTATGTACTAAAGATTGTCTTTGCCTGTATGTTTGTCCTACCGGAGCTACGGATACGGAAACCGGACAGATTGACGCTTCAAAATGCCTAAGCGGATGTAGGGCATGTGTAGATGCTTGTCCCTCTCATGCAATTTCACTTGTTCCGACAGAATATCCGGCCCAACAGGAAAAGTCCGAGCAGATAAAACAAATAATGTTGTCTTTAGCAGAAAGCAAAACAAAACAAGAAAAGATATCGGAAGCGATAATGAATAACACTGACAATCCTATAATGCGTCAATTCGCACAAGTTCTTATAAAGTCAAATAGAATTATGGCGGAGGATCTCTTACGTGAAGCGGGTTTTATGCTGCCACAAAGTAAAAATGTCGTTGATCTGTTACAAACAATAAAAAATAACCGGCAACCGAATGATTTCCCCTTTGATGTTGTCGAACAATTATTAAATATTTTAAATAAGGATAAAAAGAATATGGAGGAAAATAAAATGGAAAAATATCGTTGCTCAGTATGTGGATATATTCACGAAGGACCCTTACCCGCTGATTTCAAATGCCCCAAATGCAAACAACCGGCATCGGCATTTGTAAAAATCGAAGAAAAAGAATCTTCTGTAAATATGTATGCGGGAACAAAAACTGAAAAAAATTTAGCTGAAGCTTTCGCCGGAGAAAGTCAAGCACGAAACAAATATACATACTTCGCAAATGTCGCTCAAAGAGAAGGTTACGACCAGTTGTCGGAAATCTTTTTAAAAACCGCTCGAAACGAACAAGAGCATGCCCGAATCTGGTACGAGGAACTAGGTAATATTGGTGATACTGCGGAAAATCTTTTACATGCCGCAGAAGGCGAGCATTATGAATGGACTGATATGTATGACCGATTTGCAAAAGAAGCCGAAGAAGAAGGATTTATAGATTTGGCAAATAAATTCCGTAGAGTGGCAGCCATTGAAAAGGCTCATGAAGAGCGCTATCTTGCCCTTCTAAAAAATGTTCAAACACAGCATGTATTTGAAAAAAGTGAAGAAACAATGTGGGAATGCCGTATGTGCGGGCATTTGGTAACAGGCAAAAAAGCCCCTGTAGTATGTCCGGTATGCAAATATTCACAAAGTTATTTTGAAGTAAGAAAAGAAAATTATTAAAAAGGAAATTGAGTCTGCCGGAAAAAGATGTTTTATCGTACGTACAGGAGGTTAAATATTATGAATTACCTAAAAGACACTTATAAAAAGTCATTACATGAGAAAGCTGTTATTTTAGAGAAAAACATATTAAAAAGACATAACCTTATGGGATTATATCCCTCTATGGTTGAAGTCCCCTTAGACGGGAGCGATGTCAGTCATTCGACAGAAAGTGAATCAGATGTCAATCACTCGGTTTGTTGGACAAGTTATCATTTATCCGGCGCTTCTTTCCGTTATGCTTACTTAAAAAAGATAAATGCGGAGCAAAAAATTTTATTAAAAGCAAAACGTAGAGCGGACGAGTTGTTTGAAGGCGCATACAGATGTTTATTAATAACCGGTGGTAAAGGTTTACAAGCGAGGGGATATCGTACCGGACACGGTCCTACACCGGAAGAATATGTAGAAGGAAATCGCACCAGAAATCATTGGTTCCAGGGAACAGGTCCGTATAAAGATCTAAGATGGCGAGAAGACCCCAGCCATCATAATTACAGTCATACATCATTTGGATACGGAGCATATTACAGATTAGCTGCAGAAGGTGAACAAAAGGCAAAGTGTGCTCATGCCCTGGACATTTCTGTCGGTTATTGGCTGGACAAAGGCATGACACTTTATAGGGGCGATGATCCGAATTCCGGTTACCCTATGTTTAACCTTACCGACGGTAAAATCCTTACGACTTCGGTATTAATGGTATTAGGAGCTTTAAAAGCCGCATATCACGCTACAGGTAAAGATAAATTTAAAAAGGCTTATGATCAAACCGTTACCGGCTTTCGTGTACGTGAACTTGATACATTAGTTATATACAAAGATTTCGACGATAGTTCTCAGGTAATAATTCATTTGGAAAACTTAATAGCTCTTGAACAAGACCGGGATTTGGTTAGCAGTTACTTGAACGTTTTAAAAAAATTATGGTCTATACATAAAGATGACGGGCAAAGTCTTTATAACTTTATATACCTTGCCCATTTCCCGGAAGATAAGGACAAAGAAAAAATAATGAATGAAGCAATGAAAGCTTTGTATACATGGCCCACCGATATGACCATACGGCCTCAAATGAATAGTATTGATAAAACCCTAAAACCCCCTTATCCGGTCTACAAAGCAGTTTTTGACAACGAATATATGTGGAAGGGCAACCTTTTGCGTCCTGACGGATGGTTAAGTAGAACTGTAAAACAAGTGGAAGTATCAAATGAAGATCCTTATGTGTTATTTGCATTGGAAGAAAACGGATCCTTGTATTACAGTTATGACAAGGCCAAGACTGTTGGCGGATGGAAGCACTTAGCTAATTCTTTAGATGGAAAAATAAAGAAGATACTGCAAGGCAAAAAAACGCGAATTATGATTGCCATGACAGATGAGAAATTCTATATCAGTACTACTGTTTGCAGAAATTGGAGAGAAATCCCCATACCCAATGACGGCGGTAAGCCTTACGATATACTTTTCGACCCCAAAAATAAAAATGTTTTGTATGCCATCACTACAAGAAATGTTTACAGAAGCAGAGATATAGATGAAGAATTTTTAGCAATGAGTTGGGAATGCTTAACAGAAACATTACCCCGTGGGTATGATATGCAGTTTTCGATAGGATTCCATGAACCGGTTCATATATATGCCATATGTAAAGGTGTGAAAAAATACCATCCCACACCGACACTTTTTTGGGAAACACCTGTTATATTGGTGCGGAACATGGAATCTGACAAATGGGAAGTACATTCATCAGTTGATTTTGCATATAGTATAACTAAACAATATAATTGGTTATGCGTCGATCCGTTTGATTCTAAACATATATACATGGGCTTATACGGCATACAAACCGAAAATACTTATGATTTTGCCGCAGTAGCGGATGATATTGATTCAAATGCACTGAGTATGATATCTGAAAGTTTTGATTGTGGCAAAACATGGTCGCTGACCATGCATAAGTTTTATGATCAATTTAAGGCCAAAGGTTTTGCAGGTATTAAAGATTGGGTTATTCCTACTTTAATAAACAATAACCCTATATTTGATATAAACCGACCAAACCATATTTATGCAGCATCTGATAACGGTTTATTAAAATCAACCGACGGAGGAAGAACCTTTTCCATTATATCGGAAGGGTTGGATATCAAGCGTATTTACACTTTGTCATACGATGCGCAAAACCATACTTTTTATGCAGGGACTCCCGGAGGTTTATATATATCTTACGACGGAAATTCTTTTATAGACGGAAACCTGACTTTGCAATTTAAACACAACACAAGACGTGAAATTGGTGGTGCGGCTTATCTGGACGCTTATTGGCGGGCGCTGTATTACGGATTAATTAATGAAGAGGTGAATACAGGACACTCATAATATCATATGACATTAAATTATTAAAAAAATTAAAGTTCTTTATAATCGTACGCCCGGAGTTTATCCGGGCGTATTTTTATTATTTTATTTTTCAAGAGCACGTATAAATTCCTTAACCGTTATCTCATTCATTATATAACCCATATGACACACCCTTTTTATGATATTAATTATTAATATATATTCTAATATACATAGTTTTAATTATTAATACTTAGATATCTTTTAACTGTATTCACCTCTATCTTTGATCATTTCATCTCCTTTAAGGGCCCCATACAATAAAGGTGCGTCAGGGTTATGCTGCAAACAGTTTTTTTCTACAAGGCTCTTGCTAAAGTTGGCGTAGCAGTATAAACAATTATGCTTACAAGTATTATAGGCACCTATATCGATGCTCTTTACACAACCACAGCTTAATCTTTGATTCGTATCTTTTTCTATGAAAAGCGGTTTACCAATAATACCCGATATTAATTTATCATCTATACATTTTCCATGATTTATCCCGAAAGCCGATAAATCAACTGCTTCTGAGCAAGTTTCAAGCGATAATCCATATTTTTTTGCTATTATGGATAATTTTTCAGCAATTTCAAATATAACCGAATCGGTCATCGGCATGATATCAATTGTTGCAGTGTTACGCTCGGTTTTTTTATACATATCAACAAAGCTTATTATACATTTTTTTGTATATCGATGTAGTTTTTCGGCTAAATATTCAAACCGGTTGAAGTGATATTCTTTAGTAAATTTTTGTGTTAACATTATAGGGTCATATCTCCAGATAACTCGTTCCTTCCCTATTCTTTGCGACAATTCTATAAAAGTCTTTATTAGAACGGTTTTTTCAGGTACATTTACTTCGATTGTTTTATCATACGGAGTTAATGTAAACTGAAAGTAATAGTGATAATTTTTTATTTTATCAAGATTTACAATCAAGTTCTTCGGATTTTTAGACCAAAACACTATGCAATCTATAACCTCAGGATTCAACAATATCCTGCTTACCTGCTTGTTATTCATTGGATTTCTTACCAGTACAAATCCTTCATTTATTCTATTATAAAACCAATCAGAAAAAAACGCCGGTACATCTGTTCTTCTACTAACACTTAATATCATAAATTCTCCAATATTCTTTAATTATATCATAAGTGTAGCAAACATTTGTTCATAAATCAAATTTATTTCTACCTTTTAAATAACAACAATGATAATTACACTATAAAAAATTATTATAGAATTGATATTTAACAAACCGAGCCGACAAATTTAAAAAAGACAACCTGCTATCATGACAAATTGCCTTTCAAAATAAGTTATTAGCTATTAATTTTTCTATTGCTTATGGAAATAATCTAAAAAAACCATTCATCTACTCTATATTATATAAACTCATAATCCCAACAATCTGACGCAATTTTTATATGATATTTTTTCTATTGCATCCATAGGTAACTTTTTATTCTCTTTAATATCTTTAATATATTCAACGTTAGGATAAGGTCTGTCTACATCACAGCGTCTACAAGAATCGGTACCAAACATCAATTTATCTTGAAATTCAGCAAGAAATTCCAATCCGAAATTATAATCTCGAGTCATAGCGTTATATCCGCTTCCTGCAGAAAGATCAGCCCATAAATTAGAATATTCTCTCATTAATCGTACCACTGCGCCACCTTTTACAATAGGCCCTTTAGGATAACTAACACGTTTGTCAGCAGGTACTTCCGCGGATATCTCAGCCCAAAAAGTCGGACCGTGACCTATAAAAATTGTTTCGGGACATTCTCTTAGAGCACGCTCCAATTTTGGCAATCCGTAATCATCACGAACCCCGTACCCGTATTCTCCGTCTTGCATATCAAAAAGTACAGGAAATCCGTATTTACCAACTTGCTTATATAAATTCAAACAACGAGGATCATCAAAATCCATTTTCGGTAATAATTCTCCTAAGCCTTTGCATCCTCGCATCTTATATTCTTCCAGCAAGTGTGAAAAATCCATATTCGGTCTGTTTCCGTAGCGTGGGTCAATAAGAAAAAACGGTATTAATCTATCAGGGTAGCGTGCGCAGGCTGCAATTATATCTTCGGTACCGGCTTCCAAATAAGCACCTTCAGGGTGTTCACTTAAGGGTAAAACACACGTCTTGTCAATACCCCATGCATCCATTTTGGCAATCAGATTTGTAACATCGACAAATTCCCGCCTATCGGGTAAAATACGACCTATATGTCCGTGAACATCAATAACCATATTCATGACCTCCTTTTATTATCTACCGCTATACATGATGGTATAATATATTTATATTACAAACGGAAAATTATGAAAACGGTAGAGTTTTTAATAATATAATACTAACGCTTTTTATAACGTTTATGTATTCTAGTAGTATTATACCACGTAATCTTATTATAAGAAAAAATTATAACAATATTTGGTTATAAAAATAAGACATAATAAAGCAAAGGGAGATGCAATATGATAAGAATAGCATTTGCAGGATTCAGGCACGGTCACATAAACGCTTTGTATAAGCTTGCACAAAACAATCCGACTGTACAAATAACAGCAGCTTACGAAGCAGACCCAAAAGCACGGGAAGATGCCGAAAAGTTACTAGGGGTTAATTTTACTCATGACTGCTACAACGATATGTTAAAAGAAGAAAATATCGATGTCGTAGCTATCGGTGATTATTATGGAATAAGAGGAAAATTAGCTATCGAAGCGTTAAAAGCAGGCAAACATGTTTACGCTGATAAACCTTTATGTACGTCATTGGAAGAACTGGACGAGATAGAAAAATTAGCCAAGGAGAAAAATCTTAAAGTAGGTTTAATGCTGGATATGCGTTACTCCAAACCGGTTCCGGTTATTAGAAATTTTATCAAAGACGGAAAGCTCGGAGAAGTACATGCCATATTTTTCAGCGGTCAACACCCGTTATTATACGGCACTAGGCCTAATTGGTATTTTGAAGAAGGAAAGCACGGAGGCACAATAAATGATATAGCTATCCATGGTATAGATTTTGTGGAATATATCACAGGTCTTTCATTGAAAAAAGTCATCGCCGCCCGTTGTTGGAATGCTTATGCAACAGAAGCTCCAAATTTTAAAGATTGTGCGCAATTTATGGTTGAGCTGACAAATGGCGCGGGTTTAATGGCTGATGTATCATATGCCGCACCAAACAGCTCAGGTTACAGTTTACCTTTCTATTGGCGTTTTACAATTTGGGGTACCGAAGGAGTTATGGAGTTCAATAACAGCTCAAAACAAATATTGATTGCTTTAAATGGCAAGCCGGGTCCTGAATCGATACCGGTTCCCGATGTGGATACAGGAAACTGCTTAAGTGTTTTCATTGACGAATTGGCAGGAAAACCTACGGATATAGATACGGAATCGGTATTCAAAGCGTCAAGAGATACACTGACAATCCAAAACAGCAGCTTATAAAACACGTAAAATAAGGGAGAGTAACACTCCCTCTTTTGTTTACATTAATACTAAACTAAATAATTTTTTCCATAAAAATTCTCCATTCCGGTTATCACCGGTACAAATAGGTATGAGAGATGAAAACTGTTATAACCTTTTTAAAATAAACATTTGTATAATAAATTTGATATATTTTATAGATACCTTCAACAACCTTTTTAATGTCATTCATAGTAACTATTTGTATTTTGTGTTTAAAATATTGTCACAGTGGCACAATAGATTTGTAAATAACTTGACAGGAGGCTTTTTATGCGTGATTTAATGTCAATATACAAATCTTGGCGAGAAACAAACGGTAGTAAATATGACGGGATAGACATCAATTTTGCAAGGGCACGAAGAGATTTTTCAAAGTTTGCAGGTTTCAGAGACGAAATACCTGATGCGGAGTTGGAAAAACTCGAACAGGAATACGATACACAAATGAACTAAGAATAGCTCCTATACAAAAACAATTAACTCCGATATATTTAACCCCCTTACTCCAAATTCTCTTCCATACATTACTCGATTCTACAAATAGTTCACCTATGGTAAAATTTGTAACAGGACGGGTAAAACATCATCTACAAATGAATACAGCCATTCAATAAAGTATGGTTAAAAATTAACCATACTTTATTGAATTATATACAATAGATACATAATATCGCTAACAAATTCTATATGGCGTTAAATATTTTTCCATACTCATGTCTATATGTTATACTGTAAGCAATCTTTTAAAACCGTGAAATACGGTTTAATATTATATGTAGAATTGATGAGGTGACGGATAATGGCGAGATTCGGTATTATTGGGGGAGGCGTTTATGGTACTCAAGTATTAAAAGCTTATATGTCGGCGCATAGAAATAAAGAGATTGAGCTGGTGGCGATTGCCGATATTAACGAGGAGATATTAAAAAAGCATTGTGATAAGTATAATATAAGGGGATATACAGACTATATAACAATGATTCAAAAAGAGAATTTAGATGCCGTGGCAGTGGTCACACCTGATTATCTTCATGAAGAAATCGCTGTCAAAGCAGCTTCTTTCGGTTTGCACCTTCTAGTGCAAAAACCATTGGATGTGACAACTTCGGGGGCTCTGCGCATAATAAAAGCCGCAGAGGAGAATAATGTGCTGTTATATGTCGATTTCCATAAACGTTTTGATCCGGCTCATATCCAAATAAAAAAAGATCTTCAAAAAGGCAAATTGGGAAAAATAGAATACGGATACGCTTGGATGGAAGATAAAATCACGGTACCCTCGGTTTGGTTTAAAAAATGGGCTTGTCATAGTTCACCGGCATGGTTTTTAGGTATACATTTTTATGACCTGCTTTATTGGTTGTTGAACTCAAAACCAAAGAGAGTTTATGCAACTGCAGTTAAAAATAAGCTCTCAAGTATGGGTATCGATACATATGATTCCGTACAAGCAAAAGTGGAGTTTGAAAACGAAACCCATTTTACTTTTGATACATCATGGATTTTACCTGAAAACTTCCCTTCAATTGTTAACCAAGGATTAAGGTTAGTCGGAACAAAAGGAATCGCCGAAGCAGACAGCCAGGATCGAGGTGTTTTTATCGCGTCTGAAGAAGATAACTACCCGTATTTACCAAACCCGTTCGGATTTTTTGAAGATAACGATGTACATGCCGAAGCCATTTGCCGGGGATATACTATAGAATCAATGCTCTATTTTACAAAACTGGTCAACATGTTAAAAGACGGTTCTACACTCAAGGATCTTAAAAATTTATATCCCTCAGGTGGAGAAGCTCTTGTATCAACCGCCTTATATGAAGCTGTCA
>CAZJOD010000002.1:0-70337 GCA_964547525.1 uncultured Clostridiaceae bacterium
AAGAGTTGACGAAAACCGAACCGGAAAAATCGCTTCTTGCTCCGTTGAATAAGACCGGTGGTAGAAACGCAAACGGTCGTATAACGGTTCGCCATCAAGGTGGGGGAGCTAGAAGAAAATATAGAATAATTGATTTTAAGAGAAACAAGGATAATATACCGGCTAAAGTATCTAGTATAGAATATGATCCTAACCGTTCCGCTTTTATCGCATTATTGAATTATGTGGACGGGGAGAAAAGGTACATTTTAGCTCCTGAGGGTTTAAAGGTAGGAGATACGGTAATATCAGGCTCGAACATAGACATTCGCCCCGGTAATTGTTTGATGTTAAAAGACATGCCGGTCGGTTCCATAATTCATAATGTTGAATTAAAACCGGGAAAAGGCGGTCAGATGGCCAGATCTGCCGGAAATTCCGCTCAATTGATGGCAAAAGAAGGACGTTATGCGCAAGTACGTCTTCCATCGGGTGAAGTAAGAATGGTAGCCATTGAGTGCAGAGCTACAATCGGTCAAGTAGGCAATATAGAACATGAAAACATAACTGTCGGTAAAGCGGGTAGAAAACGCTGGATGGGTATTCGTCCTTCTGTTCGTGGTGTTGTTATGAATCCGGTTGACCATCCGCACGGTGGTGGAGAAGGTAAATCTCCCATAGGAAGACCCGGACCGGTTACTCCTTGGGGTAAACCGACCCTCGGTTACAAGACCAGAAAGAAGAAAAAGAAGTCAAGTCAGTATATAGTCAGAAGTCGTAGAGGCTAAAGTTTATAAAAAGGAGGATGAATATGAGCAGGTCAGTTAAAAAAGGACCGTTTATAATGCCGAAATTGCTGAAAAGAATTGAGGAAATGAACGAAAATAACGAAAAAAGAGTTTTAAAGACTTGGTCAAGGGCGTCGACAATTTTCCCGCAGATGGTTGGTCATACCATAGCTGTACATGATGGAAGAAAACACATACCCATATATATCACAGAAGATATGGTAGGTCATAAACTTGGTGAGTTTGCTCCTACAAGAACTTTCAGAGGCCATGCGAACAAGGGAGAAAGGTCCAGCGGTTAAATAATATACCTGTGACCTAAAGGAGGTAGTGAATTTGGAAAAGAAAGTAATGTCACAAGAGGAACTTCTCGAAAAGAAAGAATCTTTGATTAAACAATATAACGCAGTACATTCAAAGTCAAAAAGACCGGTTCTTCTTTCTAAAAAAGAAAGAAAAGTACTAGGTATAGGTAAAGACGAAGGTCGTGCATCCGTAAGAGCAATTCGCATACCGTCGACTAAGGTCAAACTGGTTATTGACCTTATAAGGGGAAAATCGCTTGATGAAGCTTACGGGATAGTAATGCACACGCCAAGAGCCGCATCCGAGATTCTTTACAAGTTGCTCAAATCGGCTGAAGCCAATGCGGTTAATAACAATGAATTGGATAGAGAGCTGTTATACGTAGCTGAGATATACGCGAACCAAGGACCTACATTAAAAAGGATAATGGCTCGTGCACAAGGAAGAGCGAACAGGATAAGAAAACGTACAAGTAATATTACCGTTGTCTTAAAGGAAAAGAATCAATAGGAGGTTGAAGCATGGGACAAAAAGTTAATCCACATGGTATGAGAATCGGAATTATAAAAGATTGGGATACAAGATGGTATGCTTCAAAAAAAGAATTTTCAGATTTACTCATTGAAGATGTAAAAATTCGCAAGTATATAAAGACAAATTTATACCAGGCGGGTATTTCAAGAATTGAAATCGAAAGAGCTGCGAATAAACTTAAATTAAACATAAGCACTGCTAAACCCGGTATCGTAATTGGAAAAGGTGGAGCGGGCATCGAACAATTGAGAAAAGAAATTGAGAATCTTACAGGCAAAAACGTCTTAATCAATATAACGGAAGTTAAAAAGCCGGATATCAATTCGCAATTGGTAGCGGAAAGTATTGCACAACAAATCGAAAAGAGAATCGCATACAAAAGAGCGATGAAGCAAGCTATGTCCAGAACCATGAAAGCAGGAGCGAAAGGTATTAAGATACAAGCCGCAGGCCGCTTGAATGGAGCTGAAATTGCAAGAAGCGAGCGTTATAGTGAAGGAACCATACCTTTGCAGACTTTAAGAGCCGATATTGATTACGGATTTGCAGAAGCTAGTACCACATACGGTAAAATAGGTATAAAGGTATGGATTTTCAAAGGCGAAGTACTTCCTGTAAACAAGGAAGATACGAAATCGGAAGGGGGCGTTTAACATGTTAATGCCCAAAAGGGTTAAATACAGAAAAACTCAAAGAGGAAAAATAAAAGGTAAAGCAAATAGAGGTAATACTATAACATTCGGTGAGTATGGTCTAGTAACGACCGAACCCGGTTGGATAAAGAGCAATCAAATTGAAGCGGCCAGGGTTGCAATGACCAGATATACCAGCAGAGGTGGTAAAGTTTGGATCAAAATATTTCCGGATAAACCTATCACACAAAAACCCGCTGAAACTAGAATGGGTAGCGGAAAAGGAACTCCCGAGTACTGGGTGGCTGTTGTAAAGCCCGGAAGAGTTATGTTTGAAATAGCAGGTGTTCCGGAAGCAGAAGCCAAAGAAGCGTTTAGGCTAGCAATGCATAAACTTCCCGTTAAGTGTAAAGTGATTGTTAAAGAAAAAGAAACGGATGGTGAAGCGAATGAAAGCTAATGAATTAAGAGACAAAACAACTGCCGAACTCAATCAGGAATTGAGAGAACTTAAATCGGAATTATTCAAGCTAAGATTTCAGCTTGCAACAAGTCAACTTGACAATCCAATGCAGATCAAAGCGGTAAAAAAAGATATTGCCAGAGTTAAAACCATTATGAGGCAAAGAGAATTAGAAGGTGCAAAAGCATAGTTGTTGCAAGTAGATCCCGAGTATAAGGGAAGGAGGAAAAACTAGTGTCTGATAGAAATTTAAGAAAAACCAGAATTGGCAAAGTTGTCAGCGATAAAATGGATAAAACCATTGTAATATCTATAGAAGATAATGTTAGGCATCCCCTTTATAGTAAAATTGTCAAGAGGACATATAAAATAAAAGCTCACGACGAATATAACGAGTGTGGTGTCGGAGATAAAGTAATGGTGATGGAAACCAGGCCGATAAGTCGTGAAAAAAGGTGGAGACTGGTTGAAATAGTTGAAAAGGCCCGTTAAACGGCAAAGGAGGAATTCTTAATGATACAAGCGCAAACAATCCTGAAAGCCGCTGATAATACCGGAGCTAAAGAAATGATGTGCATAAAGGTTCTTGGCGGTACGGGTAGAAAATATGCAAAAATAGGTGATGTAATAATCGCTAGTGTTAAAAGCGCAACGCCGGGCGGAGTTGTTAAAAAAGGCCAGGTGGTACGTTGCGTAATCGTTCGCACTAAAAAGGAATTGAAAAGAAACGACGGTTCCTATGTAAGATTTGACGAAAACGCGGCGGTTATAATCAAAGAAGACCAAAATCCGATGGGAACAAGAATTTTCGGTCCGGTGGCAAGAGAATTGAGAGAAAAGGACTATATGAAAATATTGTCTCTTGCACCTGAAGTACTGTAGGGAGGAGGCTACCGAAAATGAATATCAAATCTCATGTAAAAAAAGGTGACACAGTAGTGGTGCTTACAGGAAAAGACAAAGGTGAAAAAGGAAAAGTAATTGGAGTCAGACCTAAGGATCACAAAGTTCTTGTGGAAGGTGTCAATATAAATAAAAAACACAAGAAACCCAGAGGAATGAATCAGCAGGGTGGTATAATCGAACAAGAAAATTATATCGATCTGTCTAATGTAATGTTAGTCTGTGGAAATTGTAAAAAGCCCACAAGAGTTGCGAAAAGATTTTTGGACAATGGACAAAAAGCCAGAGTATGCAAAAAATGTGATGAAGTTATAGATATTATAAACAGCAATTCAAATGAGGAATGAAGGGAGGTTTCCGGTAAATGACAAGGCTGAAAGAAAAGTATGACAAAGAAGTAATGCCTGCTTTAAAAGAAAAGTTTAACTACACAGGTCCGATGGAAATTCCGAAGCTTGAAAAGGTTGTAATTAACATGGGTCTGGGTGAATTGAAAGATAATCCTAAGGCACTTGAATTCGCCATTAACGATTTAATGGCTATATCGGGACAAAAACCTGTCGTGACAAAGGCTAAAAAATCTGTCGCAAACTTTAAATTGAGACAGGGTATGAATATAGGATGCAAAGTAACATTACGGGGAGACAGAATGTATGATTTTATGGATAAATTGATCAGTATCGCGCTTCCTAGAGTAAGAGACTTCAGAGGAATCAATCCCAACTCGTTTGACGGGAGGGGTAATTACTCAATAGGTGTCAAAGAACAGTTGATATTCCCTGAGATCAATTATGACAAGATCGATAAAATCAGAGGTATGGATATAACTATCGTAACAACTGCAAAAACGGATGAAG
This sequence comes from uncultured Clostridiaceae bacterium, assembly GCA_964547525.1. Classification (GTDB taxonomy): domain Bacteria; phylum Bacillota; class Clostridia; order JAAYHZ01; family JAAYHZ01; genus CAZJOD01. Next base: position 4,463 of record CAZJOD010000002.1, read on the forward strand.
AGTGTAAAGCTTTACTTGATTTTCTCGGCATGCCGTTCCGTAAAAGTTAAGGAGGTATTATAGATGGCAAAGAAATCTATGATCAACAAACAAAAACTAACCCCTAAATTCAGTACTCGCTATTATAACAGATGTAAGATATGCGGCAGACCGCATGCATATATACGTAAGTACGGGATATGTAGAATATGTTTCAGGGAATTGGCATACAAAGGACAGATCCCCGGGGTAAGAAAAGCCAGTTGGTAATTTTGGATACCAATTTGTGTAAGGAGGTACTTTAAATGCAGATAACTGACAGTGTTGCCGATATGCTAACCAGAATCAGAAATGCCGGTTCTGCAAAGCATGAATTTGTGGATATTCCGGCTTCGAGCAATAAAAAAGCTATAGCGGATATTTTATTGAACGAGGGTTATATAAAAAAGTATGATATCATTGAAGACAATAAACAAGGTATCATAAGGATCACGTTAAAATACACCAAGGAAAAGAAGTGCGTGATCACCGGAATTAAAAGAATAAGTAAGCCGGGTCTTAGAGTATACGCCGGTAAAAGCGATATACCCAAGGTTTTAGGCGGTTTGGGAATTGCTATAATTTCTACGTCAAAAGGTGTTGTAACCGATAAAGTTGCAAGAGAGAACAATGTTGGCGGAGAAGTAATGGCATATATATGGTAATTTGGATCCGCACCAAGCGTATCTGAAAAGAGCCGAAAGGTTTTCAATATTAAGAACAGGAGGTGTTGAATATGTCAAGAATCGGACGTTTACCGATACAAGTACCAACAGGAGTATCGGTTAAAATTGATAGCGATAATACAGTTACGGTGAAAGGCCCTAACGGGACTTTGACACAAACTATGCATCCGGAAATGACTATTGAACAAGAAAACGACACAATTATAGTGAAAAGGTCGTCAGATAATAAGAAGTATAAAGCGTTGCACGGTCTGACCAGAAGTTTGTTAAACAATATGGTCACCGGTGTAAAGGATGGATTTTCAAAGAAGTTGGAAATTAACGGTGTTGGATACAGAGCACAAAAACAGGGTAAGAAACTGGTACTGACACTTGGTTACTCCCATCCCATTGAAATGGAAGAACCCGCAGGTATCACCTATGAGGTGCCGGACGCAAGTACGGTTATTGTAAAAGGAATCGATAAACAGCTTGTCGGTGAAATGGCGGCTAAGATCAGATTCAAGCGTCCGCCTGAACCTTATAAGGGTAAAGGTGTTAAGTATGCTGATGAAACTATCTTGCGCAAAGAAGGTAAATCGGGTTCCGTTTAAGGGGTTATGAACAGAAAGGAGTGAAACCATATGATAAGAAAGCCTGACAAAAACAAAGACAGATTGAGAAGGCACGACAGAATAAGAAAAAAGATATCGGGAACGGTTGAAAAACCCAGATTATGCGTATACCGTAGTTTAAAGCACATATATGTACAAATTATCGATGACAGTACCGGATCTACACTAGTGGCCGCATCAACTTTGGATAAAGAATTAAAAGGAAATTACGGTGGTAACATCAAAGCGGCTGAGGCCGTAGGTAAATTGGCTGCACAAAAAGCAGTTGAAAAAGGTATTGTTGATGTAGTGTTTGACAGAGGCGGATATCTGTATCACGGCAGAATCAAAGCGATTGCGGATGCCGCAAGAAGTGCCGGACTTAACTTCTAACGAAAAGGAGGGAAAATACTTGCAACGCATTAATTCAAATGAAATAGAATTGAAAGAAAAAGTCGTAAACATTAGTCGTGTTACAAAAGTTGTTAAAGGCGGTAGAAATTTTAGGTTCTCTGCTTTGGTTGTAGTAGGCGACGAGAACGGCTATGTAGGCGTAGGATTAGGTAAAGCTACAGAAATACCGGATGCTATTAGAAAGGGTATAGATGACGCTAAGAAAAACTTGGTAAAAGTTCCTCTTGTTGATTCTACGATACCTCATGAGTCTATGGGATATTATGGCGCCGGAAAAGTTTTATTGAAACCGGCGGCACCAGGTACCGGAGTTATCGCAGGCGGTGCTGTTCGTGCCGTTGTTGAGTTAGCCGGTATTAAAGACATACTGACAAAATCCTTGGGATCTAACAATCGTATAAATTTGGTAAATTCAACTTTGGTTGCTTTAAAGCAATTAAAAAGTGTAGAGGAAGTTGCCAAACTCAGAGGTAAAACGGTTGAAGAAATAACTGGGTAGGAGGAATCTGAAAGTGGCAAAGTTGAAAGTTACTCAAGTTAAAAGTATAATAAAATGTAAAGATGATCAAATAGCTACTTTGAAAGCTCTAGGGCTTAAAAAAATAGGTAGTGTTGTCGAACAAGAAGACAATGATCAAATACGTGGAATGATAAAAAAGGTTTCGCATCTGGTTAAAGTGGAACAATTAGTATAGAAGGAGGTGCGGTTTTAGATGAAACTAACTGATTTGCAGTCTCCGATAGGGAGCAGGACTAAACCTACCCGTAAAGGCAGAGGCCATGGTTCGGGAAATGGGAAGACCGCAGGCAGAGGCCATAAAGGCCAAAAGGCACGTTCCGGTGGTGGAGTTCGTATCGGTTTTGAAGGTGGGCAAATGCCTTTGTACAGAAGAATGCCCAAAAGGGGATTTAATAACAAAAGATTTGCCGATGTATATACCGAAGTGAATCTGACTGATCTTGGAATATTTGAAGATGGTGCCGTAATAGATGCTCAAGCTTTATTGGATAAAAAAGTAATAAAAGACGTCAACAGTGGCATAGTAGTTTTGGGAAACGGTGATGTAGAAAAGCAATATACTGTAAAAGCAAAGCGTTTTTCCAAGACCGCGGCTGAGAAAATAGCGGCTGCAGGCGGAAAGGTTGAGGTGGTATAACATGGCGAATACACTGGAAACAATAAATAGCGTTTGGAAAATCAAAGAGCTAAGAAAGAAAATACTTTTTACATTGCTTATGCTGTTGATTTACAGAATAGGTTCACATATACCCATCCCCGGATTAAGAGGCGAAGAATTCGCAGCTTTGGTTCAAAGGGGTCAATTATTTGGTTTTCTTGATATTGTTTCGGGTGGTGCGTTTCAGAATGCATCCATTTTTGCCATGAGTATTACACCATATATCAATTCGTCAATTATTTTGCAATTATTAACTATTGCTATTCCGGCTTTGGAAAGATTATCTAAAGAAGGAACCGAAGGAAGAAAGAAAATTCAGCAGTTCGTCAGATATGGTGCCGTACTGCTCGGATTCTTTCAAGCTTCGATGCTTTATATAGGAATGAGAGGTGCAATTGCCGACGGTGGTTCGGTAATGTCCTTTTTCAATGTAACATTGACTTTTACCGCCGGAACCGCATTCTTAATGTGGTTAGGAGAACAAATCACCGAAAGAGGGATCGGAAACGGTATATCGTTGATTATCTTTGCCGGAATCGTTTCTAGAGGTCCTCAAGGCGCTGCAACACTTTATAATTTATATACAGGCGGAGAATTAGGTGGCGGGATCTTAGGGATTTTCGCTATCATATTAATCCTGGCTGTGTTTATTGCTGTGATCGCTGCGGTTGTTTATGTTCAACAAGCTGAAAGAAAAATACCTGTACAATATGCAAAAAGGGTAGTCGGAAGGAAAATGTACGGTGGACAAAGCAGTCATTTGCCTATTAAAGTTAATATGTCAGGTGTTATGCCTATCATATTCGCAATGTCCATAATGGCATTTCCGCAAACAATAATAGGTTTGGTTGCACCTAATACTACAAACCGTTTCCTTGTAGCGTTATCGCAGCAAGGCGGTCCGATTTACACGGCATTGTATGCGTTGTTAATTATGTTTTTTACATTCTTTTACTCGGTAATACAGTTTAATCCTGTCGAAGTTGCTAATAATCTTAAAAAGAACGGCGGATTTATACCGGGTATCAGACCTGGAAAACCCACATCGGATTTTATATCCGCTGTATTGAACAAGTTAACATGGATAGGTGGTATATTCTTAGCCACGGTAACAATATTTCCCAGCGTAATGGGCATCATATTTAATATACAAGGAATTTGGTTTGGAGGCACAGCTGTTTTGATTTTGGTAGGTGTTGCAATGGATACAGCACAGCAAATCGAATCCCAGATGTTAATGAGACATTACAAAGGGTTTTTAGAGTAAACTGTCGGATGGTGATATAGGTGAAGATAATATTAATGGGAGCACCCGGTAGTGGGAAAGGAACACAAGCTGATATATTAAAAGAATATTTCAATATTCCTCATATCTCTACCGGTGAAATTTTTCGTGAAAACATTAAAAATGGCACGGAACTTGGTAAAAAGGCCAAAAAGTTTATAGATGAAGGTAAGTTAGTACCTGACGAGTTAACATGCGACTTGGTATTTAACAGATTAAAAAATCATGATTGTAAGCGCGGTTTTATTTTGGACGGATTTCCCAGAACGATCAATCAAGCCGTTATTCTTGATCAATATACCTTAAAAGAAGGAATGGAGATTGATAAAGTAGTAAATATTCATGTTCCCGACGAGGTAGTGATAAGACGTTTAAGCGGAAGAAGAGTATGTTCGGGTTGTTCGAAGTCATATCACATTGTTTATGAAAAACCTCAAGTGGAGGGGATATGTGACGAATGTGGTTCGCAACTGATACAAAGAAAAGATGATACTGCAGAAACTATAAAAGCAAGGTTGATTACTTATCATGACAGTTCCGAACAAGTGATTGGATTTTATCAGGAAAAGGGTATGCTTGCCGTGGTTCAAGGCGATAATGACTCGGAAGAAGTATTTAAAGATATTTTAAGAGCATTGGAAGGTTAAAATATAAAAATATGTTAATAATTAGTGTAATTGCCTGTGATACCTAAGTTACGGAGGAATTAAAAATGGATTTGAAGCCGGGAGATCCGGTTATATCAAAAGCCGGAAGAGATAAAGGCAAAATCTTTGTGGTAATAAGCATACATGAACCGGACTATGTAACAATTTCGGATGGGAAGCTCAGAAAAGTGGAACATCCGAAATTAAAAAAAATGAAACATGTAAAACGTTGCGGAAGTCCGATTATGAGTATAAATGAGAAAATTAGTACCGGTGAAAAAATAAACAATTCTGATATAAAAAAAGCGTTAGCTGCCGCCGTTTTAGAAGACGGAGACATTTAAAAAGGAGGGTTATAGTTTGCCGAAAGAAAATGTTATTGAAGTAAGAGGCACAGTGACTGAAGCATTACCTAATGCGATGTTCAAAGTCAAGCTGGAAAACGGTCATGAAATACTCGCGCATATATCGGGTAAATTGAGGATGAATTATATAAAAATTTTGCCGGGTGATATGGTTACAGTGGTATTGTCACCTTATGATCTGACAAAAGGTAGGATTGTATGGAGAGGTAAGCAATAAAAATACCTTAAGGGAGGTTTTATAATGAAAGTTAAACCGTCTGTAAAAAAAATATGTGATAAATGCAAAATTATCAAACGTAAAGGTAAAGTAATGGTTATTTGTGAAAAAGAACCGAGACACAAACAAAAACAAGGGTAGTCGACATATTGCATAGCAGTATGAAATGTACCACTTATAGCGCGGCTGCGGAAAAGGAATTTTCCGGCTATGGGTGTGAAAATATATAAAAACTCATAAAAAAACGGAGGTGCTGATTTAATGGCTCGTATTGCCGGAGTGGATCTACCTAGGGAGAAGAGAATTGAAGTCGGTCTGACATATATATACGGTATCGGCAGAACTTCTGCAAATAGTATATTAAATAATACGGGAATTAATCCTGACACAAGAGTTAAGGATTTGACTGATGATGAAATTACAAAATTAAGAAACTCAATAGAAAAAGGGTACGTAGTTGAAGGTGACTTAAGACGTGACGTTTCTTTGAATATTAAAAGATTGATAGAAATAGGTTCGTACAGGGGAAGAAGGCACAAAGCGGGCTTGCCTGTAAGAGGGCAAAGAACCAAAACCAATGCCAGAACCCGAAAAGGACCGTCAAAAACTGTCGGTAAAAAAAGTAAGTAAAGGAGGTTGGTTGAATGGCACCTAAAGTAAGTAAAAGAACTAAACGTAAAGAAAAGAAAAATATTGAACGTGGGGCGGCTCATATTCGTTCTTCGTTTAATAATACAATCGTTACGATAACCGATACAGCCGGAAATGCACTATCATGGGCAAGTGCCGGTGGTCTTGGTTTCAAGGGGTCAAGAAAAAACACTCCTTTTGCAGCGCAGTCTGCAGCTGAACAAGCGGCGAAAGCTGCCATGGAGCATGGATTAAGAACGGTTGAAGTTTATGTAAAAGGTCCCGGCGCAGGGCGGGAAGCGGCAATCAGGGCGTTGCAAGCTGCAGGATTGGAAGTGAGCATGATTAAAGATGTAACTCCCATACCTCATAATGGTTGCAGACCGCCTAAAAGAAGAAGAGTATAATGGAGGTGTATTGGATAGATGGCTAGATATAATGATGCTTCTTGCAGACTTTGTCGCAGAGAAGGAGAGAAACTTTTTCTTAAAGGAGACAGATGTTATTCGGAAAAATGTTCTGTTAGTAAAAGACCATATGCACCCGGATTCCATGGAGAACAGAGGAAAAAATTATCCGAGCACGGGATACAATTAAGAGAAAAACAAAAAGCAAAAAGATATTACGGAGTATTGGAAAAGCAATTTGGAAAATATTATGAAGTTGCATTAAGGAAAAAGGGTAGAACTGGTGAAAACCTGCTTAGATTATTAGAAAACAGACTTGATAACGTTATATACAGAATGGGTATGGGTGCATCCAGACCTGAAGCCAGACAAATTGTAAATCACTCTCATATAACTGTAAACGGCAATAAGGTTAATATTCCTTCTTATCAAGTTAAAGTAGGCGATGTAATAGAAGTTCGACAATCCAGTAAGAGCTTACCTCTTTTCAAAAAGATTATTGAAACTGAAAATACAAAAGCCTTACCGAGTTGGTTATCTTTTGACACTGCAAACCTGAAAGGAACTGTTTTAGGTGAATGCCCGAGAGAAGAAGTGGATTTGAATGTTCAAGAACAGCTTATTGTTGAATGGTATTCAAAGAGCTAGTGTAATGTTTTCAGGTATAAATGTCTTACAAATGACAATGTGCCTACAGGTAAACGGATTATTAATTTGCTCAAAACGGTCGCCCGGTTGTTCGGGTAGAAAGAGGGAGGGTTATATTTGATAGAAATTGAAAAGCCAAAGATCGAATGTGTAGAATCAGACGAAGCGAATACTTATGGAAAGTTTGTTATAGAACCTTTGGAAAGAGGTTATGGTATCACATTGGGAAATTCCTTAAGGAGAATTTTATTGTCTTCTTTACCGGGTTCAGCGGCTACCTCAATTAAAATAGACGGTGTTTTGCATGAATTTTCTACTATTCCGGGTGTTGTTGAAGATGTTACGGAAATAATTCTTAATGTAAAAACTTTGGCATTTAAAATGTATAGCGATGAACCTAAGACCGTATATATTAATGCCGAAGGTAAAGGAAACGTTACAGGTGCTAATATTAAGACTGATGCCGATATTGAAGTGTTAAATCCTGAGACTCATGTTGCTACTTTAAATGAGAACGGAAGGTTATACATGGAGATAACTGTTGAGAAATCTCGTGGATATGTCCCCGCTGAAAAAAATAAGGCTCAAGGTCAACCCATTGGTGTGATACCTATAGATTCAATATTCACACCGGTTAAGCATGTAAACTATAAAGTTGAAAACACACGTGTCGGTAAAGTAACCGATTTCGACAGGCTTATATTGGAGATAAAGACTAATGGGAATATAAAACCTGATGAGGCCATGAGTTTAGGCGCAAAAATTTTAAATGAGCACTTGAAATTATTTATTGATCTTTCCGACCATGCAAAGAATACCGAGATAATGGTTGAAAAAGAAGACAGTGGAAAAGAGAAAGTGTTGGAGATGACGATAGAAGAGTTGGACTTGTCAGTTCGCTCGTACAACTGTTTAAAGAGAGCCGGTATCAACACGGTTGAAGATCTTACAAATAAAAATGAAGAAGACATGATGAAAGTCAGAAATTTGGGTAAAAAATCTTTGGAAGAAGTATTGGGTAAGCTGAAAGATTTAGGATTATCACTTTCGAAGGATGAGGATTAACCCGAAATATATTATGCCAACAAATCGGAAAGGAGTGATTGAACTATGGCGCAACATAGAAAATTAGGTAGACCTACCGATCAAAGAATAGCGATTCTAAGAAGCCAGGTTACCTCTTTGTTTGAAAACGGAAAAATAAAAACTACTGCGACTCGTGCGAAAGAAGTTAAAAATATAGCGGAAAAATTAATGACTCTGGCAATAAAAGAGTGTGATAACTATGAATCCAAGCAAGTTAAAGTCACAAAAGCTAAACTTGATTCATCGGGAAAAAAGGTTTTGAAAGAGGCTACATCTAAAAACGGTAACAAGTACATGGTTGTAGACAGAGAAGAGACCACCGATATGAGGACAGTTGACAACGCCTCAAGATTACATGCCAGAAGACAAATTTTAAAATGGGTCTATGATGTAAAAGATGAAAATGGAAAACGTAAGAAGGTCGTTGATAAATTATTTAACGAAATTGCACCTAAATATAAAGATGTAAAAGGCGGTTATACCAGGATATATCTTTTAGGAGCAAGAAGAGGGGATGCGGCGGAAATGGCGATTCTCGAACTGGTGGATGTAAACCAAAAATAAGATTAATAACGGGACTAACACAAAAATGACTGTGTCGGTCCCTTATTATTTTGTAAAAAGTAGTTTTTAATACCCATATCGAGACATCGAGACCGGTATAGGCATATAATTACGGGCATATAATTATAAGACAAAGATATTGACTATTATTAAGAAATCGGTTATAATACATAAGCGTTATTAACCGTGTATTAATGCGATCGTGGCGGAACAGGCAGACGCGCACGTTTGAGGGGCGTGTGGGAGACCGTATGGGTTCAAGTCCCATCGATCGCACCAATTTTTAAAGAAAGAGTCGTAAAGTTTGTTATGACTCTTTTACATTATTTAATAAGATGCATTTTTAAAACTAATTTTAAAAATGTATACCGGCCCGAACACGCTACATGCGGATGCAGATCATAGCCGTTCGTCTTTATATTTTTACAAAAAAATATAAACTGAGATGTGAATAATTTAGTAACAATCCGACTTTTATAAATATGAGAATTGATATTTTGACGTCTCTTTTTACATAAGATAATATTTTCGTATAGTTTTATGGTTTCTACAAACAATATGAATGAGAAAATATCTTTTGGAGATGATGGTATGAATTTTTATTTACCTGCTACTAGTATAAGAGTATGGCTTCACACTAACGCTCAAATAAATGATTTGATATTCGAATCGATAATATCAAACATTAAATATTATATTGATAAAAGTGGAGATGAGATAACACAAAGGTTATTAGAATTGGATGAAGAATGGGATACAGAACGTGTGCTTGAGACAAGTGCTTCAGGACTTGTTATAACGGGAGCAATACTGGCGTTAACTTCTAAAAACAAATTATGGGCTCTATTATCTGCCGTTACAGGCGGGTTTTTACTACAGCACGCATTACAGGGGTGGTGTCCTCCGCTACCGTTTATAAGAAGATTAGGTGTACGTACTCAAACCGAAATAATGGCGGAAAAAACTTTACTGGAAGTATTAAAGGAAGATCCGCAAAAACTGGATGAAGAGAGAATAAGAGAAATTGTAAGGAACATAATTTAAATATCAGGTATATTAATAAAATAAAACAAGGCTGTTTACGAGATTTATACCGTATAAAACAGCCGTTTTTTTTTTGAATATTTAAATTGTGCTTATTTTAATACAATTGTAAAAAAACACATCTTGTCCATATTAGACTTGTATTGTATAATAAGTCTATTGCGAGTCGTTTTCATATAAAAAGGCGTAGATAACTATCTTATATTACATTATTTATTATGGAGGGTGGATTATGTGTAAAACTAAGAGATTATTATTGGTATTGCTGGCATTTATCATAGCAACGTCAACTATGGTGAGACCTATGCCCGTTAAAGCGTTTATAAACGCACCTTCCAATATCAGGGTGGGACTTTTCTTTGTAAATGCATATCAAAATACTACAATTACAAGCTTCACAACTTCAGCTGCAGGAGGGATACAGGTTGGGGTTACAATAAGCGGACAATTTAACAGTTTGTATACTCATCAAGGAAGTGATAACCTTAGTGTATTTATGGACTCTCCGGGTTCTAAGTATTTTGTAAGATTAGGTCAGGTATACAGTGATAGGGGAACTGCATTAACCATGCTTGACAGGTACAAAGCAAACGGGATATCCGCATATTTGGTATATGACAATTCATGGCAGGTGTGGGCCGGTTGTTTTAATGATTCTGCGTCAGCGTCAAATGCGGCAAACGGAACATATGCATCCAAAACCGGTGGTCAACCTGTAGCAGTTGTAACTTCACCTGTTAGAAATTTACGTGTTACCAGAACAAATGGTGATGTTGTTGCGGTTCTTTTGTCTTGTTCAGGTAATTTTCAAGTTCATCCCAATGTTACCGGTACTATAGTTTACATAAACGGAAGAGGTTACAGAGGGTATTTAGAAGCGAGTAGGTATTCTGATTCAAACATTACGGTCGTTAATGTTGTCAAACTTGAAGATTATTTATATGGCGTGGTACCCAATGAAATAGAAGGTTTGTCACATCCGGAAGCTTTAAAGGCACAAGCTGTGGCAGCTAGAACGTATACTTTGTCACAATTGGGAAAACATATGAAATACGGATTTGATTTGTGTAATACCGATTGTTGTCAGGTTTACAAAGGTTTTAACAGTGAATATCCTACTACCAATGTGGCTGTAGACCAAACAAAAGGTCAGATTATAACATACATGGGCGATTTGGCATCAATCTATTATTTTGCCGCAAGCGGTGGAATGACTGAAAATTCTGAAAATGTATGGTATGCTAAGGTTCCGTACTTGACTGCCGTAGAAGATCCCTATGAATCCTCCTCATATTATTATGCAAATTGGAGTTATGAGTATACACCGGAGCAGTTAAGTAAAATGTTACGTGATAGAGGCTATGATATCGGTGATGTTTTAAATATAGAAGTAACCGATGTAACTATATCAGGACGAGCATATGAATTGGTTGTTACCGGAACAAAAGGAAAAGCGGTATTTAACAAAGAAAAGACCAGGCAGTTTACATCACCGTCATTACCGAGTCAAAAATTTTACATACAAAATGATGCGGTTTTAACTGTTCAAAACGGTGATCAACAGATAATATCGGTTGATCCGTCATCATTAAGAATACAAACAGGTTTGTATTCTACTGCAACCGTAAATGCAAAGGTTTCGGGGTTGACTGTAGCGGATTCGAATCTGTCATTGAAATATGTACATTTTAATTCAAGTCCTTCCACTTATGTTTTTATAGGGAGTGGTAAAGGGCATGGAGTCGGTATGGGGCAAGTAGGTGCAAAAGGAATGGCGGAAGCAGGATATAGTTATCGTGAGATTTTAGCACATTATTACCAAGGTACCGGTATTATGACTTTAAACAATATAGGTTAGAAAAGGATTTTAATGAAAAAAAGTGACTTTTATTATGAGTTACCTGATGGTTATGTAGCTCAAAAACCTGTAACACCCCGGGATCATTCAAAGCTAATGGTTCTGGACAGGGAAAAACAAACAATAGAACACAAAAAGTTTTTTGAGATAATTGAATATTTGCATAAGGGAGATTGTTTGGTTCTAAATGATACCAAGGTTATTCCTGCAAGGTTATACGGACAAAGAGAGGATACCGGCGGCAAGATCGAATTTGTGCTTCTCAAAGAAATAGAAAAAAATAAATGGGAAGTATTATTAAAGCCTGGAAAAAGGGCTAAAATCGGGAGTAGATTCATATTTGGTGATGGAATGCTGATAGCCACCGTATTGGATATTGTGCAGGGTGGTAATCGTATTGTATCTTTCGAATGCCAAGGGCTTTTAGAGAATGTTTTAGATAAGATAGGAAAACTTCCGTTACCACCTTATATTACATGCGAACCTGAAGATCAAAACCGGTATCAAACCGTTTATGCTGCTAACAGAGGCTCGGCCGCGGCACCTACCGCAGGGTTACATTTTACTCCGGAACTACTAGATAAAATAAGCAAAAATGGTATAAACATAGTATATATTACATTGCATGTAGGGCTTGGTACATTTAGACCGGTTAAGACTGATAATATTGAAGAACATAAAATGCATTCTGAAACATTTACAATTGATCAAAAGGCATGTGATATAATAAATAAAGCTAAAGCCGACGGTAGTAATATTATATGTGTAGGCACAACGAGCTGTAGAGTTTTGGAGTCATCTACAGACCAAGAAGGAGTTATTCATGCATATTCGGGTAGTACCGACATTTTTATATATCCAGGATACAAATTTAAAATGGTGGATCGATTAATAACCAATTTTCATTTACCTGAATCAACCTTGTTAATGCTTGTTAGCGCTTTAGCGGGGAGAGATAAAATAATGTCCGCATATCAATCGGCAATAGACAATAATTATCGTTTTTTTAGCTTTGGAGATGCAATGTTTATATTATGATTCTACTGCACAAACTTTATTTTTGTGAAATCAAATATAGTAAAGGACATAGAATAAAAGGATTTTTAATATGACTAATATAAAATACGAATTGATAAAAATTTGTAAACAAACCGGTGCCAGATTAGGTAAAGTCCACACACCACATGGCAGTTTTGATACACCGGCTTTTATGCCGGTAGGCACACAAGGAACGGTAAAGGGAATGTCTCCTGCAGAGCTAAGGGAAGTGGGAGCGGGTATAATACTTAGCAATACTTACCATTTATATATGCGCCCCGGACACAATACGGTAAAAGCCGCCGGAGGACTCCATAATTTTATGTCATGGGACAGACCTATATTGACAGATAGCGGAGGTTTTCAAGTATTTAGTTTAGCGGATAAAAAAGATATATCGGACGAAGGAGTTATGTTTAAATCTCATATAGACGGATCAAAACATTTTATATCTCCGGAGTTATCTATGGAAATCCAAAATGCATTAGGATCGGATATTATTATGGCATTTGATCAGTGTACCGAATATCCCGTTGATTACGATTATGCAAAGATTGCAACCGAGAGAACGACACAATGGGCAAAAAGGTGTTTAGCTGTCCATAATAATGATAAACAGGCGCTTTTTGGGATAATTCAAGGGGGTATGTTCGAGGATCTCAGAAAACAAAGTGCCAAGGATTTAATTGATATGGATTTTCCGGGATACGGAATCGGAGGACTAAGTGTAGGTGAACCTAAGGTAGAAATGTATCGTGTTCTAGACTTTCTAACACCTGTGATGCCGTATGACAAGCCCAGGTATCTTATGGGTGTAGGAAGCCCTGATTGTCTTATAGAAGGTGCGATAAGAGGAGTGGATATGTTTGATTGCGTTTTACCTACAAGAATTGGCAGGAACGGTACAATGATGACATCAAAAGGCAGAATGATAATTCGTGACGCCAAATATGCCGAAGACTTTACAAAACCTGATCCGAATTGCGAATGTATGGTCTGTAACACTTTCTCCAGAGCGTATATTAGACACCTTATAAAGGCTAAAGAGTTACTAGGTTTACGACTTACGACCTATCATAACATATTTTTTCTTTTAGACTTGATGAAATCTGTAAGACAAGCTATAATAGATGACAGACTGGGTGATTTTAGAAATGAATTTTTTAAAATGTACGGCTATGAATAAAAGCTGATTGAGTATTATATGAACGGAGGATATTAGAATGAATCTTTTATTATTAAATAAGGTGTTGGCTGAAACAGCCGGTCAGCCGGCGGTAGAGGATGTCGGTATGGGAAGCTTATTGGCTACGTCCCTACTGCCATTTGCGTTAATTATAGGTATCATGTATTTGATGCTGATCAGACCTCAGAAAAAGAAGGAAAAGGCGCTTAAAGAGTTGATAAGTAATATAAAGGTTGGAGACGAGATTACAACCATCGGTGGAATCATCGGTAAAGTAATTAACGTAAGAGAAGATGAAGTCACGATAGAATCATCTATCGATAAAACAAAATTACAGATGAATAAATATGCTATTAAAGATGTAAAGCAGTATGAAAAAGCTTAATAAATAACTAAACAGGATACATTTTTAAAACTTGATTTTAAAAATGTACGCCGGCCCGGGGACGCTCAATGCGGCCACCGGGTCTAACTAAATAGGATACATTTTTAAAACTTGATTTTAAAAATGTACGCCGACCCGGGGACGCTCAATGCGGCCGCCGGGTCTAACTAAACAGGATACATTTTTCTTTATACAGGTTAGATAAAAGGTATGATCAATATACATTCTATTCGGTTACTTCCGTATTTTAAGGGGGTTTTTGAAAAAAGTCCGATTTCGTATACCTTTTTTATGCTCGAATCGATTTATTGCGATTAATCCCCCGATGGCACCCGCTGAGACACCTATAATAGCTAATATAAGTGTATTCAATCCCATTGAAAAGTCACTGTTTAATATGGAGCTTATAAAGTAAAGTATCATTATGTAAATTAAACCGCATAAGCTACCTTTAAAGGGATTTTTATTCTCACTGCTTACAACTGTAACATAGCCTGCAACAGGTATACTTATTATCAAGCCGATTAATGTAGCCGGATATATGTATTGGTTGGGAAAATCAAATGTAGACATTAAAACAGAAAATAGGACATATACAATTATTATTGCAAGAACTCCGAATAACAACCCTTTTAAAACGGGCATAAAGAAATCTCTTATATTGTTCATATCATACCTCACAAATGTATTTTAGATTCTACGCAAAAGCTTTATTAAATTACAGTAAAATCATATTTATAATAATTAATATTGATATTAAAATGAAAATATTACATCTTTTATACTATTTATTTTCATGGTAAATAAATTTGTTTTACGATATAATATAATTTGATTCTTACTGTAATAACTTTTTTTACTTTTAAAAGGCGGGCTGAATATGAAAAAATTTGTTTTGGCGTTAGATCAGGGAACAACCAGTTCCAGATCCTGCATATTCGATAAAACCGGTAAACCGGTTTCAATGGCTCAAAAAGAATACAGACAAATATATCCTAAACCGGGTTGGGTGGAACATGATCCTTACGATATATTGAATTCTCAATTAGAAACTGCTAAAGAAGTGGTTTTGAAGGCAGGTATAAGCTTTAATCAAATTGCCGCCATAGGTATAACAAATCAAAGGGAAACTACTTTGGTATGGGATAAGGATACAGGGAAACCAGTATGTAATGCAATAGTATGGCAATGCAGACGCACAACCGATTTGTGTGGTCAATTGAAATCAGACGGTCTTTCATCTGTTATAAAAGCCAAAACCGGATTGGTTATTGACGCGTATTTTAGCGCTACAAAATTAAGTTGGGTACTTGATAAAATTCCTTATGCCAAAGAGGCGGCTAAAAAAGGAAAACTACTATTTGGTACAGTTGATTCATGGTTATTATGGAATCTTACTGCGGGTAAAAAACACTTAACCGATTATTCAAATGCATCAAGGACAATGATGTATGACATAAAAAAGCTGACTTGGGACAAAGATATCTTAAAAAGGTTGGATATACCCGAGTATATGCTTCCGTCGGTTTTTCCTTCATCGTATCCATACGGCTATACAGATCCCGGCTTGTTCGGCGTTTCAATTCCCATATGCGGGGTGGCGGGAGACCAGCAGGCGTCATTATTCGGTCAGCAATGTTTTAACGAAGGTGCTATTAAAAACACATATGGAACAGGATGCTTTTTATTAATGAATACCGGTACTACACCTGTTGAGTCACAAAAAGGTTTGATAACGACATTATGCGCGGGAGAAGGAATTCAATATGCGCTAGAAGGCAGCATATTCACTGCCGGAGCTGTAGTTCAATGGCTGAGGGATGAAATGAAATTGATACGTAGTGCCGATGAGAGTGAAAAAATGGCCATGAGCGTTCAAGATTCTAACGGGGTTGTGTTAGTCCCCGCATTTACAGGTCTAGGGGCACCATATTGGAATATGAATGCACGTGGAACATTATTGGGTATAACTCGGGGGGTAAATGCCAATCACATTGTTCGTGCGGCTTTAGAATCGATAGCATGGCAATCTGTTGATGTCATAAATTTGATGTCCGAAGAAGCAGGGATATTTGTTCCGAGTATTAAGGTTGACGGTGGAGCCAGTTCAAATAACTTCCTAATGCAATTCCAAGCTGATGCGGCCGGGGTTACGGTTGAAAGGCCCTTCATAAGGGAGACGACAGCCTTAGGAGCGGCATATCTGGCAGGTTTGTGTGAAGGTTTTTATAGAAAATCGGATATATGTGCAGGATGGACACCTGAAGCGATCTTTAAACCGCAAAGATGCCCCGGTGAAATGGAGATTGAATATACAAGATGGAAAAAGGCCGTATTAAAGGCAATGGATTGGGTGTAGTGTATAACAGGTATAGGTAACGTATTTTATTTTTATCATTTGTTTTGAAAGGTTTTTATATGTGTAAAAGAATGGGTTTGGTATTACTTACCATTATATTTATCATATGTGGAATATTGATTACGGCATCGATTTCGTTGCGTATATACGCATATAATGTAAATTGGTATATGAGTAGGTTTGAAAGTTTAGATATAAACGCTCATACCGGTATAGATACAAAAGACTTAGAGACGATAACCCGAAAAATTATTAACTATTTGAAAGAAAAAGAAGGAGACCTTGAAATTTCGGTTACGGTTCGAAATGAGTATAGAGAAGTCTTCAACCAAAGGGAAAAAAGTCACATGGTGGATGTCCGTAATCTGTTTTCGGCTTTAAATAAAATAACTGTTGCGGCATTGTTAATCTTTTTTCTTGTTTTTCTTGTATTTTATAAGTTCCGCTTAAAAAAACAAATGTTTATTTCTTTGATATTAATAGGTGCAATTCCTATTACTCTTCTGGTAATACTCGGTATTATATGTTTAATAGATTTTAACCATGCGTTTAATATATTTCATGAAATATTCTTTTCTAACGATTTGTGGTTGTTAGATCCCGGAAAGGATATTCTAATTCAGATGTTACCACAACCTTTCTTTGAAAGTACCGCTCTGGCTTGGGCAATAACGGCTTGGGCCGTATATGTTATATTTTTAATTACAGGGGTAGTTTTTCTAAAAAAAATGAAAATTAGAAAATGATTTAACAGTATGGGTGGAAGTATTGCTTATTCTATGGCAAAATGTGAATTTATATGTAGAAAGTAGGACATTGTTCCTTGCGTTACCAAAAGTACTCTTTTGCTAGTATGAAATTTAACAATTTGATTTTTAGCTTTATATGATATTGACAATATCTCTGTTTGGGTTTATTATAGCATGGGGTGGATGGTTTTTTTATTTACCCTTTCGTATCTAATCGACCGTGCTGTATGAGCAATTTCTCAATGATAGCATATAATAGACTAATAATTATTGAGACTAATTTTTTTTATGCTTTTTTAATCTAGTCGGTAAAACAGATACGAAAGTATGGTATAACCGGCACAATTCATTAAAATTTACAGTTATTACATAACTGAAGTAGGAGGTTAAATTTATGGCAGGTTTAATTATCGTCGCAGTTATTGCCGCATTGGCTTTCGCTTACTATAATTTCATTGCGGTTAAAAAACTGGACCCGGGTACCGGATTGATGCAAGAAGTTGCGGAAGCAATCCAAATCGGTGCAAAAGCATTTTTAATGCTTGAACTTAAAATAATTTTGAAAGTCAGTATCGCAGTACTTATATTATTGACTATATTGGTCAAGTGGTATGTTGGGGTAGCCTTCCTCATCGGTGCGACAATGAGTGCTTTTGCGGCGTTTGTTGGAATGAAAATCGCTACCATTGCAAATGTGCGCGTATCAAATACCGCTCGTGTTACCAAGAACTTGGGTAAGACGTTAAAAGTCGCTTTCCAAGGTGGTAGTGTAATGGGTTTATGTGTAGGTGGTTTCGCTCTTGCCGGACTGGGTATTATATTTTTAGTATTCGGTAAATTGATGGGACAAATTTCCCCCGAATCTTTAGTAATCCAAACAAACTGGATCGATGTAAGCTTTATTCCTTTTACAATGACTGTATCCGGTTATGCTTTGGGATGTTCGTTGATAGCTATGTTTAACCGTGTAGGCGGAGGTATTTATACAAAAGCCGCCGATATGGGAGCGGATTTGGTTGGTAAAACCGAAGCTCACATACCGGAAGACGATCCTAGAAATCCTGCTACAATAGCCGATAACGTAGGTGATAACGTAGGTGATGTTGCCGGATTAGGTTCAGACCTTTTGGAAAGTTACGTTGGAGCTATCATTTCATGCATATGCTTGGCGTCATATATGTTTTTCCTTCAAGAAAAACCTGTTTCAGAAGCTTTCATTGGAAAATTGATTACATATCCATTGATATTTGTTGCTATAGGATTGATTTCATGTGTTATTGGTATAGCTTCATTGATCTTCAAAAACGTATCTGATAAACCACATCGAGAATTAAACGGATCCACGATGATTTCGGCTGCATTTACCATTATCGGTAGTGGAGTGTTTACGTTTATATTTTTTAGAAATATGGATGTTACCGGTGCCGACTTTGCTATTGGAGCGTTGTCTCCGTGGCTATCTGCGGTTTTCGGAGTAATAAGCGGTATACTTATAGGTAGAGTTGCCGAATATTATACAAGTTATGATTTCAGTCCCACACAAAAGATAGCTCAATCTTCAGTCGAAGGTGCTGCATTGACTATAACGGAAGGTTTGGGAATAGGTATGAAATCAACACTCATCCCTGTTGCAATTCTTGCGTTGACCACGATTATTTCTTACTATTTGGCGGGAATTTACGGTGTCGCAATGGCTGCAATAGGTATGTTGTCATTCGTTTCTGCGACTGTCTCGGTTGATACTTACGGACCTATTTCCGATAATGCCGGTGGTATTAGTGAAATGTCAAAATTGGAACCTGAAGTAAGACATATTACGGATAAATTGGACTCTGTAGGTAATACAACAGCTGCTATCGGAAAAGGATTTGCCATAGGCTCCGCCGCATTAGCCGCTCTTTCACTGTTAACATCATATTTGCATTCACAAGTACCTGCTGAAGGTGCCGGCCACGGTCTCGGACTTTTATTGAATATAATTGATCCTCTAACTTTGGCAGGAGCACTAATAGGTGGCGCGTTACCTTTCTTCTTCTCAGGCATGCTTATAGATGCGGTAGCAAAAGCCGCTAGAAAAATGGTACGTGAAGTCAGAAGGCAGTTTAAAGAAATGCCGGGTATTTTAACAGGAGAAACAAAACCCGATTATAAGACATGTATAAGTATTTCATCTGCGGGAGCTTTACGTGAGATGAGAGTTCCGGCCATTACAGCGGTTGCAACTCCATTGATAGGTGGGTTTATATTCGGTGCGGGATTCGTAGGAGGATTACTCATAGGCTGTACATTGTCGGCTATTATGCTTGCATTATTTACCGCCAATGCCGGTGGTGCATGGGATAATGCAAAAAAATATATTGAATCCGGAAGTATCGAAGGCGAAGCTAAAGGTTCGGATGCACACTCTGCGGCTGTTATTGGTGATACCGTAGGTGATCCCCTTAAAGATACCGTAGGACCTTCTTTGGATATATTTATAAAAATTATGTCGGTTGTTTCTTTAATCGGTGTAACTGTATTCGGAAGATATAACTTGTTTGATTTGTTTATGAAATAAATATATTTAAGTGTTATACAATATAATAAACATATATATAATAAAAAAATGAATGGATTGATTATATAAGGGTTGCCAATGGCAACCCTTATTAATTGTAAGTTTATAAAATGTTTATATGATTTCACTGCAAAAACTCATAAACTGAACTGTAATTGAAATGTGTAACGGCTAAACTTGCATTTTTTAACTGTCGTTGTAAACACGACGTCCTGTCACTAACAACTCAAAACGTCGTTTTGCCGGTTTTAAATACTGCATTTTCGCCAAGCTATAAATAATATGTCTTTGCTACGAGAATAATAAGGTTTATTCCGATGAACAAACAGATATTTGAAAAAGTTATGTTGCAGTGTTTTTTTACTATGATATAATAAAGTAATAAATGACTGACAGGGAGTGAGTGTATGTATTATTTGGGTATTGATGTTGGCGGAATGTCAATTAAGGCAGGTATTGTTGATGAAAACGGCACCATTTTATTAAAAGACAAGTTCCCGACGCATAATGAAAGACACTACAGCGATATTATAAGCGATATAGGTGAATTTTCATTAAATTTGATTGAGAAGTCAGGTATCGGGAAAGAAAATATAAATAGTGTCGGTATAGGTATACCCGGGACTCCGGATTGTGAAAACGGTATATTGGTATATGCTAACAACTTGGGATTTAGAAACGTTCCTTTTAGAGATCTGTTAAAAAAGTATTTTGATTGCCCGATATATATTGATAATGATGCGAATGTAGCAGCTTTGGCTGAAGCTGTTGCAGGTGTGGCTAAAGATGCCAAGATATCAATGACCATTACGTTAGGAACAGGGATAGGAAGCGGTTTGATTATTGACGGAAAAATTTTTGGAGGATTTAATTATGCCGCTCCGGAAATCGGACATATGGTCATAGTAGAAGGTGGTGCACTTTGCACCTGCGGAAGAACAGGATGCTGGGAAGCGTACGCATCAGCCACAGGACTTATAAGAATGACAAAGGAAGCCGCAATTCGATTTACCGATTCCAAAATACATGAAATTTGTAAGGGTAATCTTGATGAGATAGATGCAAGAACGGCTTTCGAAGCTAAAAGACAAGGGGATTTTGCCGCTTCTTTGGTTATTGTGCAATATACAAAATACTTAGCTGCCGGTATAGTCAATATTATAAATTTGTTTCAACCCGAAATTCTGGCTGTGGGTGGCGGTCTGTCTAAAGAAGGCGACTATTTGATGGATGATGTCAAAAAGATAGTATTCAGTGAAGTTTACAGTAAGGATCCCGTACCCCAAACCAAGATAGAGTATGCTAAAATGGGAAATGATGCAGGGATCGTCGGTGCTGCGTTTTTAGGACTTTCCGAAGGCTAAAGTTCGGAATCAGACGATACCTTGTTATATAAAAATATTATACGGAGGTTTATATGACTATAAATTTATTAAGTCAACCTAAAGTTATACCACCTTTGGATACAGGGTTTAAACCCGCGATTTTAGAGAAGATCGCATATGAGAAATTGGTAGCCGAAAGTGGGAAAGAAGCTGTTCTAAAAATTGCCGTTGAAAGAAACGGAGGACTTGTTTCTGTTAAAGAAATAAAGGTTTTATCTGATGACTTAAAGTACGGTGAATATTCATGTTACTATGCAGAACGTTATGTAAAGACCCTTCTTTGGGTAATAGGTGGATGGAAAATATATTTGTCCGGCCCGAAATATATATGTAAGCATATACAAAACGCATTTTCATTAGGAGGGTTAAGAGATTTTGACGTAAAAACTATGAGTAGAATCTATGAGAAACCATTTGAAACTGTTATTACAGAGAACATACCTGTTTCTAAAGACCAGGCTGTGGCAGTAGGAAGACATTTGGACGGTTGCAGAATAGGATTCGATGCAGGTGGAAGTGACAGAAAGGTTTCAGCTGTAATAAACGGAGAAGCGGTTTTCAGTGAAGAGGTGGTTTGGTTTCCAAAAACACAAGAAGATCCCGGTTACCACTATAACGGAATATTAAGCGCGTTTAAGGCTGCCGCAGAGCACATGCCTCGAGTTGATGCCATAGGTGTCAGTGCCGCGGGTGTTTATGTAGATAATAGAGCGATGATAGCTTCTTTGTTTATAAAGGTTCCTGATGAGTTATTCGATAAGAAAGTAAAAGACATCTTTATAAGAGCTGCAAAGGAAATCGGAGATGTTCCGGTCGAAGTAGCGAATGACGGAGATGTTACAGCATTAGCGGGAGCTATGAGTTTACAGACCAACAGTGTTCTGGGAATTGCCATGGGCACAAGTGAAGCCGGTGGATATGTTAACGAATACGGTAATATTACAGGTTGGTTGAACGAATTGGCGTTTGTCCCCATTGATTTTAATTTTGAAGCCGCAGTTGACGAATGGTCAAAGGATTTTGGGTGTGGAGTAAAATATTTCTCCCAAGACGGAGTAATAAAATTGGCACCTGCTGCAGGAATACAACTTGATGACGGCTTAAGTCAGGCGGAAAAACTTAAAATAGTGCAAAATGAGCTGGAAGCCGGAAATAAAGAAGTGGAAAAAATATTTGTAAGCCTTGGTGTAAACTTAGGGTACGCTTTGGCTTATTATTCCGAATTTTACGATATAAAGCATCTGCTGGTAATGGGAAGAGTAACATCCGGTAAAGGCGGTAGTCTGCTTGTAGATAATGCTGTTAAGGTATTAAAAACCGAGTTTCCCGAATTAGCCGAACAAATACAAATACATTTGCCTGATGAAAACTCCAGAAGAGTAGGACAATCCATAGCGGCAGCCAGCTTACCGGAAATCAAATAAGAATAAATTTTAAAGGAAGTGTTTTTATATATGAAATTGTTTAACAAAGGTGCCGAGTTTTTTGTTCCGGATGGTGCAAGCATCAATGAAGCGTTGGCCAGATCTACACATATGGCCGTATCCGCACATCAGGACGACATCGAGATTATGGCTTATGACGGTATTTTAAAATGTTTCGGAAGTGACGATTACCGGTTTTTTGCAACCGTTGTAACAAACGGATCAGGTAGTCCGAGAGCCGATTTATATGAAAAGTATACCGATGAAGATATGATTAACGTTAGAAAAAAAGAACAAAAAAAGGCGGCATATATTGGTGAATATTCAGGGTTAGCCTTGTTGGATTATTCCAGTTCTGCCGTTAAGGATGCAAAAAATCAAAATGTTGTGGCTGAAATAAAAGAACTCATAAAAGCGGCGGCTCCTAAAATAATATATACCCACAATTTGGCTGATAAGCATGATACTCATGTAGCTGTAGCGTTACGTGTCATACAAGCCGTAAGGGAGTTACCTCGTGAATTAAGACCGGAAAAAATATACGGATGTGAAGTGTGGAGAAATTTAGACTGGATGCTTGATGAAGACAAGACCATGTTTAATGTGGACGCTCATCCGAATTTGGCTTCGGCTTTGGTTGAAATTTTTGATTCTCAGGTTTGCGGTGGTAAAAGATACGACTTGGCGACAGTGGGTAGAAGACTTGCTAATGCCACGTATGCTGCGTCACATGGCACCGATGAAGCGCAATCCTTAATATTTGCTATGGATCTGACTCCGTTGATTAATGATGATAATGCCGACATTGCAAATTATGTACAAAATTATTTGGACAGATTCATAAATGATGTAAGAAAGAGAATAGATAAAATGTCATGACAAACATCAAACTCGTAATTGAGTATGACGGGACGAATTATCACGGATGGCAGGGTCAATTAAATGCTTGTACAATACAAGATACATTGGCTTCTGCCATTTATCATGCCACCGGAGAACAACCGGTACTTTCAGGAAGCGGAAGAACCGATGCGGGTGTACATGCATTGGCACAAACAGTCAGTTTTCAAACTAAGTCCTCCATACCTCCGGAAAAATTTAAATATGCGATAAATTCACGTTTGCCTGAAGATATTAGAGTGTTAGAATCAAAAGCCGTACCTGATGATTTTCACGCCCGTTTCAATGTGACCCGTAAAGAATACCTGTATTTGATTATAAATTCACCGGATAAATCGGTTTTTACACGAAACCGGATGTATTGGGTAAAAGGACGGTTAAATGTTGCGGATATGGCACATGCCGCCCGGTTATTTGAAGGGGAACATGATTTTTCTTCTTTTTGTGCCTCCGGTAGTAGTGTTAAAAGTACCATTAGGACCGTTTATAAATCATGTATACAACAAGAAGGTGCTGTTATAAGTTATATGGTGCTAGGTAATGGATTCTTATATAATATGGTGAGGATTATTGTAGGTACACTTATCGATGTTGGCTTGGGCAAAATCGATAAAAATGCGATTCCTGAAATATTGACCGCGAAAAGTAGAAAACCTGCCGGTAAAACCGCTCCTGCTCACGGCTTATATTTAAAGCGGGTATTTTATGATTAGATATCGGCCGGCTTTAATATTCTATTCAACGTTTATTGGTTATTAGGTGTCGAATAAGGTTTGACACTTTTTTATTGTCAATTTTCAGGAATGGCGAACGATTATACGAGAGAATACAAGATAATAAGGCCAAAAATCAAAGGAATCCGGAGGTAGATTAAAAATATAAAAAAATCTCTTGACATGAGAATAACCGTGTATTAAAATATGAAAGTGTCGTTTGGGACGACATGCTAATTTATGTGAAAAGATTCTCGAAGGAGGTTAAACATATGAAGTCATATATGGCGAAAGCTGAAAACGTACAACGTAAATGGTTTGTAGTTGACGCTGAAGGTAAAGTGCTAGGTAGACTTGCATCTGAAGTTGCTACAATTTTAAGAGGGAAACATAAAGCCGAATATACACCTCATGTTGATGTTGGTGATTTTGTTATTATAGTTAATGCGGATAAAGTCGAATTGACAGGGAACAAATGGGATAAAAAAATGTATCGGTATCATACGGGATATATCGGCGGATTGAAAGAAATGCCGTATAAACAGTTTGTTCAAAAAAATCCTCGCAAAATGGTTGAATTGGCTGTTAAAGGTATGCTTCCTAAAAACAGTCTCGGTAGAGCGATGATTAAGAAATTAAAAGTATATGCAGAAAGCCAACATCCTCATCAGGCTCAAAGTCCTGAAGTGTTGGAATTATAATGAAAGGAGGAGTATGAAATGGCTAGTGTACAATATTGCGGAACCGGAAGAAGAAAAAAATCTATAGCTCGTGTCAGATTGGTACCGGGAGACGGTAACTTTGTTATAAACGGTAGAACTATTGACGACTTTTTCGGATTGGATACCTTGAAAGTAATAGTAAGACAACCTCTTGTTTTAACAAACACAACCGATCGGTTTGATGTATTAGTGAACGTTAAAGGCGGCGGATTTACAGGCCAAGCGGGTGCTATTCGTCATGGTATATCCAGAGCTTTGTTAGAAGCTGACGCTGAATACAGGCAACCGTTGAAAAAAGCGGGATTCTTAACAAGAGACCCAAGAATGAAGGAAAGAAAAAAATACGGTCTCAAAAAAGCAAGAAGAGCTCCTCAATTTTCAAAACGTTAATCAAGACCGAACATACGAAATTCCCGTATACTGTGTATTACGGGAATTTTTTATTAAACGATATTTTGCCTACGTTAACAGCTGCCGAAAAAAGACACACTACGTGGCGGCTTTTTATACAAATATATCATAATAATCTTATTATGGCGTAAAAGATACATATAATGATAGTTGATTATCTATTCTAAGATTAAAAAGATCAAAGTTTTCAATAAATAATTTCAAATAAATTACCTTGATATATGAACATATCCTTCTTTGTACGAATATAATAATTAAGGCTGTAAAGTAAAAACGGTTATAGAAAACTTTTTTGTTACATTCTCATACATAACTTGAATAAGGGGTGATAACATGTTTAACAACTTATTTACGTGGGAATTTGTAACCGGTTTTACCGGCATGGTTGTTGCGGTGAGTCTTATTACCCAATTGACAAAAAATATTTGCGATAAATGTATGGGTAAAATAAAGACTGAAAAATTGGTATATGTCATATCGATACTTGTAGTTGGTGTTGTAGTGGCAACTACCGAGAACTTTAATGTTCCTGTCCGCCAAATAATACAAAAAGTATTTACAGCATGGCTTAACTCAATAATTGTGGCGTTTACCTCAATGAAAACTTATGATAGCATCCGTAGTAAGATACCGTTACTTTTCAAAAACGATGAATAAAAAGATAAGGATTATACGGGTTTGTGTATCACACATTATAATTAAAATTTTGGATTCTGATATATAATGTTTCCTTAGATACTTTGCTAATCTGTAAGAGATCATATCAGGTTAATATTCTTGTTATGAATAAACCCGTCTGGATTTTCCGGCGGGTTTTACTTATATTTTTTGTATAATAAAAAGCATAATTATTAAATAGATTAAATAATCAAAGTAATAAAAGATTTAACAACAAAAACAATACATCGGTAGCATCAAACCGAATTGTAACTTAAGTTACAGACAAACAAAGTGGAATATGGTATTATGTATATAACGTAAAATTTATCCAATATGTATGAGTTTTTTATCAAAAAATAAAGCATACTAGATTAAGAATTATTGTTGCTCAAAGTTTTTCTTGAGTAGCAGGAAGTTTTACATTTTTATTATAACGAGGTGTTTTATGAGTATTAAGATAAACGAAAAAGTTAAATGGGTAGGTAAGATCGATTGGGAATTGGATAAATTTCATGGAAATGAATATTCGGTTTTCAAGGGATCTTCATATAACTCATATTTGATAAAAGATAAAAAGACAGTACTCATTGATACGGTATGGGCGCCGTATTCAAAGGAGTTTGTCAGAAATCTCAAAAAAGAGATTGATCTGAATGACATAGATTATATTATTGCCAACCATGGTGAAGTTGATCATAGTGGTGCTTTGGTTGAATTGCTGAGAGAAATACCGGACAAGCCGGTTTATTGTACTAAAAACGCCGTAAAATCACTAAAAGGGCAGTATCATCAGGATTGGAATTTTGTCGAAGTTAAAACAGGGGACGCTTTGGATATAGGTGATAGCAAGTTGGTGTTCGTTGAAGCAAAAATGTTACATTGGCCTGACAGCATGATGACATATATGACCGGTGAAAATATTTTGTTTAGTAACGATGCATTCGGTCAACATTACGCTTCGCAATCTTTGTTCAATGATACGGTGGACAGTGGCGAATTATATCATGAAGCGATAAAATACTATGCGAATATATTGGCTCCTTTCTCACCATTAGTAACAAAAAAAATTAACGAGTTGATCGGTATGAATATTCCTGTGAGTATGATATGCCCTAGTCACGGTGTTATATGGAGAGACGATCCAATGCAAATAGTAAACCGATACTTAAAATGGGCTGACGATTATCAGGAAAATCAAATAACTGTTATGTACGATACTATGTGGAACGGAACCCGAAGGATGGCCGAAGCTATCGCAGAAGGGATTCGTGAAGCTGACGATAAAGTAACGGTAAAATTATTTAATGTTTCAAAGACTGATAAGAATGAAGTTTTAACAGAAGTTTTTAAATCTAAAGCGTTTTTAGTAGGGTCATCCACTATTAATAGAGGAATTTTGTATTCTGTTGCCGGTATACTTGAAATGATCAAAGGACTGGCATTAAAAAATAAAAAAGCGTCCGGTTTTGGCAGCTACGGCTGGAGTGGGGAAAGTGTAAAAATGATCACCGAAGAGCTAAAAGATGCGGGAATTACCGTAATAGACGAAGGCATAAGGGAGACATGGAATCCGGACGAAGATGCTTACCAACGTTGTAAAGAATATGGCAAACAGTTTGTAGAAAAATCAAAATAGTATGAACCAAGGATAAAAAGTCTGTTCGGATTGACCGGGCGGACTTTTTGAAACCTCATATAAAGTATTTTCACGACTTGAAAAAGACTTTTACTTTATGATATGATGTTACAGAGATATTAAAATGAAGTATAAGGGGCATCTTTGATGCTCTTTTTGGTGTTAAGGAGGGTTGATTTTGTTATTAATTAAAAATGCTAAAATATTACCCATGAGGGGTAAAAAAATTGAGAACGGATATATTATAGTAAAAGAAGGAAAAATTTTTTCAATTGGTTCTATGACGGACATGCCTTGCGAGATAGGCCTTGAAAAGGTTGTTGATGCACATTGGGGATATGTCTTACCCGGTTTTATTGATGGACATTGCCATATAGGTATGTGGGAAGACGGTGTAAATTGGGAAGGCTCCGACGGTAATGAGGCAACCGACCCTGTTACACCTCAGTTAAAGGCGATAGACGGAATGTTTCATAGGGACAATTGTTTTAAAGAAGCCTGTGGAGCGGGGGTTACGACAGTAGTAACAGGACCCGGCAGTGCGAATGTTATAGGTGGTCAGTTTGCAGCGGTAAAAACCGTATCAGCCGACCCTGAAGAAATGTTAATAAATGATTGTGTAGCAATGAAACTGGCATTCGGTGAAAATCCAAAAAGAGTATACGGCACTAAAAATAAATATCCATCTACCAGAATGGCAACTGCGGCAATTTTAAGAGAGAACTTATATAAAGCTCAAGAATATCTGGATAAAATAAGCGAAAGTGAGAAAAACAGTGAAGAGAAAAAACCGGCTTTCGATTATAAACTGGAGTCATTAGCTAAAGTATTAGACGGAAAATTAAGAGTGAAGGCCCATGCACACAGAGAAGACGATATACTGACAGCGATGCGAATAGCAAAAGAATTCAACCTAAATGTGACCATAGAGCACGGCACCGAAGCATACTTAATTCCGGATTTAATAAAACGTGCAAATATTGGAGTCATAACCGGACCGTTGATTTGTGAAAGAAGTAAAATTGAGCTAAGGAATTTGACACCAAAATGTCCGGGTATTTTATCAAAAGCGGGAATACTTACGGCTATAATGACTGACCATCCTGTCATACCGATTCAGTACTTACCTTTATGTGCGGCTGTCGCATCAAAAGAAGGGATGGATGAGGAAGAAGCAATGAAAGCTATAACAATAAACGCCGCTGTTCTCACAGGTATTGATCACAGGGTGGGCAGTTTGGAACAAGGAAAGGATGCGGATATTTTAATCTTTGACGGACATCCTTTCGAATATAGAACAAAACTAAAATATGTTTTTGTAAATGGTAATTTGATTCATGAAAGGTAATCATATTTGTAAAATTGTTACTCGAAACAAAGAAGAAACTTTAGATTTCGGGATGTATATAGGTTCATTGACAAAGCCCGGATATACTATATGTCTAACCGGAGATTTAGGGAGCGGAAAAACGGTGCTGACCGGAGGCATAGCACGCGGTATGGGTATAAATGAAGAGATAACCAGCCCTACGTTTACGTTGTTGAATATTTATGAGGGGAGGATACCTTTATATCATTTCGATGTTTATCGCCTTGAGAACAGGGATATGGTGCAAGATATAGGTTTTTACGATTATGTGGACGGAGACGGGGTATCGGTGATTGAATGGGCAAATCTGATTCCTCATGTGCTGCCTGATTCCTATATATTATTCGATATTACACGAGACTTCCAAGCCGGAGACGACTTCAGATCCATCGATATATATGAAAAAGGTACAGGTATGGCCGAGTTGATCGAGGCCATTAAAAACCGGAGGAATACGATATGATAACACTGGCTGTTGATACCGCAACCAAAGCCGCTTCTGCAGCGATTGTAGACAATGGTGAAATAAGGACGTCATTTCTAATAAATCATAGGTCTATGCATTCCCGAAATATCATGACTTTAGTCGATGCGGTGGTCAAGGAGGCTGATATTAAGAAAAATGATATAGATTTATTTGCAACTACCATTGGGCCCGGTTCGTTTACCGGGGTAAGAATAGGTGTATCCACGGTAAAAGCTATGGCTTACTCTTTAAAAAAACAAACGGTTGGCATCAATACTTTGGATGTATTGGCATATGATGTATATGAATATCAAAAATTAATATGCCCTGTTTTAGATGCGAGGAACCGACAGGTATTCTGTGCAATATACAATAAAGATAAAGAAAATCGTTTGATCAGATTAACCGAATACATGGGGTTGAAAATCGACGATTTGATGTCAATGCTGCAGAAGATGGACCGAGATGTTGTATTTACCGGTGATGCTTACAAAGCATGTGCATCATGGGAAGGTTTTGAAGGGTTTGGCCGGTATACGGTAAATGTCGGAGATTATATGCCTAAAGCCTCAACTGTAGGATTGATGGCCGAAACCGCTGCAAAAACGGATCCTGCACTACTAATGCCTTTTTATCTGAGAAAATCGCAAGCCGAACAGGCAATGGAAGTAAAGAATGAATGATACTTTTAGAATTGAAAGAACCAGGGAAGATCATATATCACAGATATATGAAATAGAAAAAGCCACATTTACGGTACCGTGGTCGAAGAACGCTTTATATCAGGATATTGTAGAAAATATGCTATCTTATTATGTAACGGCCTTTTATAAAGATAATATTGTAGGGTACGGTGGTATGTGGATTGTGGATGACGAGGCTCATATAACAAATGTAGCCGTTCACAAAGATTATAGAGGATATGGGATAGGTAATGCTATTTTATCCGCTCTAATTTTAAAATGTAAGATATCAAATATAAGATATATGTCGTTGGAGGTTCGGGTAAGTAATGTAACCGCTCAAAAACTCTATTTAAAACACGGATTCGAAATAGAGGGATTAAGAAAAAGATATTATTCGGATAACCACGAAGATGCATATGTAATGTGGAAATGCTTATAGAGGTTTATGATCGTATAACTATTTAAAATTTGGATATATAAACATATGCATATGTCAAGGAAGGGGGGTGTGCTTATGTTTGACATACAGGATGAGCTGAAAAAATTACCGGATTTGCCCGGCGTATATATGATGAAAAATTCCGCGGGAAAAATTATTTATATAGGAAAGGCGCGAATTCTTAAAAACCGTGTAAAACAATATTTTACCGGCAGTAACCATGATATTAAAACCGAAGTGCTGGTTGAAAGAATAAAATCTTTCGATTATATTGTAACCGACAGTGAAGTGGAAGCTTTGATCTTGGAGTCAACACTGATAAAGAAGCACATGCCTCATTATAACATATTATTAAAAGACGATAAATCGTTTCCCTATATCAGAGTGGATGTGGAAAACATCTATCCTACGATTACCGTAGAAAGAAGACCTGCAGATGATAATGCAAAATACTTCGGCCCTTTTCATGTAAGTGCAACCACTTTAAATCAAATGCTAAGTATGCTGAAAAAAGTGTTTCCGATAAGGTCTTGCGATAAAAATTTCGATCGGATAGATAATATGAGACCTTGCTTGAACTACCATATTAAAAAATGTTCCGGTGTATGTACGGGAAATGTTACAAAGGAGCGTTACAGAGTCTATGTTAAGAACATAATGGATTTTTTCAACGGAAAACATGAGGAAATAGTTAAGGATTTTGAAAATCAGATGGCAGAGGCCTCTGAAAATTTAGATTTTGAAAATGCAGCGGTAATTAGAGATAAGATCTCGCTAATTCGTTCGGTAACGGAAAAGCAAAAAATAGTCTCTGTAAACCATGAAGATATTGACTATGTAGCAGTCTATTCGGAATATGATATGTGTTGTATAGGAATTTTATACGTTAGGGACGGCAAATTGTCCGAAAAAAGGGAGTTTATTCAAAAGAATGTATTAGGAGAACCGGCGGG
Source organism: uncultured Clostridiaceae bacterium (assembly GCA_964547525.1). Taxonomy (GTDB): domain Bacteria; phylum Bacillota; class Clostridia; order JAAYHZ01; family JAAYHZ01; genus CAZJOD01. The sequence goes on from CAZJOD010000002.1 coordinate 36,141, forward strand.
TGAGATTTTATCATCGTTTATGAAACAATACTATACGGCAAAAACATTGGTACCAAAGACCGTAGTTACAAATGTGGAACCGGTGGAGTCGGATTTGATATCAAGATGGTTATCCGAATCAGCCGGTAAAAACGTATCAATCCATGTACCTCAAAAAGGCAGAAAAAAGGAACTGTCCGATATGGCCGCACAAAATGCCATGATTTATCTAAAGAATTATTGTTTAAGACAAAATAACATTCACATGATAGCGGAACAAGGTCTTTACGGTTTGAAGGAAGTATTGGGATTGGAAGAATTACCGGGTAGAATAGAAGCTTATGATATATCAAACACAGGATCGTCAAATATTGTAGCAGGTAGAATAGTGTTTATAAACGGCAAAAAAGATACCGGTTCATATAGGAGATATAAGATAAAAAGCACCGAAAAACAAGATGACTATGCTTCGATGGCCGAAGTTGTTTGGAGAAGGCTTAAAGGAGAAAAAGACTTGGAAAACCTTCCTGACGTTATATTATTGGATGGAGGTAAAGGTCATGTCACAGCCGTTTCAAAAGTTTTAGAGGAATTTACGTATGATATTGTTATAGCGGGAATGGTAAAAGATGATAAACATAAAACCAAGGGGCTTATAACCGGTTGCGGGGAGTTGGACCTGACCGGTAACGGGGTGTTGTTGCGGTTTTTATCAGGTATACAAGAAGAGGTACATCGGTATGCAATAGCTTATAATAGACTGCTGGCCGGAAAAACCATGCGAGAATCGGTGTTGGACGACATACCCGGTATAGGACCAAAGAGGAAAAAGGACTTGATTGCACATTTTCAATCGGTGGACAACATAAAAAAAGCCTCGATGTGTGAGCTTGTTAATGTGAAAGGTATAAGCGAAAGTACTGCTAAGGTTATTTTTAATTATTTCCACAACTGTGTGGAATAAACGGTTATTATATGGAATAAACGGTGATAATTATGAAAATTTATGCTATATCCGATTTGCATTTATCTTTGGGGGTTGATAAACCTATGGATATTTTCGGTTATTCATGGCAAGGATATATGGAAAGAATAAAAGAAAATTGGAATGCAACGGTAAAAGAAGAGGACATGGTCGTTATTCCCGGAGATATATCTTGGGCTATGCGACTTGAAGAAGCCAGGAATGATTTTCTATTTATAGAAGGTTTGAAGGGTAGAAAAATTATAAGTAAAGGCAATCACGATTATTGGTGGAGCGGAACACATAAAATGAATGAAATTTTTGTAAAATGGGGTATAAACAGTGTGAGTGTTTTGCACAATAATTCTTATGAGACCGATGACTATGTCATATGTGGTACACGGGGATGGAAACACCCGATGAGTACGGATTTCACTGATTTAGACGCCAAGATATACCAAAGGGAGTACGGGAGATTGAAACTTTCTTTCGAAAGTGTTAAGGCAAAAGAAAAGCCTGTAATATGTGCATTGCATTATCCCCCCTTCGGGCCTGCCGGCGAGGAGTCGGATTTTGTGTTATTAATGAAACATTTTAATGTAAAGGTATGTGTTTATGGGCATATACATAAGAATTTCGAAAGTGAATATATTGTGCAAGGTAATAAGGACGGAATAATTTATCACCTCGTATCAAGTGATTACTTGAAATTTAATGTAAGACGGATAAAATCCGAAATATCGGTATGATTAAAAGAGAAAAGTACAATGTTCGTTTAAACTGCCGAATAATAAAAATCTTATTGATTTTATAATCGGTTATGTTATAATATACAAGTTAAACTGTCAAGTTTACTAAAAGAGTAATATAATGTTATTGATCGGAGGCAATTAGGAATGAGCGTTAAGCTGGAAAGACCGGAAAAAAATATAGTAGTGCTTGAAATAGAAGTTGAGAATGAAGTGTTTAAAGATGGTATGAGAAGATCATACAATAAGAATCGCGGTAGGTTCAATGTACCCGGATTTAGAAAAGGTAAAGCTCCGCAAGCGATGATAGAAAGAATGTATGGTGAAGAAGTTTTATATGAAGATGCCATTAACTTTATTATCCCGGATAAATATGACCAAGCGGTTTTGGAGACTAAGATCGAACCGGTCGAAAGGCCTAAAATAGATATAAAAGAAGTAGGAAGAGATAAAAATTTCGTTTTTACGGCAACAGTAACCGTTAAACCTGAAGTGTTTATTACAGAGTATAAGGGTGTGGAAGCCGAAAAAATTATCTTCAAGATTGAAGATAAGGATGTTCAAAGCGAGATTGATACGGTTGTAAAGAGAAACTCCAGAAAAGTTACTGTCGAAGGAAGAGCGGTTCAAGATAAGGATACTGTTAATATCGACTATGAAGGCTTTGTCGACGGAGTACCTTTCCAAGGGGGAAAAGCCGAGGGACATGATTTGGTTATCGGATCCGGTTCATTCATTCCTGGTTTTGAAGAACAATTGATAGGAAAGAACACAGGAGATGAGACCGAGATTAATGTAACTTTCCCTGAAGAATATCATAGCGAAGAAGTAGCCGGAAAAGAAGCTGTCTTCAAGGTAAAGATAAACCAAATAACAACTACCGAATATCCGGAATTAGATGATGAATTTGCAAAAGATGTCAGTGAGTTTGATACTTTGGAAGAATATAAAGCAGACATCATGAAAAAACTACAAAAACAGGCCGATAGTATGTCAAAAAACGGAACAGAAGATAATGTCATAAAAGAAGTGTTAAAAAATACCGAAATTGATGTTCCGGATGTGATGATTCAGCATACAATAGACCGATATGTAAATGAAATGGCTATGAGGCTTCAATATCAATTCCAAGGGTTGACAATGGAGAAGTACTTGGAATATATGGGAAGAACAATGGAGGAGTTCAGAGAGGAAAGCAAGGAACGTGCAATAAACGAATTGAAAACATCACTGATGCTTGAAAAAATCGTAGAGTTGGAAAATATCAAAACTGACGATCAAAGGCTTGATGAAGAATTGAAAAAGACTGCCGAAGCATACGGTCAAGACTTAGAGACGTTTAAACAGCGTTTAAGAGATGATGATATAGAATACTACAGAGCGGAAATAAGTAAACAAATAGCGGTTGAATTCTTAACTGAAAATGCTAAATTGACTGAAGTTGAAAGAAAATTCAGGGAAGATCCGAAACGGGATTCCGAAGATGAACCGGCTATTGAAAATGTGGAAGATGAAAAGATTGATTCTGTAGAAGAATAGAACGATTCCGTTGAATAAAGAATAAAACCTGTTTCGGAAGCGGGTAATATTGGATTAAATGTATAATTATAATTTAATTGTACGTAAAATATATAATGTAACTTTATTGACGGTATTATGACATATGTTTGAAAGGAGATAAGATATGGATATGAATTTGGTTCCAATGGTTATAGAACAAACTAGTAGAGGTGAAAGATCATATGACATATATTCCAGGTTGTTAAAATCAAGGATCATAGTATTAAGTGATCAAGTGAATGATATTACGGCAAGTCTTATTGTCGCTCAGTTGATTTATCTTGAACATGAAGATCCCGACCGTGATATTACTTTATATATTAACAGCCCGGGTGGATCTATAACATCCGGATTTGCCATATATGACACTATGCAATATATTAAGCCGGACGTTTCAACCATTTGTATCGGTATGGCTGCAAGCATGGGTGCGTTTTTATTGGCGGCAGGGAAAAAAGGTAAAAGATACGCTTTACCGAACAGTGAAATTATGATCCATCAACCTTTAGGAGGTGTGCAAGGTCAGGCTACTGACATTAAAATACATACCGAAAGGTTAATGAGGATCAAGGACAGTTTAAATGGTATATTAAGTCAGAATACAGGTCAACCACTGGAAAGGATAGTAAAAGACGTGGAACGTGATTATTTTATGACATCACAGGAAGCTATGGAATACGGGATAATTGACAAGGTGATGACTTTTAGACAGGAATAGAAAATCGAGGTGAAAAATGGCGAAAAACGATGATTATAAACGCATGAAATGTTCGTTTTGTGGTAAGTCCCAAGACGAAGTTAGAAAACTCATACAAGGGCCGGGTGTATACATTTGTGACGAATGCATAGAACTTTGCAGTGAGATCATAGATGAAGAACCCGCCGATTTCGATAATGAATTTGAGTTTAATTTCGACAAGATTCCAAAACCGAAGGAAATCATGGAGACGTTTAACAAATATGTTATCGGCCAGGATGAAGCGAAAAAAGCATTAGCTGTCGCCGTATATAATCATTACAAAAGAATCAACTCCGGAGCGAATAACGATGAAGTTGAATTACAAAAGAGCAATATTATAATGATCGGTCCGACCGGTTGCGGTAAGACTTTGTTGGCGCAAACACTTTCTAAAATTTTAAATGTTCCTTTCGCCATAGCTGATGCTACTTCTTTAACAGAAGCCGGATATGTGGGAGAAGATGTAGAAAATATTCTTTTGCGTTTGATTCAGGCTGCAGACTACGATATTGAAAAAGCTGAAAAAGGAATCATTTATTTGGATGAAGTTGATAAAATCGCTCGCAAATCGGATAATCCCTCAATTACCCGGGATGTAAGCGGTGAAGGTGTACAACAAGCTTTGCTAAAGATATTTGAAGGTACAGTGGCTTCGGTTCCGCCTTTAGGGGGTAGAAAACATCCACAGCAAGAATTTATACAGTTAGATACCTCCAACATATTGTTTATATGTGGTGGAGCTTTTGACGGAATCGAGGAGATAATTAAAAATAGAATCGGTAAGAGTACAATGGGTTTTGGTGGCAGCTTAAAAAAGACCGCCCAAGATATTAATATTTTAACCGATATAACTCCGCAGGATCTTTTAAAATACGGCTTAATACCTGAGTTTGTAGGAAGATTACCTGTTATAGTAGGATTACACGAGTTAGATAAGCAAGCGCTGATCAGAATTTTGACCGAACCGAAAAATTCATTAGTTAAGCAATACCAATCGTTATTTGAAATGGATAATGTCAAATTGGAAATAGAACAAGAGGCGTTAATTTCAGTAGCGGAAAAATCAATAGAGAGAAAAACAGGAGCCAGAGGTTTAAGAGCGATCTTAGAAGAAGTAATGCGGGATATTATGTATGAACTACCATCAAGAGATGATGTGGAAAAGTGTATAATTACATCTTCTACTATACTCAAAAAAGAACCGCCCGCCCTGGTCTTAGGTAAAAGAGCTAATAAGCTTGCAAATAAAAAAGATATCGGTTAAACCGATATCTTTTTACTTGAAATAGCTTATTTCAACATCTATATTACTCTTTAAAATGAATATTATTCGTTGCATATACTTTTTTTTATCAGTATAATTGGATTTCAGACAAATATTATATATAATAATACGATTCAGGGGGTATCGACGGTGAGTATCTTAGAAGGTTTATTTTTGGGTATTTTGCAGGGATTGACCGAATTCCTGCCGGTCAGTAGTTCAGGGCACTTGGTAATGTTTCAGAATTTATTGGGCATAGAAGAAGGAGCGTTTACGTTTGGTATATGTGTACATTTCGCTACTCTTGTTGCGGTATGTGCCGTTTATTATAAAGATATAGTAAAGTTAATAAAGAATCCGTTGTCAAAACCCGTTCTGCTTATTATTGTAGGAACCGTACCTGCCGTTATTGCGGCTGTGTTTTTAGAGGATTTATTAAGGGAATATTTTGATACCGGAAAATCTTTGGGTATAGGCTTTTTATTTACAGCAACGGTATTATTGATCTCATCAAAAATACACACGGGTAAAAAGACAATGGATACGACTAAAACAAAAGATGCTTTGATAATTGGATTCGCTCAAGCTGTAGCACTTTTCCCTGCGGTATCGCGTTCTGGTATGACTATAACCACGTCTTTGGCTAGAGGCATAAAAAGAGAAGAAGCATCCAAATTCTCATTTCTGTTATCGGTACCGGTTATTTTAGGAGCTGTGGTTATGGATGTGTACGGATTGTTAAAAGAGCCCGGCTTGCTAGAAGAAAGCATTAATACCGGACCGTTTCTGGTCGGTATAATTGCAGCCGGTGTCAGTGGGTATTTTGCCATTAGATTTATGATAAAGGTAATAAATAAAGGGAAGTTGAAATATTTTTCTTATTATTTATACATAGTAGCCGCTTTAGTGCTTTTCGATCAGTTATTTATCGGTAAACTGTTTCCGAAATTGTTCGGGTAAGACACAGTTTGACATTTGGATTAACTTTTAAGCTATAGGTGATTAGTATTGATGGATAAATATATATTAGGAATTGAATCGACATGTGACGAGACGGCGTGTGCCGTTGTTAAAGCCGGTCGTGTCTTGGTATCAAGTGTGATCTCTTCACAAATAGAGTTGCACAGGCTATACGGAGGGGTGGTGCCTGAGATTGCATCACGTAAGCATGTAGAAAATATCATACCTGTTTTAGACGACTGTATGATTAAAGCCGGAATGGATATCTCGGAAATACAAGCCGTAGCTGTGTCCTACGGACCGGGACTTGTGGGAGCGTTGCTAACCGGCATATCTGTGGCCAAGGCGATCGCTTGGGCACTAGACATCCCTTTGATGGGTGTCAATCATATTGAAGGACATATTTTTGCTAACTTTTTAACCCATAAAGATCTAAAACCTCCTTTTATAGCATTGGTAGCATCCGGAGGACATAGCCATATAATACATGTAAAAGATTACCTAACATATGAGATTATGGGAAAAACAAGAGATGACGCTGCAGGAGAAGCCTTCGACAAAACAGCTAGAGTTTTAGGTTTAGGATATCCCGGAGGACCTATGATAGATAAAATAGCTAAAGCCGGTGATGAGAACTATGTGTCTTTTCCAAAAACACGTTTTTCCGATAATCTCTACGATTTCAGTTTTTCAGGTGTAAAAACCGCAGTTATTAATCATATTAATACATTAAATATGAAGAAACAACCTGTTAATGTAAATGATATTGCAGCGTCGTTTCAGAAAGCTGTAACAGATGTATTAACCGAAAACACCATAGCCGCAGCAAAGACTGTAGGTTTAAAAACCGTATGTCTTGCAGGTGGTGTATCGGCAAATTCAGTTCTGCGAAAGAAAATGAAAGAAGCCGGGGAGAAAAACAATATAGAAGTATTTTATCCGGATATAGTATATTGCACCGATAATGCGGCTATGATTGCATCGGCAGGATATTACCGGCTGGAAAAAGGTATATTCTCGGATCTGTCCCTTAACGCCATACCCGGCTTGAGAATTGATAGCTGTGGATAAATATGTGGATAACAGAAAAAAATGTGGAATAAGTATTAAAATCAGCAAAACATTATATAATCTGAAAAATTTCATAAGTGCTGTTTGAAAGTTTCAGTAGTTATTGGCACTTGACATGTCCTGCCAAAAGGTATAGTATTTTTGATGTTATAATACAAGAAACGGAAGTGAATTTATATGGCTGATTGTAATAGTTGTCCGAGCAAAAACCAATGCTCTACGGCGGACAAGGAGAAATGTCAGGATACGAGTTTGTTGTTTCAACAAAACTCTTTAAGTGAGATAAAAAGAGTTATTCCTGTGGTAAGTGGCAAAGGAGGAGTAGGTAAATCGTCTATAACGGCTATGTTGGCTGTTTTGATGAGTAGAAGGGGCTATAGGACTGCAATATTGGATGCAGATGTTACAGGACCGTCCATTCCCAAAATGTTCGGGCTTAAAGCGGGGGTAAAAGGAAATGAATCCGGCTTGTATCCCGTTAGAACACATAACAATATAGCGGTCATGTCGGTTAATCTTTTATTAGAACAGGAAGATCAACCGGTTGTATGGCGTGGGCCGATTATATCAGGAACAGTTAAACAATTTTGGACAGACGTTTTGTGGGAAGATGTAGATTATATGTTTGTGGACATGCCTCCGGGAACGGGCGATGTTCCGTTGACCATATTCCAGTCATTACCTGTGGACGGAGTAATAATAGCCACTTCCCCTCAAGAATTGGTATCGGTCATAGTAAGAAAAGCCTATAACATGGCTAAAAAGATGAATATCAATGTGGCTGGAATAATTGAAAATATGAGTTATGTATTGTGTCCCGACTGTGGCAGGAAAATTGATGTTTTCGGTAAAAGTAAGACTGATGAAACCGCACGCACATTGAATTTGGATGTGTTAGGTAAAATACCTATGGATGCGAGAATCGCCGAATTATGTGACGCAGGTGAAATCGAAAAGTTCTCAGCAAATTATTTGGATGAATGTATTAGAAAGTTGGAAGAAAAGTATCCGGTATGAAAAGTTATTATGAAAAAATAGTCGTACGGTACGCCGAGACCGATCAAATGGGCATAGCACATCATTCGTGCTATCCCGTCTGGTTTGAGGCGGCAAGAACAGGTTTTATAAAAATGTTGGGAATGTCCTATTCGGAGGTTGAAAGCCGAGGGCTGTTGTTGCCGTTAGCCGAATTGAATGTTAAATACAGATCGGGTTCATATTATGAAGATCAATTATGGGTAAAGGTTGAAACTGTAAAACTCACAGGAGCCAGAATAGTATTCGGGTATGAAATAACAAGAGATCGAGACAAAGCCTTAATAGCAACGGGTTCAACAACTCACGCTTTTACCGATCAAAATATAAAAATAATAAACATTATGAAAACTCATAAAGATATATACGATTTATTAGCTACCTCACTAGTATAAAGGAAGATTATTCGCTTTCAGATAACTTTCTTTACTCCTTATCAAAAAGTCGAATTTATCATCGTCTCTACCGTATATGAGACGGATCAGCTGCTGTGAATATCTTAGATCTTTCAAAGTAAGATTTACATAATCTAATCGATCATATGATCCGTCCGGCATATATGCATACCATAAGTCGTTGTTTTCTTTCGGCCAATCAGAATAAGTATCGTCTACTGCAAGTTTTATTTTATCTCCTAAAAGCAGGTATACCGGTTTTTTTGTCTCAATGTACATTTCATATATAAAATTCATTTCGGTAACCAAATGGTTCAATGAAACATGATTAGGAAGCAATGATAAATCCTTATCGGTGTAATCCCAAACCAAATAACCACCGTTTTCTGTCCTGAAATTGTGAGTTATAGCATAATCCACAAGAAAGTTTGCATATTTTTCAGCTGATACCAATAATGCAGGATCCTTATGTTTTCTATACCCTCTTATTAGAAACAGTCCTACATCGGTGTTAAAACGGGTATCGTAAAAATTTTCTTTAATACCGTAATCACCGCTTAACCATTGGGATTCGGCGGTTGTAGGCCATATCCCGGTTTGATTTTGATCTTGAACGGCTACATAAAGCGCAACCTTTGACATAATGTCAAAATACTTTCCGTCGGTTCTTAAGAATTTCTCTCCGACATGATGAGCTACATTTTTATAAAAATAATCTTCTCCCGAGGGTATGTAGGATACGGGTGTAATGTAATATTGTCCGTTCATAGTCCATTTTCTGAATCGTCCGAAATCGGCAAGCTTAACAACAGCAGCCGTTTCTGCATCTGAAAAATCAACTAATAAATCTTTTGAAAATATACCCCAGTGTTCGACAATATAGTTTTCTTCTATAAATAAATTTAATTTTATCAGTCCGTCGGAAATTTGCACAACAGAGCTTTTATCTATCGCATCTCTTAATACTTCATTGTTTTTTTTCTCATATGCGTTAACGCAGCTTAAAACCATTGAGAAACCGTCTCCTTCGGCGTATGTGGTGTAAGGTTGTGATAACGGTACTTGCCCGGAGTCGAAAGGACCGTTTAAAACCGATGAAACGTTATCACGTCCCTTCGGGTATGAGTAATATCTGTATGTATATTGATCTTTAACGTCAAAGTATAACTCCATTTGAAGCTCTGTAGCTGCGTCGGATAATCCCTCCATTTTAACACAATAATAAATGTCGTTTCCGTTTAGTTCGTAAAAATCGGCTATAAGAGTCCCTGATAAACGGTTTTCATAATTAACCGAATAACTGTAACGGGTATGATAAGCAACTTTGTATTCACTAAAAGTTTCACTGATCGGTGACAATGAAATTTTATCCCCGTACGCTTTAAAAAGGTTTTTAACATTTACAGACGATTCAAAAGTCGGACTTTTTGCGGTTATATTCTCAACAGAGGAAGTACCACCGGTTATATGTGGCATGGATGTAACCGAACCGGTTTCGATTGTTGTTTCCGATTCCGGGTTAAATTCGGTAGTAAGGCATGATGTGAGTGTAAAAATACTCAAGATAAATATAAATATATAAGAACCGTATTTTGAACGAAAAATTAAATGTCGCATAATATACCCCTTTCGCATATTATTTATTATACCACGACCGGAACGATTTTTTAAACGGATATGTTTGGAGTGACATGTTTTTTACCTGTAGAACTGTCGATTAATGTATTAGAATTTAACCATGCATATATGATTTATGGTATAATCATAAAAAGATTATTATGGAGATTGTTATGAAGATAGTCACACCTGAACAAATGAGCCGGTTGGATCGTTATATTATAGAAAATTTAAAGATACCCGGTATAGTTTTAATGGAAAACGCCGCTTTAGCCGTAGCAAATAAAGCTTTGGATATGTTATCCCAAAAAACCGACACATATGTCGTGGTTTTTTGTGGTATTGGAAATAATGGTGGAGACGGATTTGCGGTAGCAAGAATACTTGAAAATAACGGTGTTAAAACAACTACCTATGTATTTGGAAATACAGCTTCAATTAAGGGTGATGCAAAAACAAATTATGATATAAATATAAACATGAAATTGGATATCAAGCAGTACAGTGTTGATATAAAAGAACAGTGTGTTAAAGCTGTTAAAAATTCCGATTTGACTGTTGACGCTTTGTTAGGGACCGGATTTAATGGTCCTTTAAGGAACGGAATTGCAGATGCGATTTCTATAATAAACACATATTCAAAAATGATTTTAAGTATAGATATACCGTCCGGTGTAAACGGAGCCGACGGAAGTGTTCCTCAAGATGCGGTAAGAGCCCATGAAACCGTGACGTTTTGTCTTCCTAAGATAGGATTGTGTGTGTACCCGGGACATGAATATGCGGGTAGAATCACTGTAGCAAATATTCAAATACCTAAAAATGTTGTCGAAGAACAAAATTACACCGTTCGTACCATAGACCTGCGGGAAGTTAAAGCCATGCTGCCCCGTAGACGGCCTGACGGTAATAAAGGTGATTACGGCAGAGTAATGGTAATAGGTGGTCAAAAGGGTATGACCGGCGCTGTGATTTTAGCCGCGAAAGCCGCTTACAGAACCGGAAGCGGTTTAGTGTATATTAAAACCTCTGAAGCCGACTCGCATATATATGAGACTACAGTAATAGAAGCGGTAAAGATTATTTTTGAAGATAATAAACCTGTTCATGATCAACCGGAGCACATAATACAATTGATAAATATGCAAGATTGTTTTGTAATAGGTCCGGGGATGGGTAAAAGCTTACTCACACTGAAAACATTGGAATATTTCCTATCACTGGAAGGTAAAAATATAGTGTTGGATGCGGACGCTTTAAATGTTTTGGAGGGTAGAATCGATCTATTAAAAAACGCATGTTGTAATGTGGCGGTTACACCTCATCCCGGTGAAATGAGTCGTTTGTGTGGTATAAGTATCGAAGACATACAAAAAGACAGATTGGCGGTGGCAAAGCAATTCTCGGAGCATACGGGCGTTATTACCGTCTTAAAAGGTGCTGCAACCATTGTGACCGACCCCGGTGGAAGTGTTTTGATTAATACTACGGGATGCGGAGGAATGTCAACCGCAGGAAGCGGAGATGTACTGGCGGGTATGATAGGATCGTTGTCCGGCCAAGGAGTTGATTTGATCAAGGCCTGTACCTTGGGGGTTTATCTTCATGGATTGGCCGGGGAATATGCCGGGAAAAAATATACTGAATACGGAATGACAGCTTCGGATATAATAGAAATGATACCTGCGGCATATATGGAGATTGGTAATAATTACTGCGAGTTGTAACACTTTTTTTATTTGACTAAAGGTCCGTAACAAATTATAATGATATATATAACATGGGTAAGAATCCTGTTATATATTTAAAGGTGAAGTCATAATATTCGACATATATATAGATTAGACGAATATTGTCATCGGTATTGAATTGATTTTATAATTGAAAGAGGGATCAGAATGTCTAAGACAAAGAGAATTAATATATCATTGCCTGAAGATATGCTAAAGGAAATTGATAATGCCGTGCAAAACGCAAAAACCGGCAGAAGTCGTTTCTTTAGGCAAGCGGTAAGGTATTATTTGACTAAAGGTTACATCCATAACTTGCGGGGGCAGATGGTAAAGGGCTATGGTGAAATGGGTAACATTAATCTTGATATTGCCGAAAATTGGTTATGTGCCGATAACGCTCAAGCCGAGAGGTCGGAAATGCTTTTAAGGGAGATGGAGATGAGTGATAATTAAACGGGGAGATGTCTATTACGCCGATCTTAGCCCTGTTATAGGTTCTGAACAAGGAGGCGTTAGACCTGTATTGATAATTCAAAATGATGTAGGTAATAAATACAGTCCGACTGTGATCGTCGCAGCGATTACATCAAGAATAAACAAGGCGAAAATGCCTACACATTTTGAATTATCCACCAAAGAAATAGGACTTAGCAAGGATTCGGTAGTTCTACTTGAACAAGTAAGAACCATTGACAAAAGGAGACTAAGAGAAAAAATAGGACAAATAAGTGAAAATAACATGTATAAAATTAATCAGGCGTTGATGATAAGTCTGGGACTTGTAGATATATAGTACATACAAAGTTTGCAAGACTGCTTTAAAATATCCGCTTGATAACCGGTATCAGTGTACCGTAAAACCGGGGAGATTACCGCTCCGATGTTTTATTTAATATAGAGGCAAAAAGCAGGTATCGTTTTTCCCAATTGGAAGAACAAGTAATTTTTTTATTTAGGGGGTCAAAATGTATTTCAAGAAAGAGAAAACTAAGAAAAACATCATTGCTTTGACAGCGGTATTGTGTGCGTTTATAGTATTTGGTTCGTTGGTCAGTGCAACTACACCGAACAATATTATCGTCGCAAGTGTTAACTACGTGGATCAGAAAATTGATCAACTCACACAAAAGATAAATCAATTGGAGGCTAGAATCGGATCATCTTCCGGAACAAGTACCGGTGGTTCATATAATCCTACAAATCCCACTATGCCGTCAAATGCCGTAGAAAGATTGGACAAGCTGGAAAAAGCCGTTGATCTTCTGAAAAACAGATTAAATAATCATGATCTCTTAATGGTTAACCTTTCTGAGGCAAGCCAATATAAGGTTATTGTTTTGGAAAAAGGTCAAAAGCTTATGGCCGGAGGTGTTGTGGAGTTGATTGTAAGAAGTGGTATATGTACGGCCATACAAGGTGATAATGGTGACGGTATTGCAGATATGACATCAGGTGACGGAAAAGATTATTATACAGGTGACAAATTACCTATAAACCATTACCTTCTAATTTCAAGAGGTGACGGTAGAGGCGTTACAGCTGTAAGTGATGCCGTTTATTTGATGGTAAAAGGATCATACAGCATATATCTACCGTAAAATATCGGGTTAAGAGCACACTTTAGTTTAAATAAATTTAAATATCTTTGTTATAGGGAAAAATTACCGTTTTATAAGCGATTAAGATATTAAAAGCCATATATTTAACCAATTTCGGGATAAAATTTTTAAAGTAAATGGACGGTTATAGGGAGCATAAAATGTTCCCTTTTTTGCGCAAAAAAAAGGGGTGTGAACCCCTCGTTTAACTATAGTTGCCTATTTGTTAAGTCACACTTGACAAATTATAATTAAACTGCAGACTGTAGTCCTTAAGCTTAATTATGTATGTCAATTAAAGCTTTGTTCCGCAGCTAATGCAAAATGCGGAATCGGAAGGTGATTCGGTGTTACATGCCGGACAAACTTTTGTGCCGGCTTCACCTTGAGGTGCTTGAGGAGCAGCCACTGTAAACTTATGGCCGCATTTCGGACAGAATTGAACATCTCTCAAAGATTCTGTACCGCAATCAGGACATTTTTTGATATTTTTTATTTCTAAAATTTGTTCTTTGAATACGGCGATTGCATCTTCAGCCATTTTAATAATTTGACAGTTATCAGCAAACAAATCGTCTATTTCACCGCTTTGTTTATAAAGGTCGTAAACCTTCATCCCCAAATTAGTGTAAGCTTGTTGAATTTTTTTAGTTTCATCCGCAATCGATTTGTTTAATTTTGCGACTGCAGCCAATTCATCAGTCTTGCTTTTTACGCCTTGTGCCGCTTCTCCCACTTTCTTACCAAGGTTTTGAAAAAATGACATTTCTATTTCCTCCGTTCTATATTTATTAGCTGTTAAGCTTTATCTCTCCGATTTTTCTAAATACAATATAACCTAAAAATGCAAATAACAATAATGCAACCAGATTGGACCAGTTGAAAAAGAATAACAAGGAAACGAGTCTGGTAAAAGCAAATCCCCATAATCCTATAAGAAGGTATGTGTTAAGGTAATTTACATAGCATAACAATAGCGAAAACAGGAATAAGTAATAAACTAATGCATATATAAACCCGCCTAAAGATATTGTGAAGGCATAAAGCAACAAAACCACTAAAGATACTCCCATGACATATACACTGTAATTATTAATTTTTGATACCCATGGAATACTTAACAATAATTCTTTTAAATCGGAACCGATTCTTTTATAGTAATCCATAATTAACACTCCTCCTGTAAAATATAATCCGATATGTTTATTATATGCCATAAAATTTTGTAATTCAATATATATTACCATGTTTTTTTAATTATTTAACATTCCTTTTTATGTATGATATAATTGTATTTATTCATGAACAGAGGTGTAAAAGATGGCTGAAGTTTATAAACACGTTCCTAAAACAAATTTGGAGGATATAGTGCAGTGTGGATTGAAATTAACTCAATGGGGGCTGATAACGTGCAAAATAGCGGGTTTTGAGACTCGGTTCATCCCGGCGTATTTGAATCCGAAGGACGATGACAGTTTTTACGGGCGAGAAGATTATACCTGTTTGAGAATACAAATACCCAATGATTACTGTAAAATAGGAAATTATTTCCTGTATAATGACCAAAATGAATTACTTAACGACTTGTTTGTACAATCTATAATACCGGTGCAAAAATATATATTTGGAAACTACAGAAAACCTATTTGTTTGATAAGCAGAACTGTTCAGGGAGAAGAAATAAGTATCACTGATAAAGTAAGGGATTATCCTATTTTAGTGGACAATTCGGTGGAACTGTACTTAAACAACTTGATTGCCGATAAATCCGAAGAAGATATGTCTTGGCTTGACGCGGTATTGTACGCATATTATAGTGACTTGGCCGACAAAGGTATAATTGTGAAAGTGGAATGTGAAGCATTGGGAATAAGTGTCTTTATAAATAAAGATAAAAAAATGGTTACATTAAAAATACCGGCTATGGAGGAATTGAGATTCTAATCGATGAAAAATGAAAAAAATAATATAAAGGCAATGATTTTGGATTTATTGGAAAACCATACTGAAGGTTATTTGTCAGGGGAATATATAGGTCAAGAACTCGGTGTTTCAAGAAGTGCCGTTTGGAAACATATTAAGGAGCTTAAAAGTACCGGTTATACAATACAATCCGTGTCAAATAAAGGGTACCGGATGGTAAAGCAAAATTCCGTATACAGCAGATACGAAATATTGAAAAGGGTTGAAAATCATATAAATATAATCTTCCTAGATGAAATTGACTCAACAAACGAATATGCAAAAAGAATGGCTATGGAGAAAAGTTTTGAGGAAACTGCTATTATTGCTTTATCTCAGATAAAAGGTAAAGGTCGCTTAGGTAGGAGATGGGAAGCTTCCACCGGATTAGGTATATGGATGTCGGTTTTATTGAAGCCACGGTTGTCGGCTGCGGATATGGGACTTGTCACTTTAGCTTGTGCGTGTGCTGTTTGTGAGACATTAAAAAATAAAGGTTTTGATGCAGGAATAAAATGGCCTAACGACATTTTAATAAATGACAAGAAAGTTTGTGGTATTCTTACCGAAACCGGTTTTGAGGAAACCCGTATATGTTATGTTATACTGGGTATAGGACTAAATGTTTTACATTCTTCGGATGATTTTAGTAATGAAATCAGAGAAAAATCCACATCTCTTATGATAGAATGCGGATGTCGTATCTGTATGTCCGAAATAGCCGCAAATACTTTGGATAGAATATTAAAATATTACACTCTTTTATGTGAAGGGCAAAAAGATCAAATCATAAGTAGCTGGAAGAAATACTCTGTCACACTAGGGCGCAAAATATTCACCACCGTGAACGGGGATAAGGATCTTGTTACGGCTTTAGATATAAGGTCGGACGGTGCGTTGAAGGTTAAAAGAGAAGACGGTAGCATAGATTATATCGTATCCGGAGAGATACTTTTTAAGGCTTGACATAACGATTACTGTATTTGGACAGTCAAATTACTTTTGCACAGCTTATCGGGGTTGTGCTATAATACACATAATATGATTCGGGAGGAAAATATGCAAAACGTTGATTCCAATAAAAAAGAAGAAAATAGAAGTGGAAATAATAGAATTAATAACCGTAATAATAGAAATCATAATAATAGAAGACAAGAAAACAGAGGACAGAACAAACAAGAAAACAAAGAACTAAATAAAGAACAAAACAAACAAGAGAATAAACAAAAGGCTGCACCTTTTAATAAACCCGGAAAACCTAAACCGCCCAGAAGGGATAAATTCCCCAAATATAACAGGAAGGTTATGCCAGGGGAGACCATTGAAGATATCACAAAAGATATCCAACGTATAGAAAAAGAAATTGAATTAGAAATTGAGGAAATATCCAATCAGGTTTTATAAGGTGGATTATTTATGATTTTAGCTTTTGGCCTACCAAATACCAATACGATTTTTACATTGCGTAAAAACAACAACCTTTTGCATAAACGGCGCATCGCTATCGTTAAAAAACGTGTTTGGGATGAATACGGTATGTTTTATATATCAATTTATAATATGAAAAATAATGAGTGACATTTTAAAAAATTTACATGTTTACAATGCCGTTTTAGACTATGCCCAATCCGATCCGGTTATTTTTCATATGCCCGGTCATAAAGCGGGAAGCGGGATACCGGAAGAATTACGAAAATTTTTATTAAAGTTCGATGTAACCGAGATACCGGAAATGGACAATCTGTATAAACCCGAAGGTATATTGAAAAAAGCGATGAAAGCTTGTGCAGATTACTTCGATGTAAAAAGAACATTGTTTTCCGTTAATGGATCCACCGCATGTATTCATGCGGCTTTACAAACGGTTATAGAAGACAGGGGCGGGTTGATAATGGCAAGAGATTGTCATAAATCGGTTTATAACAAGGTGATTATGAGCAACTATACACCTTATTATATTCCCGTTGAGTTCGATGGAAAAATGAGGATGCCTTCTGTTCCCGATTCCGATAAAGTAGGAGAGATCATGGACGAAACAGCAGTCAGGACTGTGATTATAACTCATCCGAATTATTACGGAATGTGCTGTGATGTAACGTCAATAGCTGAAACTGTTCATAATAAAGGCGGTATTTTAATAGTTGACGAAGCACACGGAGCTCATTTTAAATTCTCGGATTCTCTGCCCGGATCGGCTATTGACTGTGGAGCCGATATAGTAATACAAAGCGCACACAAAACGTTACCGGTCATAAATCAAGGGGCGTATTTACATGTATGTAGCGATAGAGTCGATATTGAAAAATTAAATTATACTCTTTCTATGATTCAAACATCCAGTCCGTCATACATTATAATGTGCCTGCTGGAATTTGCAGCAACATATTTGCATGAATATGGAAATATATTATATAATGAATTAAATCGAAAAATAAATACTTTATGTGAAACATTACAGGAGTCTTCCGATATAAGAATAAAAACCGGCCTTTGTAAAAATGCTATTGAAAAAGACGGAACCAGAATTATAATTGATGCTTGTAAAGCGGGTTTCACGGGTTTTGAACTTGAAAAATATCTCAAACAGAGTTATAATATAAATATAGAAGCGGCCGATTTGTTCAATGTACTGCTTATCGCTACTATAAGTGACCCGAATAATTATTATCATTGTTTATATAAAGCATTGAAAGGAAACGCTAAATTCGGATTTGACAACAGTTATGCCGGATTTGATCCGAAATGCGATTTGCCTGAACGGCAAATGTTGCCGTGTGAAGCGGTTAAGAGGAATAAAATGACGGTACCTCTTGATAAAGCAATAGGGTATGTGGTAATAAAATCTGTTATTCCTTATCCGCCCGGAGTTCCTCTTATAGTACCCGGAGAAATTGTCACAGAACGCGTTTTAAATGAGATTAGGGCTGTAATAAAATGCGGTGGTTTCATTGAAGGCTTAACAGACAAATTGTATATGGAAGTGGTAAAATAAATGATAAAAAAAGGTTTGTTTATTGTCGTAGAAGGTATAGACGGTAGCGGTAAGACCACACAAATAAAGAATTTATATGAGTATTTAACATCAAAGGGTATACCTACAACTGTAACCAGAGAACCGGGAGGTACGGTCATAGGTGAAAAAATACGAGACATAGTTTTGGATAAAGCTCATAAAAATATGGATGCGATTACAGAAATGCTTCTTATTGCGGCGTCCAGAGCACAACATGTGGTGGAGTTTATAAGTGCAAAGCAAAAGGCGGGTGTTACCGTCATATGTGACAGGTATGTACTGTCTAGTTATGTGTATCAAGGTGTAGCAAGAGGAATAGAGTTGGAAACAGTAAAAAAGGTAAACGAATACGCCATGAGCGGTGTGATACCGGACATAACTTTCTTTATTAACATAGATAACGAAGAATCGGTTAAAAGAAGATCGGAAAGACAAGTAAACGATCGTATAGAAAATGAGGATAACTCGTTCCATATAAAAGTGTGTAACGGATACAGAGAAATGGTCAAGCATTTGGATAATGTGGAGATAATTGACGGAATGCAAAAAGTTGAAAACGTGACTTTGGATATTGTAACTCATATAAATAAACTTATAAGGAGGCTCGACATATGAAATTGGTTTATGCAATAGTACATGACGAGGATCAAAACGAGGTTATAACTACGTTAAATGAAAAAGGTTTTTCTGTGACAAAATTGTTTTCTACCGGAGGATTTTTACGTGCCGGAAACACAACAATCATAATCGGTGTTGTGGATGAGAAAGTGGATGAAGTTATAGGTATAGTAAAATCCAAATCTAAAAGCAGAAAGAAAGTCATGGATACTTCAATGGCACCTGGAGGTGGGTTGAATGGCGTTATGCTGTCTTTTCCGTTGGAAGTCACAGTAGGGGGCGCTACCATATTCGTTTTGGATGTGGAAAGATATGAAAAGATCTAATGGCATTTAAAACCTTTACAGGTCAGCATGATATAGTAAGAAGATTGAATCATGCGATATTAAACGGAACCTTGTCACATTCATATGTATTCAGCGGACCTGAGGGCATCGGCAAAAGGACATTGGCTGATGCCTTTGTTTCCGAATTGGTATGTACCGCACCTGATGAGAACGGCAAATGCGGTCTATGTAACGCATGTCGCATGTATCGTGCCAAAATGCCTGTTGATAACATTTGGTTACAACCTGAAAGTGCTCATATCAGTATCGATGATATCCGTAAAATTCAAAATGATGTTTTGATTAAACCGCTTTACTCCGATAGAAAAGTGTATGTAATATCCGAAGGAGATAAAATGACTCCGCAAGCCCAAAACTGTTTACTAAAAATTTTGGAAGAACCACCCGGATACACCGTTTTAATAATATTAGCCGTGGCAGTGGATTCTTTATTGCCTACCGTAATGTCCAGAGTAATAAATTATCATTTGGACAAGTATTCTAAAGAGGATCTTTTAAAAATATTAAAGCAAAACAGTATAGAAATTGATCCTAATTACTTAAACACGATTTACGGTTACAGTGGGGGTATACCCGGAAAAGCTCTTGAATTGGTTCGGTCGGAGGAATTTACATTATTCAGAAAAGATATGATTAAGTTGATTTTAAGTATAAATAATGCTAATATGAATATTGTCGATACGGTTAACTATTTTGACGATAATAAAGAAAATATTCAAACATTGTTTAATATATTGCAACTGTTTTACAGAGATGTACCGGTTGTGGCGAGATCCGATTATCAAAATGTGATTAATGCGGATAAAATTAAAGAGGTAGAGGAAATCGGGCGTGATTTAACCTTGAGAAAAACAGTCCGAAATATACAATGCATTAATGAAACACTGGTTAATATACAACGAAATGCAAATTTCAGGTTAGCCGTTGAAAATATGCTGATAACGTTGACGGAGGTTTGATAAATGGCTCAGATTGTAGGCGTCCGGTTTAAGAGAGTAGGTAAGATCTACTATTTTAGTCCTGACGGTTTAGATATAAATAAAGATGACTGTGTAATAGTGGAAACGGCTCGAGGTGTCGAGTTCGGAACTGCAGTGGTAGGAATCCGGGAAATACCGGAAGAAGAGTTGATATTGCCCCTAAAAAAGGTACTAAGGATAGCAACTGTAGAGGATGTGGAAAAATATAATGAAAACGTCGCCAAAGAAAAAGAGGCTTTTAGTGTTTGTGTAGAAAAAATAGCAAAACACAAATTGCAAATGAAACTGGTAGACGTAGAATATACTTTTGATAATAATAAGGTATTGTTTTATTTTACTGCAGAAGGTAGAGTTGATTTTCGTGAATTGGTAAAAGATCTGGCTTCGATTTTCAGAACGAGGATTGAACTTCGCCAAATAGGTGTAAGAGATGAGGCAAAGATGACCGGCAGCATAGGGATATGTGGCAGGATGCTTTGTTGTAATTCATTCCTGGGGGAATTTCAGCCGGTATCCATAAAAATGGCTAAAGAACAAGGTTTATCTTTGAACCCCGCTAAAATATCCGGTGCGTGTGGAAGATTGATGTGCTGTTTAAAGTACGAACACGAGGCTTATGAGTATCTGATAGACAAGATGCCCACAATTGGTTCGGAGGTATTGACACCAATCGGCAAGGGCGAAATCATATCAATGGAGCTTTTAAAAGAGAAGGTTAAGGTTAAGCTGGAGACTAAGGACGGAACATCTACCGAAGTCTATAATGTAGATGATATTAAAGTCATAAAGTGTGCAAACGCAAGAAAACATCCCATGCCTATTGCGGATGATACCGAAGTCGATATAAACGAATTAAGGAATCTGGAAGATTAATAAATAATATGTTAAAAAATATAGATAAAGTTTTTTATCGGACGGTGAGTAATATCGCCGTCCCGATTATTATTCAGAATTTTGTCATGACTACATTGCATATGGTAGACACGGTAATGATCGGGTCCTTAGGAGAATCTGCAATAGCGTCGGTTGGTATAGCCAACCGACTTGTTTTTGTGTTCTTTTTATGTGTTTTCGGAATGTATAGCGGTGCTTCAATATTTTTATCTCAATACTGGGGAGTAAAAGATATAAAAAATATAAGAAGAGTCATGGGCATAGAAATAATATTCGGATTTGGTATAGGCATTTTGTTTTTTACACTAAGCATGGTTTTTCCCCGTGAAATATTGGGGTTGTTTTCAAATGAGCCTGAAGTTATCGATGACGCAATAAAATATTTACATATAGTATCACCCCAATTTTTTATTACTCCGATAGCAAGTGCTTTTGGTTTCAGCTCACGTGCCGTTCATCGTGCCAAATGGCCTATGATGGCATCGGTAATCGCTTTATGTGTTAACACGTTTTTAAACTATCTTCTGATAGGCGGAAGGTTTGGTGCGCCGGCTTTAGGTATTACCGGTGCGGCTATTGCTACCGTTATAGCAAGAGTGGTTGAAGTGTTAATATTAGTTTATACGGTATACGGTAGGAAATTCGACCATCCTTTAGCCGCTTCTTTTAAGGAACTCTCGGACTGGGATTTTAAAATGGTAAAGACCGTGTTGAAAACGTCTTATCCTGTTATTATAAATGAATCAATGTGGGCTGTAGGAACTACGGTTTATTATATAGCATATGGAAGACTTGGTACCGAATCGATTGCCGTTGTCCAGATTGCATATGTTATTGGAGATATGTTTCAGGCGTTGTTTATGGGTATCGGGTATGCAGCCGGTGTCGTGGTCGGTAATGAGATAGGCCGGGAGGAGTATCCTTCGGCTTATCGATATGCAAAAAAACTTTTAATAATGGCAGTGCTATTTACTCTGGCGGTTGTCTTTATTCCCATATCAGTTAGCAATAATATTGTAAATATATATAATGTGAAGCCTGAAACAAGAGACTTGCTAAGAAATGCAATAATTGTAATAGTTGCTTTTCTTCCAATAAAAGCATATAATTTTACATTGATTGTGGGTATACTGCGAAACGGGGGAGACACAAGATTTTGTATGCTCCTAGAATGTATAAGCATTTTTGCCGTTGGAGTACCTTTAGCATTTATAAGTGTTTCATTGCTTGGTTTAAACATAGTTGGGGCTCTATTCGCGGTTCAAACGGAAGAGCTTTTTAAAGCGTCATTCGTGTCTTTTAGGTTTAAATCAAAAAAATGGATAAACAATGTGATTAATGTACAACAAACATGATATAAAAATAAGAATCTACATAAGAACATTGTAACATATAAAAAATGAAAATTTATAAAAACGCTTGCTTATTACACTTAGTAACAAAGTAAATGGTTATGTACTGAAAGATCTAATGTACTGCAAACAAAACTTGTGACAAGAATATAACTCCGGATAGTGTAATGGTACAAGTAAGTGTTGAAACCAATACCGCCTGAGATGCAAAATCGGGATGGTTATCATATTCTACGGCTATTAAAGCTGTATTAACCGCAGTGGGAACAGAAGCTGAAATTAAGACCGATCGAGCGATTATACCGTCTAAAGAGAAAAGAATAATAGCGCAGATGGCAAAAACGGGTCCTATTACCAATCGAATGAATACTGATAATAATACTCCGCGTTTTATCGATTTAAATTTTGTTTTTGATATTTGTATACCTAATATTATCAAAGCTATTGGGACAAGTGCATTTCTTATATACACCAAAGCCGGCCAGAATGGCATTACAGTCAAATCAACAGGTACAAATTTTAAAAGAAATGCCGAGGGTATTGCATATATGGCCGGCATTTTTAATATTCTGCCAAACGATTCGCGCCAATGTAGATTAGCACGTCCGGCATTATAAAAGCCCAAAGTGTTTGTTGTGATGTTTTGAACTACCAATACCATTATCTGAGATGTCAAAGCTATATTTAGATATGGGGTTAGTCCGTCTACTATAAAAGGAGGGCTGCTAAAAATAAGGGTTATAAGAGGTATACCGATATTGCCACTATTATAGAACATAACCGAATTAATGAATGCGTTTTTCATACCGGCATCATATCGTTTGAACGATGCCAATACATAAGCAACGGTATAATTCAAAATCATAATCATTATAGTGGCTCCTAACACTTTTAGCATATCAAGCGGTATATCGGTGGTGTAAAGATATACGAATGTAAATGTAGGAACCAATACATAGAAATTAATTTTTGTCAACGTCCCTATATCCATAAAGAATTTTTTTGCAAGTAAAAACCCTAATCCCACCAAAAAAAATATAGGTAAAATATTATTTGTAAATATATTCAGCATGATTCTCATTAATAATTCCGCCCTTATTTTAAATAATTGCAATATATATTATAAGAAAGCGAAACATAATGCAAGTAATACGGAATATTGTTCATTATTTCATTTATTACGTTTATTACCTATTATGAAAAAACCTTATAAACATTGTATAACGATTCAAGAACCAACCAGTTTTGTGGAAAGTACCGCATAATGGTCCAATAGCTTACACCGGCGAGACCGTATTGGTTAACTGTCAATAGTTTCGCCTGGATACTTCTTGCATCTTCAAACCAAACGATATGTTGTCTACCCTGTACGTCATAATAATTATAAAACGGAGACTGAGCTGTCATATCGTATTGTATCGCTGTTTGTACTTCAATGGCCTGTTGAACCGCAGCTACATTTGACAGGCTTCGGGCGGCCGTTCCCGGTACATACGGAAGTGTCCAGTCATAACCGTAGTTGGGTATACCCATAAGTATTTTGTCTCTAGGTATCGCCGTGACAGCGTAATCCAGTACTCGTCGCACCTGATTAATCGGTGCTACCGGTAGTGGAGGCCCGAAGGTGTATCCCCACTCGTAAGTCATTAAAATAACATGATCGGTAAGTCTGCCATGCACCGGATAATCATGAGCCTCATACAACAAACCGGGTTGATCCGCACTAATCTTAGGTGCAAGTGCAGTGGTGATTTGGTATCCTATGGGCCTTAATCTTTCTACCACTAGCCGTAAAAATGTATTATATGCCTCTCTATCTTCAGGGTATACATATTCAAAATCTATGTCCAGACCATAATAATTTCTTTCATTGAGTTTAATTGCAATATTTTCAATAAGACGATTTCTTATAACGGGATTTGTGAGTACAGCCCGGGCAAGATCACTACTGAAACCCGCACCCGGCAAAAGATTCGTGACCACCATCAATGGTGCTACTCCCGCTCGATATGCTTCAAGGATTAAAGGTCTGTCGTTAATATCCCTTAATGTACCTTCCGCGGTAACCTCATGACTGAATATGCTTAGATATGTTAAATGAGGCAATGTCTTATTTAAAACATTCCTGTCAATGTTTGTAAAAGCATATCCATTTACTTCGATTGTCCCAAGGCGCCCAATCACATCCGGTATTATGAGGATCTGACCGGGAAAAATCAAAGCCGGATCGGTAATTTCCGGATTGGCATTTACAATGGCATTGACTGTTACCCCGTAAATTCCCGCGATAATAAACAAGGACTGACCCGGTAAAACCGTGTGCCTTACAGCTCCTTCTTTTACTATAATTGTCTGTCCCACAACCAGTCTATCGGGTTGTGTCAACTCATTATCCGCAATAATACTTTGCGGGCTGACACCATATTGCCTTGCAATCAAAAATATTGAATCTCCGGGTCTCACTACATGAATAATCATAAAAAAACCGTACCATTAATGATCTATATATCATAATATGCAAAGTGTTATAAGACAGTTCACAGTATATAAAAATATTTTTAGAAATTAAGAACATAAAAACATTATAAAATGTATTAAAAAAGATGTGTAATAAAACACTTACTTTCATTATCCGGTACATTATTTTTATCATTTGTTTTGATATAAGCTTTATTAACAATTAAATTATTTCATATTAAACTGGACATAAGGCTATTTTAAATATGTTAATAAAGTTGTCATTAAAAATAAAAGGAGTGAATTCGTATGCTTAACCGGGCTTTGGTGGGATGTGGGGATATCTCCAATAAACGTGTTGCACCGGCGATTATGGCACAAAAGAACAGTAAACTATGTGCTGCGGTTAGTCCCTATGAATTGGAGTTGGACGAATTTATTAAGAAACACGGCATTAAAGACGGATATACCGTGCTTGATCAAATGTTGGAAAGAAATGATATACACGCTGTTTATATTGCGACACCCATATTTTTACACTATGAATCATAAAATATGAATTGAACATAATAGGACCTACATTGGCTGAATATCGCAAATGTTATGATGAATCGTGTAGCATTTAAAAGGAAGCTTATGATAAACAAAATCCCCCTTGGCGTGTGGTTTCCCGTATTGCAGGGGGAGGAAAATTTTTGGATTTGTCATCTCATACATTGGATATTTTTGATTATTTATTTGGCCCTGTAACAAAAGCCGCAGGAAATGCTATAAACCAAGCAGGATTATATGAAGCCGAAGATATGGTTTGTGCAAATCTGGTATTTGGAAATAATATACCGGCAACAGGAACATGGTGTTTTTTGGCTTTTTCGGATATGGATAGAAATGAAATCGTCGGGAGTAAAGGAAAAATTACTTTTTCAACATTCGGTACCGACCCTATAATGCTTTATACAGACAATGAAATACAAGAATTGTCGTTTGAAAATCCCGTGCATATACAAATGCCCATGATAGAAAGTATTGTAAGACAATTGAACGGACAGGGTGCCTGCCCGAGCACAGGAGAAAGCGGTGCCCGCACAAGCCGTGTTATGGATTATATTATAAAAGAATTTTACAGTTCATGTTCATATGTTGAATCGGATATAATCGTGATTAAATAAGCTAACATAAGTAATTTTTATATTCACTATATGTGTGACCGTAGGCGCGCTGAGTCCTGTTTCTTTGGATATTTCATATTTTGACAAAGGAGCGTTTTGTTTTAAATGCTCCAATATAAGGGAAGAATTTATCTCCCTAATAAGATTTAAGCTACCTTTGGATTTCATAAATGCATTATATCCTAAAAGTCTACTACAATGTACTGATTAATTATATTTTAAAAAGTAACTACATTGTACGAGTCTTTCGTAATATTGTCAATTTAACGCTATTGACAGACATCTTTTTAGAATGTAGTATGAAAGAAAGTACATTTTTAATACTATTTATAAAGTAATTTTCAAAAATAATTATTTTGAGGTAGGAGAGTGAATATGATTACGATAAAGACAAAAGGCACTCCTTTTCAAAGAGGAAAAATGCAAGGCGAGGTGATGAAACAGCATGTTCGTCCTTGGATTGAACGCATTTTGAGTAATGGGAAAGACTCTTTGGACAATGGACGAATTACATACGAAGCGGATTTAATAAGACATCAACTTGAGAAAAATTACGTTTCAGGATACGAAGAATGCTGTGGAATCGCATCCGGGATAGGAATCGACGAGATATCATATTTTAGCGGATTATATTGCAATTTTATGCTTCCTGCAGATAAAAAATGTACTACAATGGGCTTTAAAACGGTGAATGACGAACCGATCATAGGAAAAACCGATGATATATATATCAATGAGCTTGGAAATAATATTATGGAGATAACATTGCCTAGTGAAGGATTTCGTCATATACACTTTCATTTCGCCGGAACCATATGGACTGTGGCTGGAATGAATGAATGTGGCTTGGCTATGGCCATGACCGGTATTGCAGGACCTTCGGAATCTAATTTACAAGGGATTTTTTCTTTGGATGCACTGCATAGTCTTTTACCTGCGTGTAAAACAGTAGTTGAAGCAGTGGAGCATGTCAATAATATGCGTTTAAATTCAGGTGGATTTAGCTTGCTGCTGGGGGATTCGACCGGAAGAATGAAATTGCTGGAAAAAACCTCTGCGGGCACTACTGAGATTTCTACCAACAAACAAGGATTATATTTACATACAAATCACATATTAGATTATACTTTTGCAAGTGTAAATCCCCCTCAGGCCGAACCACTTCTGACCAACGGAACCAAAAGGTATGAAAATGCATTAAAAATAATGCAAGATATACCTTACACAGAACAAGGAATGGTACGTTTTTTGAGTGACCGAAATAAATCCGGAGCAATTATGCAACAAGGAGAAGACGGTTTATTCATGGATTTTAGCGTAATATTTTTGCCGGCACAAAAGAAAATAACTGTAACCGCAGGATATCCTGCTTATGATCAAATGTTCTCAATTTTTACAAACGATATTTTAAAAGACGAATAGATTACAATATGGCACCTTCTTGTCGGAAAAATATATGCCAGTGGCAAGAATATAGGGTTCCTGTGTATTTTCATACCGGTACAATGATTATGGCTGAACCTTTTCAATTAAGAGAACTCGCCGGAGAGTTTCCAAATGTCAACTTTATTATGGGACACTCCGGTAATACGGATTTTTGACGGATGCGGTATTAGCCGCACAAGCGCAAAAAAATATTTACCTTGACACTGAACAATGTATTCGATATAATTTGCCCATGATCTTCCATGATGGAACTCCTCCTTATTCCTCAACGTATTGAGGCAATTGCAGAGAAATGGACTTTTGAAGATTTAATACCCGGAATGAGTGATTTTGATACCAGATTTGTTTGTTCGAATGATATGACTTTGGATGATTGGTGCAGAATGTCTACCGCTGTAGGGCAGGTTCATTTGGATCTTTCAAATGGGCACGTAATTTGGAACATCTTCCCGGTATAAATTTAACATGGGAGGAGTTGGGAGATGATTTTACGTATTACCCGGAATACCGGTAATGGAGCTTTTATTTATGTAGCAACACAAAACAGCTTGAGAAAACGCTTGACATTATTAATAAAAGGCCTTGGGATATACGCGATGAAATGTTTCACTTAAAAAAATTCCTTACATATTATGGTCCTTATATTAAAGAAATTGATCCTGCCATCAATTTGGGTGTGTATGAAAATAAATATCCATTGCACAGTCGTATGATGCATTATTTTACTCCTCCTGTCCAATCCACCTTATCTATCATTTTTGGGAGAACGATAACAGGCAAAATGGAGACAATTCGACTGGCTAGAGAGTTTTTCCCTTCAATTTCGGTATTTGATGAAATATTAGATACGATTGATAAGCATTATGAAATACCTTCCTTATGTTCGGAATCCGGTTTGACCGGACTGGAAGACAGACTTTATCATACGCTTCAATCGGTCAAGGATGCGATGGCACAGCATATTACCATTATTCCGGAACAACACAAAAACGATATAAGGTTGTGGAAAAAAGATATTGCAGATATACCCGTCGCTCCACAATCAGTTATATTTGATAGCAGCCGTTTTTGCAGACTGATGAAAGGTCGTTTAATCTTTTATGCAAATGTTCCCGACCATTTTGATAATATATGGTTAATTCAAAATGAATTAAAACGCATCGGAAGCATGTTTTACAAAACTCCATTCAAATATTCGATAACTGTCTTACACTTTGTATCATTTTACTCAATCCTATAAAAAATCATCAAATACGTCAACTATGTTCATGGCAATTTGTACTTCTTTTCCTTCTTCCCAAGTACCCGGAGTTAAACGGGAAAATGCCAAAGTAGCTTCCGCTTCTCGAGGGGTAAGTAATTCAGGTACGAGTTTTTTTACAATGTCATCCGGGTTTTCAATCTGTTCCTTCTTTAGCAGGTACCAATATATCGAACAAATACAATTCTCCTATTTATTGTGCAAAGGTTCCAAGTTTACCCCTATCTATTAGTCTATATCCGGACGA
This sequence comes from uncultured Clostridiaceae bacterium, assembly GCA_964547525.1. Classification (GTDB taxonomy): domain Bacteria; phylum Bacillota; class Clostridia; order JAAYHZ01; family JAAYHZ01; genus CAZJOD01. The sequence goes on from CAZJOD010000002.1 coordinate 65,551, forward strand.
ATATAGACATTAAAATCAGAATTGTTATAAAATTTTTCAATTAGGTCATCAAGACCTGCATCATATAACTTTTCAATATATTGTTTCCATTCTATGTCCGGGTTACCAAGCTCACCGGCCCAGGATCTATTTCTAAAATCGTCCACTATGGCATAAATTTCTGTAATTACTTCGTTTCTCTTATCTGTATACGCTCTAAATAATTCGGAACCCATGGTTTTTGCATTGATATATTTATATGGCTCTATAGTATATAAAGCCGCCCACTTATTTTCTATAAAAAACTTATAAAACTGCGACATGGCTTCATTTAATACGGGTGAGACGTCGGAAGAAAAACTTCCGCCAAAAGATCCGTATCTTCTATATTGCTGTGGAATGTTTTCGGTCGGTATACGAATCATGCCACTTGCCCACGGTTGCCCTGTCCATTTATAATGTATGCCTTCTACACCGTAAAGGATGTTTCGCCAAAACTCACTGTCAGGATCGGTATAACGGTCATTCCACATTGTTAATATACGAGCCAGTTTTGCATCTGATACCGAAGCGCCTACTACATAAGTTCTAAATTTACCATCGTTAAAAGCATCCAAGTTATACCTACGAGTTCCCCAAGTACCTTGCAAGCCAGGGCCTGCCAATGCCGGAAAAGATACAAAAGTCGCATCTTTTAGGTTTGTTTTAAGCCAAATGCTTTGTGGGGGTTGTCTGTCAGAATATTCCGGAAAATCCGGTCTGCAAAGATATTGCATATCTGCGGAAAAGTAACCAACTTTACCTCCGGACCAGGTTTCAAGCAAGTTGTCATACCAAGCGCCTTGAGGTGCATTACTTGTGAACCCTTCGGGAAGCGTTCTTAAATAACCTTTTTGTAGCATCTCTACAGCCCAATCCATATATTCTTTATACCCCGAATAGGCATAATATGGCACCACATCACCCGTTGTTTTATCAAGATATAAAAAGTTTTCATCAGATGCGATGACACCGAATTGCCCCCAATATAAATCCACCCAATGAGATTTGAAATTATGATGAAATATAACACCTCCGTATGTATCGTCAAGCCCGTTACCATCCGGATCACGTTCAGTAAAAGCTCGAAATATATCATTCATTTCTTCATGCGAAAAAATGTGATTTGTTTGAAATAATTGTCCGCTGAATTTTCCCAACTTATCATCGGTCAATGTAATAGGAAATAATTGTGACTGTGGAATTGTATAACCTACTTTTTCCAACCAATCCAAACGCATTAACGGAACGTTATAATACCACTTATAATTCCATGTGATAAAAGATATACCGTAAAAATATTCTGTAGGATTACCCTCCTCATCAGGCATATTATTGTATAAAAATGAGGAAGGGGTGTTTTTTAGCATCTGTTCATAATAATAAGGAAAATAATCTTCATACATGTCCAACGGAACTGTTCGAGTGAAACCTTCTCTCAAAAGACGTACGGCATCATAGGGTGCATGAGGTAAATAACCGATATCGGGGATATCTCCCGATGACAACATTTTGGTCAAGCCTTCAGGGTCATAAGTACTGATTTTCCATATTTTAAAATCAACATTATACCGTTCTTCTAACATCAGTTCGTCTATACCACCGTCTATATACTTATCGTCTTCAATGCCTGCAAGCCAAGAGATTTCGAAAAACTCCGCAAGGGGATTACCTTCGATTACTAATCTCGTTCTCGGTAGCGTTGTCAATTGGGGTGATTTTCGATCTTGTTTCGAGCATGAGAAAAGTAAAAACACTAATGAAACGGTTAAAAATAAACATATCTGTCGTTTAATCCATAATGACATATTTGCACCTCTACTATTTGAAAATTTATATCAAAGCTTATCTATTTCTAATAAATATCATAAGAATAATCAAGTGAACACAATGTATTTTAATGGATTTTAGTAATTTAATATATGATTTAATAAATTAATTATACCATATACATTTAATCTTGGGATGATTGTCCGGAAATTTATATCTCCTGTTAAGTTAACGATTTATCTATAGGGGTACCGGTGAATATTTCATCAAAATAGGATGTATATATATCTTACTTTAACTACAAATAAAATGTAAATAATGATTTCTTATGTTTGATATAATATCAATAAGGTCAGATGCATTCCTAATTAAGGATTGAAAACACTTTTGATTGCTTTGAGGAATAAGACATCTCTAATATATTTTCAATTTATACTAACCCAAATGGGGCTTGACCATGCATGTGGTCCGAAAGCAGGAGCTATATTACTTTTATACTTTTTCCAAGGAGTATCCGTTTCTACGAAAACAGTATAAAAATGTTTTCCTTTTGTTTCAGAATTATCATTTACATCTGTTATAAAAAAATTACTCGATACTTGGAACACTCTTAAAGGTTCACCGTTTTTATATAAAACCACTTGTTTTATTGTATGGGGAGAATCGATACTAATATGAATGTCTATAGCTTTTTCGGCTTGGACAATCCCACCCATAAAGGTATTGTTAATAGAAAATTCTATTATACATAGATTTCCGTCGGTTGCAAAACACCTTCTATTTTGTAACGCTTCAATCAATGCTTCTAATGTTAAATCCCTTGCATATATACCTGTTAGAGATCCACCGTATCCGGGATTTCTTCTATGATTATCTGATCCGCCTATAAAGCCGAAAATGCGGCCTTTTTTTAAATGATTGTATATATTAGTTGAATCCATTATATATTGTGCCCAACCTGAACATACTTCGGCATTAGCAACCTCATTCAAATGGTCATGTAGTGTCCATTCCGCATGATGCGGATGCAAGAGGGCACAATTTTCGTTAGCGTAGTGATCGAGTTTAACCATGACATCGTCTGTTTGATGTGTATATCTGATTATCGCTTTGTCGTAATCTCTAAACAATACCGAACGATGATTTCGTGTACCGTCCGATTCGACGCAAGTCCATTCAAAACCCGGTATGAACACTATTTGTCCATTTTTTGTATACCGTTTTGAAAACGCTTGACCTGTTATTCTCTCATCTTCTGTTAAAGCCAAATAGCAATCGTCATTGTCTTGAATCGCACAAAAATCCAATCCCGCAATATCTTCGGCATATTTTATTATCTCGTCGATTTCGCCTTCGGCATCGGCGGAAAGTACACTATGAACATGAAGATCTCCCCAATATAATGTATATTCTACACCACAATCCATGATAGTTTTTCTTTTTGTTCGGTTAATTTTTTTGGGGATGAAAGTTCTCCATTTTTCAATGGGTTCTGTTCTCAAAGGACCGGTTAAAAGTTTTATATTTCCCACCACAAAATCTATGTGAGATACACAATGGTTTTCTCGGGCGATAACCGTGCACTGGTTTTTATCGATATGCATAGCAGAATCAATTTCATATAGACGTTTGCCTTCATGAAAACACATTTCATAGGACCATTTCAAGCCGTCCCATATTCGTCCGCATAAAGTTCCCGAAGTCACTAAAGTACCGCCGTTCCACAAGGATTTTCTCTCCCACATCAAACATAATTCGCCTGTAATTAATATTTTCAATATCGGATATCGTCTTCTTCCCAGATATCCCCATACTTGGTCTTTAGGGGTCAAGCCCCATGACAAATCGGCAATAGCTCCGGTTTTATCATCACATAGGTTATATATCGAACCGCTTTGATCAATCATTACCACTTCTATTATATTTTTCTGATCGACTACATTATAGTCGTTTATAATATCAAAGGTAGTCAGCCATGCCACATAGATCCGCCCTTGATAATCGGCTACCGCCACAGGTTTGATTCTGCGTCCCGGCGAAACGCCAAAATCCGTTCTATTGATAATCTCATTGTTTTTCACAAAACAACCGCAAACAGTATACCCGGTGTCACTTTGATAGCTATCCCAAACTACATATATTAAATCACCCTTTACACTAATGATTCGAGGTCGCATACATTCAACATCTTCTCCGGATACAATAACCGGTTCGGAAACTTTATTGTTGTCTATAACCCGATAAACAATACGTCTTTTATCATCATTCAAATGTGAATAGACCACTAAAAGTTTTCCGGTTTGGTCTATTGTGATATCGGGATCAGCATCAAAAATGCCCATGCTGATTAGAACCGGTTTCTCGTGGTAGTTGTTTTTAATTACCGCCTTATAAATATATGTACAATCATTCGTTTTTATTGACCATACAGCTACAAACGATCCTGATGATCGTGTTATAACACGGGGAGAAGAACATGCATTTTCGGTTTTAAATAGCAACTTTGTGTCGTCAGGTAGTCCTGATTTGATGATTCGATAATATATAACTTCGTACTCGCCTTCAAAACTCGACCATACACAACAAAGAGTTCCCGATTCATCTGATGCGACAGCAGCTTGCCGATCTTGATAATAGCCTTCTCGCTTTGATATGTTTATCCATGTTTCATTCATAGAGATATTCCTCTTTCCCACACAACTTCAACTAAAAAATTCAACTAGGAAGAATGTCTATTTGTTTAAACTATATTATATCATTTAAGATTATAAATGTCGCTTATAATAAATTTATATGGCTTCTCCATAAACAATTTGCAGGTGGAAAGCTTTATTCGGTATAGCTTATCCTGCTTTCACCCATTGACGATCTTAATGACATCAATATATATTTCTTCCTGCGACGAATGAAAGGTAGAAGATAGTAAGCGTTTAAAGGTTATTTCACTTTAATGTTCTTTTCTTATGATTTAAGTTTCATTGTGATTACTTTTCAATAAC
>CAZJOD010000003.1:0-63176 GCA_964547525.1 uncultured Clostridiaceae bacterium
CAATCATAGCTACAGATATGAAAATATTCTTGTTCATTCATCTACCTCCTCTCATGCCAATCAATATATACAGCATGACACTTCCATTTGTTGAAAAAAGCTTTACCTCCACACAACCATATATACCATATTCTCGCACCTCTATAAATCAAACATAACATACTATACTCTCATGTGACTCTCTCCTTAATCACATATCACTCTCAAAATATAAACGCCCATGAAGTCATTTCATGGGCGTTTTGCTCTTTATTATGTTTTTTTATAATTTTTACGGTACTATAACCGCGCTTTCCATCGCATTAAATATGTTATTGCGAATGCTGAATTTTTCTTTTTCAGCGTCATTCGCACCGTATAGCTTGGCGGCATTAAACTTTTCCAATGGATAATACACAATATTGTTGTAAAAATCCTGCAATTCGGTCGGAATACCACGAATCCAATATGGATGCTGATCTGATAAAAATACATTGTTATGCATTAGAATAAGCTCTCCGGCTATATTTGTTCCGTCGTTTCTGTCACGACCACCGTGTACATCGAAACAGTGACTTAAAGATGTACCCAGCTGAAGGTTGTGCCTTGCCACATATCCGGAATTCGGTGCTCCTGTAGCGGCTAAATCATGCCGGTTTGCATTTAGTAAGTTATATTCAATTACCGAATATGCCGTTCCGTGTGTTACACAATAACCTAAACCATGTCTTTGGTTATGATGCATATAATTATGATGAAAGTGATGCCCGGTACCATTCGGTACATATATGGCAGCATGAGAGAATCCGGACAACTCACAGTTATCTATAGTCAGGTTGGAACTGTTACAATAAATCCCGTTTATAGTTTTTAAAAGATAAAAATAGGTCGACCCCGGTGCGTTCGTACCGGAAAATGCTCGGGCATGATGATCCATTCTTCTTTCCCAATCCGCACCTCGTAATGTTAACCCGGTTATGCGAACATTTCCTCGCGCGGTAAACATAGGTGATACGAAAGCATCGCTATATATTAAAGCCCCCGGAGAATTATTATATCCGCGATCGGATGCCAAAGTTACTCCTTCAGGTATAATGAGTGATGCTGTAATAGTAGTCAAGTCGATGACAGCGTCCCCTTTAACAAAAATCACTTCTCCGCTTTTAGCATACATCAACGCTTGTATAAGCTCTTTTGAAGTTTCTACTATGTAATCACCCGTTGTAATGATATCCTTATATCCGTTTCCTCCGCCTAACGGATTATCATCAACAATGACGCCGTAAATATCACCGTTCATTTCGACATAAGGTTTATCCAGGTATTCATATGCTTGTTCTTCAAATTGTTCAATTGTACGTATTGCTTTATGTAGAACATCAGTTAATTTAACATTCTCATCTTTATTATCCATTGCAATATAGGCATCCCGTACCATACCATATACTTTGACAACATCCCCGAAAAACAACCGACTCATTATATTTGTCGTTTTCATTTCCGCAGTATGTAATGATAAATAATCAATCTTTTCTTCATCGGTTTTTATCTTCTCCAACAATCCATAAGCATTGTTTTCAAATACAACAACATACAAAAACTCCGATTCTTCCCCGTAAAAATATGAATTATCATACTCATCGAGTGCAAGCCCAAAATAATTATCGGCAATGGTAATACCATTTTGGGGAATGACCGTTACTTTGACAGGTGATGTGTCGTTAAAGAATGTATTGTTTTTTATAATCAAGCTGTCACCTGAAGAAATTTCCTTCCCTTTTTTCAATTCATTCATTTGTATGGCATGATCAAGGCATGTTCCCATTTCAACATTATTCGTTACTTCCATTGAACAATTTTTAGCGCCTGATCCGAGTACTGAAATTCTATTATAATTAAATAAATTCGAATCAATTACCACGCTGGCATCATCAACAAATATTCCATATCCGGATTGCAGGGAGCGGTTATGGTGAATATAGTTATGGCTTATTACATGATTTTCTCCGGTTAAGATCTCAACCGAAGCAAAAGCAAAACCGGATACTTCGCAATTTTCCATCTTGAAACCGGATCCTACTACAGATACACCCGCTCCTTTACTTGGAATCGGGTACTTTCTTTCGTTGGGATCACCTCCTTGAATAACTACACCGGATATGGTTACATTTGCAGCAGCTTCAATTAAAGGCTTTGATCTCACAGCCGTTGTAAAAATGATTCCGCCCAAAGATCCGTCAACTCCCCTATCCGATGCGAGCGTTACACCTTCGTTTAATACCATTGTATAGTTTTCTGCGATAGTAAGTGAAGTCATATCGATTTTAGAACCGTTTTCTATCCATATAACATCACCCGACTTGGCCTGTGCCGCTGCCGCTTTCAACTGATCCGCATTATTAACCGTATATGTATATTCACCTTTTATAATCGGATATCCGTGACCACCTCCAATAGGCAAACCAAGTTCGTTTTTAACAGCACCGACAGTACGGCCTTTCAATTTTGTGTTGATCATATGAGAATTATTAAAATATAAGTCCGATAGCTGCATCTTATGCATCAAATCTTCTAATGCCGATATAATTTCATCATCGGACATTAATTCGTTTTCGGAGGAATATAAAATTACCTCCAACATTCTATGTATATCATATTGATCCATATACATAGATGCAGAAACAACAGGATCAAAAGGCACCTCCCTATCCTCCGGTGAACACGCCGACACCATAATAAATAGCTGAATCGATAGAATAAACATAAGTACACATTTAATAACTCGTTTGATTTTCGATAAATTCATGATACTTCCTTTCATAAAAATTTATTTAATCGCAGGATCAAAAGATAAATATCATTTAAGCCTACGTCAAAAAACAATTATCAGTAGATATAGTAAATATATAATTCAATTCCCGGTATCTATATAAAAAAACCATGTTCGTGCCGGTGCGAAAACATCGGAATATGTTTCGTCCACACGGCGTTCTGTAAATGTACCGACAATTTTATCATCGTCACTTATATACCTACAACCACCTACAGCATATATATCGTATTCGAAGGGATCACTTATGGCATGATCTGTCCAAGTAAGTCCGTTATCCATACTTTTTAAACATACAAGCCGGTTTTCACAACGGCCTACATAAAACAAAGGCGATTTTTGACGTTTTGTGCTATGTGAAAAAAAACCGTCCGCTCCCCAAACCGATATATATCGTCCGCGAAAAGTGGAGTTGATGTCAATATCTTTCCTTCCGGTTGAACTATCATATCGCATGTAATGTTCAGTGGAGAATATACCCGGTCCGTATATCTTATTCGGGTCGTCAAGTACAGGATTGTACAAAAAGTGTATTTTATGATCTTTAACAGTAAAATTAGACAACCATGTTTGCATATTGAACTCATTATCGGTTGTAATACGATCCGACAAGCCGGTATCGTCGGCAAAAACCGGTGTTTGTACTGTTGTTCCGTTCATTTTACGCCATACATGTCCTCCGTCATCAGAAGCTAAATATTGAATACTCCAATACAGATATGCTTTTTTCGGGTTTTCTGTAGTCCATGCCGCATGAATAGTACCGTCTTTATCCACAAAAAGCTGTGGATATTCTACTTTTGCATTTTGACCTGTTATGTACAGATTAGTTGTATAAAGTGTTTCTCCATTTAAATCCAGTGCGGTAAACGGATTATTCATACGAACATATTCTTCGTTATCTTTTGTTTGCTCATAGGGCAACGCCGTGCTCGGGTTCCTGACCAAACTCGATAGATAATACAGACGTTTTCTAACAGCGTCATACGCAGCACAAAATTTACCCGCCGCACTATTTTTTATTACGGTTTTTTTAGGATATTTATAACCGTTATCAGCTTTCCAAATCATTAAATAAGAATGCCCGTCAAGAAAATTCGGATAAAAGGCATAAATGTTTGCATTTTCGTCAGTTTCAAGGCACGGTGGATTTGTTGGATCGGTTGACTCATACAATAACTCAAATGTTTCACCAAAATCTTGTGTAACCTCTAAGCGCCAAGTCTGAGCGGTGTATTTATCGTTTCTTGATTTTAGATACGACACAAACACTCCGTTTTTATTGTAAACAACTTTTTGATTATGACTTTGAAAAGTACTGAAAGGGGTGGTCTTTGTATCAATCATATGTAAAACGGGTTTAAAATCTATACCGGAATTATACGGCGGGTCGGGGAATAAAAAACGACCGTTTAAAAATTGTCCTGTGTAAATCCGGCTTCCTTTGCTATCAAATAATGTACCAATGCCATGATACCTGCCATTTAAAAATTCACCTTCATAACGGACGGTTTTCCCGTCGTGATCAAAGATTCTACCGTATCCGTCAAACTGATCACCTTTATACAATCCTTCATATTTTAAAGGACCGTTTCTTTGACTTCGAATGAATTCACCGTTTTCAAAACGTCCTTGAAACCGAATTGTCGCATCCTGGCGATATAGCTTGCCATCCCCGTGAAATACACCGTTTTTCCACATGCCCGAATATTCTAGAACACCGTTTTCATAATATGAACGTCCGAAGCCTTCAGGCATTTTATTGTGCACTTCACCTGTGTACTTTAAACTTCCATTTTCATAGAACAGTTGCACAGATTCATGTTCCATAGGATTTATCTCTCCTTAGTCCGGATTTTGTATCACTTCTATTTTACAAATATCTATATAACCAACCTGCTATAAACGCTCCTTGCAGAGCTCTAACCTGTTCTATAAAGTGGACACCGTCTTTTGAAAGAGGTTCACCAATGTTTATTTTTGATGTAAATGTGTAAAGATCAATTATATCTATATTGTTTTCTTTCATAATCTTTTCTGCGGATTTATTGAACATTATTACATCATCATTGAATCTGTCAAAAGGTTTTTTTTCAGTATGCAGCTTTCCGTCAACCGGAGTAGTACTAACCCATACCGGTTTATTTTTTGTTTTATTTATAAGCTCAATGGATTTATATAAATTTTCTTCATATTCGGGAATGTTTATATGTTGTTTTTGAGTCTCCCGGTCTCTTCTTAAATCATGCAATCCACAATTTAAAAGCAAAACATCGGCATCTACCATATGAATATATTGTGATAAATATTCCACTATTCTTCTACTGTCTCCACCGTTTCCACCTACAGGCTTATCTAAATCTTCCAGAGCCTCATCCCCTCTTTTTCTGTCATACATAAACACACCTTCGGTATATTGCTTTAAGTACGGTCCGTAATGGATTGAGATGCTATCACCTAAAACGAATATTTTTTTCAAATCAAAACCCTCCTGAATTATCACTAATATAAAATTATTATATCAAGCTCTTCTGCATAAATATATAGATTAAAAAACCTAAACTTAATATCACGTATTAATAGCTAATACTTCGATTTCTTATAGCTTAACCTAATTTCCAAAAACCTCTTGAGCTCTTCTCATATTTTCTATTATTTTTACTGCAAACGGGCAATTGGATTCACAAGTACCACATTCTATACAATCCGACGCATGAGTAGCTAATGCCATATAATGTTCTACCACAGAAGCGGGAACTATCTCGTCAATTGTGGCCAAATCAAGGTATTTGGTAACCGATGCGATATTAATGTTTGAAGGACACGGCAAACAATGATTACAATACATACATTTACCAGTCATAGAGTATTTCGGAGTTTGGCTCAAAATTAACGTATAATCTTTTTCTCCATCTGTAACTTTAGCATAATTCACAGCTTCTAGAACCTGTTCCAAAGTTTTGCAACCGATTAATACACTTTTTACTCCGGGACGGTTTAAGGCGTAATGTATACATTGATGTACCGTCATCGCTTTCCCGAAAGGAGAAGTTTTAGCATTTAACAGTTGCCCGGCAGCTAAGGATTTCATAGTAGTTATTCCGATATCCATCCTTTCACATGTCGAATATAGTTCATTTCTTATAGGGTCGATTCCGAGAAGTCTATCATTGCTATATGTATCTTTTTTGAAATAAACATCTATTTGTGTGTTTTGTGGAAGCAGATCGTAGGCCGGATTTACACTAAACATCAGAACATCGATAAAACCTGTTTTTATAGCTTTTATAGCTGTTGCAGGTTCATGAGAACTTAATCCTACAGCTTTAATTATTCCTTGTTCCTTTAGTTTGACTGCATATTCGATAATATCGGAATTAAAAACAATGTCAAAATCTTCAGGTGTATCTACAAAATGAATCATACCGATATCTACATAATCGGTTTTTAAACGTTTAAGAAAGTCTTCGAAAAATACTTGATTTTGTTTAATATCTCTTGACCTTTTATATTGCCCCTTTTCAAATATCGAACCGATGTGCCCTTGAAGGATCACATTATCTCGTATTCCCGTCAAAGCTTTACCTATATTACTTCTGACATTAGGTTCAGACATAAATACATCAAAGATGTTTATACCGCACTCTATAGCAGTTTTAACAACACTATCAATTATTTGATAATCTTTTCCTTCTAAATGTTCGCAACCTAAACCGACTACACTTACTTTTAATCCGCACCTGCCCAAACTTTCATATATCATAACCGGTCTCCTTGCAATATTTTGTGTCCGTTCATAAATATACTCTACCGGTTTTTCCATTCCGGTTCAACAATTAGGGGAAATAAGTTTTTATTAAATCTCATATATTACTTCTTGCATATCTTGTATAAATTTATCATTTCGTGTTTAATCCTCTCATATAGTTCATAGTACATATACTTATATCAAGCTTCCATAAACCTTTCATATGTACTACCATCATTTATATATCACATAATTTAACATGTGAATATGTGCACTGTAAAAAATGATCAACATATTGTGAACAGATTTATAAAGCTATTAAGAAACTAAAAAACGGTTGAATATAAGCCAACCGTTTTTTCTCAATTTCTAATCTTATAAACTATCTCCGAAGTCCTTTTTGAACTTTTCAACCAGATCGGCTTGCCAGTTGGAAACTGTGACAAGCTTACCAAAAAAGAACCGCAAAAGCTTAGGTTCGTCTACAAAAGTCAATCCACCAATTAGCTTACGGTTTTCGTAAAGCCATGCGATACGATCAATAGCGTAATTAATTTGAGAAAGGGTGAATACACGGCGAGGTACAGCTAACCGCAATAGCTCCATATTTGCATATGTTTCGTTTCCGTTTTCATCTCTTTGCTCTGACAATGTACCCCTTTCCATTCCCCTGACACCGCTTACTATATAAAGTGCGGCCGCAAGTGCTCCGGCAGGATATTGATTCTGCGGAATATGGCTTAAAAAATCCATTGCGTTAACATGGCAACCCAAACCGCCTGCAGGGATTACTACCGGTACACCTTTTTTAATGAGTTCATCAGCCATATATTTGATAAACTGAGGTCCTTGGCTTATCATATCCATATCCATGGTCTCTTCTATGCCCACAGTCATCGCTTCTATTTCGCGAACAGACATTCCACCATATGTAAGGAAGCCTTCGTAAAGAGTAACAAGTTCTCGTAGTTTCATATATACATCTTCTCTATTGGTGCAGATACCACCACCACGTGCACAACCTAGTTTTCGACCGGAAAAATATATTATATCGGAAAGATCGGACATGGCACGGGTAATTTCTCTGATACTCTTATTTTTGCAGCAGTCTTCTCGCGTTTTCATAAAGTAAAGGTTATCAGCCAGCAGACTTGCATCTAAAACAACCATAATATCGTTACTTTTACATACTTCGTATACTTCCTCCATATTTTGAAGAGAAATAGGTTGGCCACCTATTAAGTTTGTCCCCGCTTCGAATCTTACAAAGGCGATTTTTTCCGCACCATGTGTTTTTATCAAGTCCTTAAGTTTGGATACATCCATATTACCTTTAAACGGGTAATCACTTTCTATTTTTAAACCTTCGTCTATTATTATCTCCTCAACTTTGCCTCCGTTTAAGACTATATGTGCTTTGGTTGTAGTGAAATGATAATTCATTGGGACGATATCACCTTGTTTTATATAAACTTTGGAAAGCATATTTTCACATGCCCTGCCTTGATGAGCCGGAAGAAAATACTTTTTCCCAAAAATTTCATTAATTTTATTCTCCAGCTTATAAAATGTTTCAGATCCCGCATAACTGTCATCAGATTCCATCATGGCTGACAACTGTTTGTCACTCATGGCGTTTACTCCGCTATCTGTAAGCATGTCCATAAACACATCCCGGTTTTTTAAAAGAAAAGTATTGTTACCTGCTGCGGTCATGGCGGCTAGGCGTTGTTCTATGGGAATAAGATTTAATTTTTGAACTATTCGTACCTTATGCATTTCAAGAGGAACATTTCCTCCGTAAAAAAATTTTACCTCAGACATCTTTGTGACTCCTTTTTGTTACATTATTTTAAGGACGTTATTTAATTAAAAATATTTTTATATAAAAACTCGTTGACATTAACCACATTAACCATATATTTTCATATACTGTCATGGTTAAATACGGTTAATAAATATCCGGTTTTCAACAAAAAAAAACATCCGTGCAGGATATTAAGTAAGATATATTAATATAAACCGATTGATATATATATTTCCGGTTATATACACCAATCCGGTTTTATATGCATTTATAAGATTCTACCGTAATACCATGCTGCTTTTTAATTATACAATAAGCAACCGTTCTTTTCAATAGATATTAATAATTTAAGAATTTTTCCATGCTAAACCATGCTAAAAAATCAAATCACCATGTTACTGTTAATATACCTTATTATACTTTTGCACCTGAATTTATACGTGGTCTATTACACATTAAGAATCGTTCTGCGCTCCAATAAAAGTTTTCGTCTCCAATCACTTTATCCAATTCAGAGCGACGCATCATTTCCATCGCATTTCGAGGTAAACCGCAAACAGCTACATCAATTCCTTTAGCACGTAAATCTTCCACCAATTTACGTAATGTTTGCGCACATGATATGTCTATGCTCGAAACACCCCTCATAGAAAGAAGTAGAGTATCACATCCATGTACGTTATTTGCAATATTAGAAACAGCATGTGTATTTGCAAATATCATAGGACCCGTAATATATACAACCTTTGCATTTTGATATCTCTCACGCAAAATAGGATTATCTACACCTATACGATTCATATCTACATTTTCATAATTTATTTCAATCAAAGCAAGTCGCACAACTAAGAAGATCAAACCGATTAAAACACCGATTAAAATAGCAATGGTCAGGTCGAAGATAATTGTAGCAAGCATAGTTGCTGCAAATTCAAGACCGGCCCCCTTAAACTTATGGGTAAAGATATACTTTATAGATTCCCACTCGTTCATTTTCCAAGCAGTTACCATCAGCACTCCGGCAAGAGCGGCCAGTGGAATTTGGGATATAACCGGTGCTAGGAGAAACATAGAAATCAAAAGACCCAATGCATGAAAAATGCCGGTCAACCTGGTTTGTGCCCCTGATTTAATGGCAACACTTGTACGCGCGATTGCCGCGGTCGCAGGTATACCTCCTAAAAACGGTAATAATATATTTCCGATTCCCTGTGACACAAGCTCTTGATTGCTATTCAAACGAGTTCCTGTCATACGCTCTGCACTGGCACCACAAAGCAAGCTTTCGATCATACCCAATACTGCAATACTAATGGCAGGTGAAATCAGTGCTGTCAATACATCCGGTTTTAAGGAAGAGAGCATCAACCTGCTGTCCGGGATTAGTGTTTTAGGAATAGTTCCAACCTTTGCCACATCCAGATGCATAAAAATTGAAAACGCTGTGGCAATAAGGATACTCAATAAAGACGAAGGTACTATCTTACTCCACTTTTTTGGGAAAAAGACCATGAATAGAACAACAAATAAACCTATACCGACAGATGTCATATTCGGAGAGAAGCCTAACCGGCCATAACTGAATAATCTTTCAATCGCAGAACTCCCTTCGGAAACAGTATTAAAAAAATTGTCCATTTGTCCTAATACAATAATGACGGCAATACCGGATGTAAAACCTGTGATGACCGGTGCCGGAATAAATGTGGTCAATTTACCCAGGCGCAAGATTCCTGCAATAAGCAAAATAATACCTGCAATAAAACTTGCTATAAAAACTCCCTCTATACCATACCTTGCCACAAGAGATATTAAAATTGCAGCCATAGCCCCTGTAGGGCCTGAAATCTGATAATACCCACCCGCTAAGAAACTCATGACCAGTCCCGCAATAATCGCTGTAATTAACCCCGATGCGGCACTAGCTCCACTACTGACACCAAAAGCTAATGCAAGCGGCAAAGCGACTGCAGCAACAGTAAGTCCTGCCATAATATCCTTGGTGAGTTTTGCGCTGTTGTAGCTGTTAAATTCTTTTTTGAGTGACTCAACAAAATCACGCACCATCGAAGATTTCATATGTATATCCTTCTCTTTTTCTGTAATTTGCACAAGGCGAAATATATCATAACAAAATCATTATTAGTATTCAAGTGAGTGAAAAAAATTTTTTTATATCCACTTAGACCGGCCGGAACTTTAATGATTTTCGCGTAAAACTCTCATGTAGTCTAAAAATATGAATTAATATAGCCTATAAGAGAGAATTATTGTTGATGAAGGTTAAATTTGCCTTTTATTCTGTTATTTCATACCCTTCATTTAGTAGGATATTAATAGCATTTTCATAGTTTTCCACTTTAGTTAATATATAATCAGTATTATATGTCGATATCGCAAATATTCCGATTTTATTTTCTGCAAGTATAGTAGAAATTTTTGATATAACTCCTATTAGAGAAAAGTCTAAAACACCCTGAACCCTAAAAGCTTTCCATGTTTTATCAAAATTTATTGTGTTTTTTGGTATGCAATTTATACTGCATACCAGTGAAATTTCTTCATCCGTTTTTCCTATAAAATAAAAATCATCCATATAATCAATTTCTGACAAATCTTCAACTTTGCATATAGCCAATTCGTTTTTTATTTTCAATAATTCCACTATAGTTCTCCTCTAAATCCGGATATTCATAAAATTACTCTTTTTTAAGCATTATACCAAAGATATCAATATTTTCTCCACTAAAGTCAAGTTGATATCCTTTTTTGTATAAACTGTACCAACCGCCATACGTTCTCTCATACCAAATAAAGCAAAAGACACGTTCTATTCAATCAGAAACAGTTTTTGTTTTTCTTCATAAGTAAGTTCTCTGCCGTTCAACTGTCTTTCTGCCTCACTAAACAGCATACCTACATCGTATGCCGGTATAATAATAACTTTATCATCATAGATAAACAATAAATTTTCTAAAAGAGGATCTGCAGTACTAAAGTTGTTCAGGTCAGCTACCTTTTTATTAGTCTCGTTATTCCATAAAACTGCTTTCCCAAAATTCCATGCGGTTATAAACCGGGTGTTATCCCTACTGAACAAGATAGTACGAAGCGTTCCGGGGAATCCCTCCAGCTCCATGATTAAAGATCCGGTATTTACACTATATCTTCTAATTACATAGTTTACAAGTTCAACAAAAAGAGTGTCGCCGGTGGAATCAAACAAAGCCGTTCGAGCCGGTACTCCACCAAGCGGGATGATGTTTACAACATCAAATGTATTGACATCTACTATGTCAATAGCACCTGTTTTATAGACACATGCCATTTTTTCACCATCCGGGCTTATAGCAACATTGATCAAATCATCAGGAAGTTCATATATCAGATTCCCTGTTGCTATATCAAAAACAAATGCTTTATTTATTGTAATCAAGAGTATTCTTCGATTATCATGAAAAAATAAAATTGATTTGCTATATTGACTTATACTGGAAACTATTTCCTTATCAATCGTTGCTTGAACGGCAATACTTAAATCGGAAGTATTCAGAATAATATAACCGTCGTCTTTCAGAATACAGAGCAATGACTTATCAGCGTTGAAAAACGAATAATAAGGAGGGTAATCCCATGCTTTATACCTGACCACGTTCAGCGAATCGGCATCATAAAGTATTACACCATCCTCGTTTACCAGCAGTATGAATCGGTCATTGTTGACAAAGCCGATATTGAAAAGGATTACCTCGTTTTGCAAAGTTCCAATGAAGCTCTTACTTTCCATATCCCATACATCGGGGGTACCCCTATAAGATTTTTCCAGTGCGAGTAACTTCTTGCCATCTGATGAGTAATAGGCATCGCAGTATGGTCGTATTGTAGGCAGAACCATTCCAAGGTTTGTGATGTGTCTGAGAATATTAACATTAACAGAATAGTCCATGGTGGCAACCAGAATATCCAAGCCTCCATCCAAACCGGCAATAGCGCCGTCCAATAAAATTCTATGATCCGGAACCTCTGCCAAATTATTTGCTTCGAGGGTATAGATGGTCCCATAGTTTGTTGACAATAGAATATGTTTGCCTACAAAGACACAGCCTGTAATCTTGTCCTCACCGGTAAAAGTACTTTTAACCTTTCTATTTCCTATATCAAGATGATTTATTGTCGTCTCATTACAATAGAGGAGATCGTTCCCATCCGGCATAAAATGTAGTAGGTTTACGGTAGTATGGCTATTTATGTTATACAGGGTTTCCATGTTTTTCAGGTCGAAAATTTCCAAGGTATTTCCTTCATGGCCACGTGAGGAAACGGCAATCAAACCGGCATCGGACTGTGCAACAGCCTCTATATTGTAATGTACTGCCTTTAAAATGCTAACGAGATTTTTACTGTCCAAGTTAAAAACAAAAATATGTCCTTGGTCTGTTCCTGCAAACAATGTCTCACTTTCATTGTCAAATGATACAAAAGGAAAATAATTATACCCAAGTGAATCTAAATCATTATTTGAAGGGGAGAAACAAAAGAGTTCTTCTCCGTTTATGGTATCCAGAACGGTTATGGATTTACCTGCTATGGCCAGTTTGTTTTTGTCCGGACTCAGTGCCGTATCAAAATAACCTGTATAGTGCCATAGCACCTCAAATGAATTGTTAATATCAAAACAATAGATATCATTGTTTGAGCAGACAATGATACTGTTAGCATCCCTGAAATAAATATCGGTCATAGACAGAACGGCACCATCCAGGTAGAGTTTATCGATTAACTCACCATGCTCCGCATCCCAAACATAAAGATAATAATCGGTTGCAAGGGTGATAACTCTTTGATTATCAGGGCTTGCCAGAGCCTTTATAATATTTGACTTGTGTTTAAGAACAAGATCAGGTACAAAACAATTCTCCGTGTTATACACCATTAACGCCCGGCTTAGCGCATACTCTCCTTCCTCCATATATGGGCGCTCGGGATTGGCAAAGTTTTTCGGCAGAGCCTCCCTAGCTACCATGATAGCCATTCTTCTATCTCCAATCTCCATCATTCGAGTTGAAACATCAGAAAGATAGAGAGATTGGCTTGTGAGGGTTTTTTGTACCTGCTCCTTCAAGAGCTCGGATTGCTTTTTTATTTGAAATGCCTGAAAAGCACTGAAGGATCCAAAGATCAAGAAGAAAAGGCAAAAGGCTATTGATACGGTAATAAATTTTTTAATGAATTGCTCCCGGTTTCTCTGTCTCAGGTCGTCGAAGCTGCAATTTAACATGGGTGCTAAAAGACGAAGCTTTTCAATTTTTAATTTTTTTTTCATACCGGGGACACCGGTATTGCGGATATCTGCAGCTAACGGTTCCAATTCTTCCGATGTTTCTGAGACAGATCCGTCAGGTCGGGTGAATTCTTTTTTTATGTATCTCAGACAATTGGGAAAAGATTCATGGGGCTCACCTTCAATCAGCAACGTAAGTATTCTTTGGTGACCATGGAGTGATGAGAAGGTTTCTATCTCTTTTTGTACCCACTGAGACAACGGTGTTCTTGGTGAGCAGATAACAATTAGGTATTCTGAGTTTTCCAGCGCTTGACGAATATCATCGGCCAGATTAGGTGAGGTGGGAAGCTCGTCCCTGTCCCGGAAGATGCGTCCTATCTTTTTTGATCCGCCTTTTTTTCGGATGGCATTCGGAATCTTAAAGCTCTCCAGCTTTCTATGTAAGTTCTTCGCTATGCTTATATCGGGTTCAGTATGCCGATAGCTGATAAAAGCTGCATACTTCATGTCTTTTGAATCAATCATCCAAATACCTCAAAAATAACATTCATTTAATAATGATACCTGACTTATGTTTTTTAGTCAACAACTCCAATATTTACTATAATAACAAATCTAAAATACTTATATTTCCTTTGTTTTTTACTGTCTTCCCCCTTACCACAAAAAAGGAGGGGTGTTAATGCATCACTGAGTATGGAAACCTTATAAACAAAGTCTATAATACCGATCTGCTTGCATTCAAATTATTCAAATGATAAAATAAAAATAAAAAGGGATGCTTTTTGATACGAGGAGGTTGTCGTGGACAATACTAAAAAGAAACTGACCTTTTTCGAAGCTACAAGCATAATTACGGGCTATGGTATTGGAGGCGGTGTAATGGCGGTACCCTACCTTGCTTCACGCAATGGGGTATTCCCCGCACTACTAATCATGGCTGCAGCATTTGCCGTTAGTATATTGCTTCACTTGATGATTGCCGAGATATGCTCGGGAAAAAACGAGCCCAGACAGATATTGGAGATATTCAGGAAATACATATTTAAAGGAAAGCATGCTAATGTGCTAACGTGGTTTTTTTTCGGACTAATCCTCACAACTATGTTGGCGAATTTGGCAGCTTATGTGTCGGGAGCAGGTGAAATCCTTACAAACTTGACCGGTATGCCACTTATGTTTTCACAGATCATTTTTTATCTCATCTCAGCCGGTATTGTGTTTTTTGGTCTAAAGGTTCTGGGAATCAGCGAAAAAATAGCTGTGCTTGGGATTGTTATTATCTTGACAGTTCTCACAATTGCCTCGTTTAATGTACCGTTTAATAACTTGCCCATGAAACCGGGTTCTCCAAATGCCGCTCTTGCCTTCTTTGGAATGATTATGTTTAGCTTTGCCGCCTTCTTTTCGGTTCCCCAGGCCGTTGAAGGTCTTCAAGGAGACACAAGAAAAATAAAACTGTCAGTTATTTGTGGTATCGGAATCAATTTGGTTTTTATATTGGTTATCACCTTCATTTCACTTTTAGTTTCACAGGAAGTGACAGAGGTAGCCATCATAGGCTGGTCTGCAGCTGTGGGTGGTTGGGCAAATATATTGGGGTCCATTTTTATTTTACTTGCCATGGTGACTACATACTGGTCCATTTCGTTTGCTCTGGCCGTTATTGTAAAAGAAAGAATTTCTACAGGAACTCGCTTATCATGGCTGATTGCGACTCTACCTTCACTTGTGCCGGTACTGCTTGGAATGTCTGATTTCCTCGGGTTCATGCGTATGGCAGGCGGTAGTATCGCCATTTTAATTGCAGTTCTTGTGATACCTACCTACCGGGCATCGAGAAAAGCACATATATGGGAATTTGATTACAAAATGACCTTGGGTTTGTTTGGTACAGCCCCTTTTCAGATTTTAGTCGTTATCGGTTATTTATTAATGATGGTTGGCTCGATTATTCCACTGGAATAATTTTTAGTGAGGTGATTAATTTTGGCTATTTATGATCATTTAGTAGTAAATGCCGTTATCTATTCCCTTGAACGCGAAGGCGAGTATTTCTCAGCTATGGCCATAAAAAAGGGAAGAGTGGCGGCATTGTTCAAAGATCCCCCTGAACATGGATTAAAAATCGCAAAGAAGGTCACCGATGCAAAAGGTGGAATTATTATCCCCGGATTGATAGACAGCCATTTTCATTTTATGGCGACTGCTGCTCTGCAAGAGATGGCTTTAAATATTTCAGAGGTTTGCGACGGTATACTTGAGCCACACAACCTTGCGGGAGTCGCAGAAAAAATACGAAAATTTGCATCACGTATAAAACCGTCACTTCCCATACTCTGTTTTAACTATATCATTGCTTCTATCCATGAGGACAGGCTTCCAATACGCGAGGAACTCGACAATTGGTTTCCCGGACGTATTGTTATAATAATCAGCATGGATGGGCATAGCAGTGCCTATTCGGGTGAAGCCCTCAAACATATTGGCATTACAGATAATGACCACAACGGAATTTTTTCAGGAGAGGACCATGATATGAACCTTGGCCGAATCAATGACCTGGTGATAAAAAGTTTGTCTCTTCCACTTCTGATTTCAGGTGTTAGGAAGGTCGTAAATGATGCAATTCACAATGGAATTGTAGGAATACATTGCCTTGAAGGATTTGAAGATAGCAAGCATGATATGTCACTTCGGTTCTTAAGCCGGTTTGGCGGTATTCTTCCCCTATATTTGAGACTATACATACAATACCGTAATCCCGCTAAAGTATTACCTTTTATCAAAAAATTAACTTACCCACGTATAGGTGGTTGTAATGCATGGGAGATGGACGGTTCTATCGGTTCGAGGACGGCATCCTTTTACGAACCGTATGCAGATCAGCCTCAAAATTATGGAAAATGCTATTACTCACCTGAGGAGGTTGAGCGGTATGTATTTGCAGCTCACGAAAAGGGATTTCAGATTACTTCCCATGCAATCGGGACAAGAGGAATAGAAAACATATTATCAGCCTATGAAAAGGCACTTTTGGTAGGTAAGATACCGGTATCATCCCATTCGGATAATAAGAAGGCCGACTATTATAACCCATATAGACACAGGATAGACCATTTTGAATTTCCGACACGAGAACAGACGGCTCGTGCCTTGCACTGCGGACTGGTAATCACCACCCAACCGGGTTATTCATGGATGGACGAGACCTTTCAAAAGGCTTATCGAAAATATCTAACACCGGAACAATTCCACCGCCAAATTCCACTTAAGTCCATCATGGAGCAAGGTGGTATTTTATGCGGTTCATCAGACAGTCCTATCCAACACTTGAATCCCTTTATTCAAATTCACGGAATGGTAAATTTTCCAATTCCCACAGAACGCCTGTCTGTTTTTGAAGCATTGTGTACCTATACTATCAATGGTGCTTATGCCACCTTCGAGGAACATGATCGTGGATCTCTTAAGGTTGGCAAACAGGCCGATTTCATTATCCTTGACAAGGACCCGTTTACCATTTCCCCAAATCGTCTATCGGATCTGAAAGTCCGTGCAACATATATAAAAGGTCGGAAAATGGAGGATTTAAAAATGAGCGTAATATCGTTACTGATACGAAAGCTCTTTCTGCCTTCTCGAAAATTATAGTATATTCTTTTACATAATTAGATGTATGTTATTAAATGGAGGAAAAAATAAATGCTAAACACACATTTTTGTACATGTACAAATCATCAATGTAGATTACATCCATGCAATCAAGATAACGGTTGTGACGGTTGCATAAAAGCGAATCTTGAAAGTGGTGATATACCGAAATGCTTCTTTGTAGCCGTATCAGAAACGGGTGCAAAAGAAGTCACTGACTTTTCTTATAATAGTTTTGCCTGCTTTGTAAAAAAGTACAATAAACAGCGGGAACAAGGTCAGTGATATTTACAGCGATAAGGATTACAGGTATAACTTGTTGATAAAATTGAGTGGGAAACACCCACCTCTAAGCATAATGTAGAAGATAAAGTGTGGTTCAATAGTACTTACAGCATTACCATACACATTATGCTATTATCCGGTATAATATAATAAACTTTACAGAGAAATCAGAGTTATCAGTTTGAAATTTTGGTAACCGTTTATAATGAGGATTTATATGAGAATGATTAAAATCCATAGATTAGGTAGAATGGATTACGGAGAAGCATTAAATATTCAAGAGCAATTACTCAAGAAAAGACAAACAGGTCAGATTTGCGATACTCTGATTATTGTGGAGCATCCCCCCGTAATAACAATTGGTATAAGGGGGAAAACTAATAATATTCTCGTATCTGATGAATTTCTTAAAGAAAATAAAGTACAAAAATATTTTATAAACAGAGGTGGCGATGTAACATATCATGGTCCCGGTCAAATAGTAGGATACCCTATTATCAACTTACAAGATCATGGTAAAAATATTAAGGAATTTGTTTGGAATATAGAAGAGGTGTTTATTAGACTTTTAGATAATGAGTTTGGGATTAAAGCTTATCGGGAAGATAAAAAATATACAGGTGTTTGGGTAGGTGATTCTAAAGTAACCGCTATAGGTATTGCAGTTAAAAAATGGGTTACTATGCACGGTTTTGCATTTAACGTAAATACCGAACTTGAACATTTTAAATGGATAAACCCCTGTGGAATAACTGATAAAAGCGTAACTTCAGTTCAAAAACTTATAGGACATGAGTTAGATATTTTAAACATGAAAGAACTTGTCATTAAATATTTCTGTTGCATTTTTGGATATGAAAATATTACGGAGGAAGGTTATGATAACAAAGAAGCCTGATTGGTTAAAAATAAGGATTATACGAACTGCAGAATTCGCACAAGTTGAAGAAATAATAAATCGTTTATCTTTAAATACAGTATGTGTTGAAGCGAATTGCCCTAACCGAATGGAATGCTTTTGTAAAAAAACCGCCACTTTTATGATTTTAGGGCGTAAGTGCACTCGAAATTGTACATTCTGCAATGTTGAAAAAAATATTCCGGATATTATTTGTAATGAAGAACCTATTCATGTAGCGGAGGCAGTTAAGGAATTGGGTTTAAAACATGTGGTGATTACATCAGTTACTAGAGACGATTTACCGGATGGTGGGGCAGAACATTTTGCACATACAATAACTAAAATTCGGGAGTCTTCCCCTGATATTGGAATAGAAGTATTGATTCCTGATTTTAAAGGAGATTTAAGTTCTTTAATGAAAGTCATTAAGGCTAAACCGGATATAATTAATCATAACATTGAAACAGTTCCCCGACTTTATAATGAAGTACGACCTATGGCGAATTATGACAGATCCCTACAATTATTAAAGAGAGTAAAAAATTCGGATGTAAATATATTTACCAAATCGGGTATCATGATAGGTTTAGGTGAAACAGAAGATGAAGTTATTCAAGTATTTGAAGACCTGAGAAAATCTGAATGTGATTTTCTAACTGTAGGTCAATATTTAGCACCATCTAAAAAACATCACCCGGTTATAGAATATAAACATCCTAATATTTTTGCCAAGTATAAAATTATTGCTGAAAATATGGGATTTAAATATGTTACATCCGGTCCTTTCGTGAGAAGCTCTTACCAAGCGGAAAAATTTATTGAAAAAAATACTTAAAACTGCACAACTACATTTGCGAATTGATATATTCTTAATCTTTCACTAGCCTTACAATGAACGAGGTGTATAAGAAAAGACCTGACTAAATATATTTATAGTGCCATCATCACTCTTTTCTTCTTTTACCCGTTTTCGACATAAAAATAAGTGTGTTTTTCTTAATATAATAAATATAAATTTAATCTTCGTTTTCAGCTATTTGTCTAAAAATGTCAGACCACCACTCAATACTCCCTTCGCTAAAACGATACGAACGATAACGGTATCGTTATCCGGAGATATGTAAATATACCGGCCATATTTTCCGGCTGAAAAATAATCGTACCCGCTCTTATCATTTTTTATGCTGTACCACATATACCGGTATCCTACATTAACATCCTTTAAAAGATCACTGTCTATCTCCCTATACATCAGAGGTTCCGGTGCGACACCAAGCAGCAATGGATGGTAATTATTATAGTGAAATTGCCCATGATAGTTTGAGTCAACACTCATGTAAATTTATTTCAATTTTTTTTATTTGCTTTCCGTATCATATTTCTGATCATATTGTCGATTAAGGTGCCGAACATCAAACGAATCGGTCCAAGCCGGGCGTCAGTGTAATATTGTGTTTCAAACCAACCTTTATTAGAATAGTATTCTTTATCGGCAGGCAGTACTTCATCACTATATTTCATGGACGTCCGTGTCATGCGAAATATAGCAAGTCTAAAGAAAGTCGGCTGTTTTTCTTTGTAATTTTGAACAGCTGTGATCAACCGTGATGCTGCGCTTGATATGGTTGCTCTATTTTTATTTGCAATGTTTTCCGGAATCGTACCGGTTGGGTAAAGACTACCGGTGACAACAGCACCTTTTATTGTTCTGCATCCCCAGAAGTCCATGAGCTCATCAATGTATTTGACAATTTTCTTACCTCCGTACACACCCTGTACGACGATAGCTATCGAGACTTTTCCAAAGAGTCTTGGTCGGTGAAACACATATGCAAGTCTGTCATATAAGTTTTTCAATATTGCGGGTACCTGCAGCGAATAATTGGGTGTTACAGTTACGATACCGTCTGCCCAAAGCATTTTTTCCAATACTTGATTTGCCGAATCGTCACAGTATTTGCACATATTCTCTCCGCGATCAAGGCACAGTGCGCATCCCTTACACGGACTGATCTGTTCATTGCGCAAAACGATTCTGTCACATTCGGCAACTCCGGACTCTTGTAACATTTCGATTATCGAGTCCGCAGTCTTCTTTGTCCAACCCGGCTTTAAACCTGCATCAATTACGAGTATCTTTTTCATACATCCTCCAATATTTTTAATATGGTTCTGTCATTAACCTGCAAAAGTAAAAAACCACAATATTCTTTTAGCATTAATAATTTGCCGATAAAAGCGTCTTTGACATCCACGCATACGTTAAGGTATACAACAAATGCTGTAAAAATAATTATAATTCCCCTCCACGCAAATATAACGGTCATAAGCGACCGCTATAAAATCAAAATTCCGATGGATCCCAAGCATGCAGTGCATAAACTATCCTGCAGATCAAGTATTATGGGACGCTTATAATTATGCTATTATATATCTGATTTTCTCAAGTGTATTTTTAATACATACTTATTATAGCACCTTGTTGATAACCTAACAAGATCTTGTTTTTACAACAAATTTATAAAAAATTGTATTAATCCATTAACATGATATGCTATATTCCCACAACTATTTTATTATTGCCGATGACTCCTGTCCAAATACAGGTATTGCCCCCTAAATAACGATGAATATCTTCATTGGAATCTATCCGGTGCAAACGACATACCTAAATATGTTATGTTGATCCTTAATATCTAACCTGTTAGGCTTCTAATAATTGTTATCGCTTGATGGAGCTTACCAATATTGTTTGATAATGTATACACATCTCTGTAAATAAATTCTAAAGGAATACCCGATGCTGCATGAATAGTCTTTTTTATATGAGCTTTGAACCCATTTACATCAAAACTATATCCTTCGCCAATAAAATTAGGGCTTGGTTTTCTTGAATAAATTATCTTTTCACCATGTGATATTTTGTGACGCAGGGCATCTCCCATAAATTCTTCATTACACCAAGGAGAAATCGAAATTTTCCTTAAGTTAGGAATATATTGCAAACAATCCTGCCAGAAAGTATTTACCGGTTCACAGCAACCATAATATATTAATCCGAATTTTTCTGCCAACTTCATATAATAAGGAAAAATAACTTCCTTGAACATGCCAGGAGAAATACTGACTGTTTCCTGGGAATTAAAATTTCCCCACAAATCATAAGTAGTAATAGTTTTGTTTGATACTTTGCTACGTGGAAGTTCATCAGTAAATCCATAACTACCTGCTCCCGCATAATCATTATAATTATTAAGAGTTAATAATCCTTCAGTTTGCTGCCAGTTAAGAAAATTTAAAATATCATCTGTAATGATTTGATACAGAGTATGCATTTTATCGGGATGATCAATAAGTCCATACATCATTTTTTCAAATCCTAATGTATGTACCACATGAGCGGACGGAGATAATACCCATCGTAAGGAATCATTCTTTATCTTTACAGGTAAGATGTCTCCAACTGTATCCTCAATTAAGTTTACCATTAAATCAAAGGGTTTCCTTTGTATCGTGAAAGTTGATTTTTTAAGGGTTTTTAAGTCTTCTTCAATGTTTTGTATTACATATTTCCATGTATAACCCACTTGCCTTCCTAATCTGTCGGCAGCCCGAGTAGTTTCAAAATCCATATCAAATCTTTTAAATTGGATAGGCATATATAATGTAAAGTAATCCGGTATTACTTTATCATCTTGAATTAATTCATAGTTTATAATATCACGAAGTATATCTCTTTCAATTATCCGGGCTTTTGGGGATAAACATTTTAACGGAGGAAGGATTTCATTTTCAAATGTTGTTGTTTCGATAACAATGATGGGTTTGTCAGATTTACAATTATTATGTTCATACCAATGTTTTTTTCGAGCTTCGGTTAAAGGTGAATTTGCATATGATAATTGCCTCTTTGCCAATTCTCTAAGGTAGTCTCTGTCTTGTTTATTTATATACCCCTTATCCATTTCTAATACTCCCTAAAAATAGAATAATTAAAAATTATTTTTAATTCAGTTTTATTATATATAAGTCTTTTATCGGAGTCAATTTAATGACATACGATTATCCACACTAATCATATAGAATTCTTTTCAATTCAACTTAATTGTTATAATAATTGCTATGGGCTTGGTTTATTATGGATATCTTTAACTAAACTCTTGTATATTTTCCACATCAACTTCGATGTATTCACCTTTTTCTAACATTATATGCCCCGAACTGTAGGTCTCCCCTTCAATCGTAATACCCACTTTATCTACTTGGAAATAATGACCAAACGTATTCGCAATACTTGTTAGAATCATTAATTCAAGTGCGCTCCCTGCATTCATTTCTGTTATAAACTCTCTTGATAAATCAATGGATACAACTTCGTTTTCCTTATCAACGTCTAAACCTAATATAGAAGCATTCGGGGTCAATATAACTCTTAGATCTCCAGCTGCCGGAACTTGTTTGAGTTCCTCCTCAAACATATCAATTATATCTTTATTTGTATTGATTTCTACTTCCCTGACAATATAAACAATCCTGTCGTTATTTAAGTCGGGAAAAAATAAAATTAGCCTTTGTTCAAAAGGTTCTCCCTTTTTAACAAATTCTAACTCACTTGTAACTTTCGATGATTGATCTCCATTTGGAATAAATTCATTTTTTATAAGGCCTAATCCTCTGACATAATAATTTTTTATAACAAAACCTTCACCTTCCGTTGTGATTTCTAAAGCCTTAAAACTTCCATATGGTACTTCAATGTCCATGTCAACGGCGGTTATACTTCTTGATAAACCGTCTTCTAAGATCCATGCGGTACCTTCTTGGATAGGCATTTTTATAACAATTTCATCTTGGTTACGTTCTTCGGTATAATCCAAGGTGTAATATACCTCACCTTCAAAGTACACCAGTTTTAGTGCTTCATCTTCAATCACATACACTGAAATTGATTCTGTTCCGGGGTTTATGTTTCTAATTTGCATCTTATCATCTTTTAAATAAGTCACATATGTTTCAAATTCAGCATACTCGTTCCCGCTGCCACGATATCGCATATAAACATTTTCCTCAAAGGGTAAATATTCTGATGCTTGTAGTTTGTCACCATCTGCTTGTTCAACCGGTACTGTTGTGATTACCCGTTCAGGTGTTGTGCCTGGTGTAGTACCTGGTGTAGTACCGTTATCAGGAGTTTCCGCAGTTCTGCATGATGAAAATATAATAATAGTACAAATTATCCAATATATTAAGCTCAATTTTTTCATTTATGACCTCCAATGTTTCTATTTAATAACATTAGCATACCCCATTATAAGAATATATACAAATATACGCGAAAAAATTTAGACAAAAAATTTAACGATATTAAAGAAGAAATTCCTTGGTTTTATATGTAGTCAAAAGTATGAATTTAGTATGTCAAATAAAAAAATTTAATATCAGTCCCGGAATTCATGCATAAAGCTGCAGAAATTGATTTATCGGTTAAAAAAATTACAGATGATCTTCAAAAATTTTAATGACCGCTTCATATGCTCTGTATAAATATTCTTCAACGCTTTCTGTTTTGGCTTTTTCTGATTCGGCAATTATCTCAAACATTAAGTCTCCTTGATAATTTGCATTAATAAAGGCCTTCTTTAATTTTTCAAAATCCATATTGCCATCTCCCGGAATAAGGTGATCGTCATTATAACCATGATTATCATGAAGATGAGTCGTTACCAGTTTATCAGAATATTTTTCAACTAATTCGGCAAAACGATTTCCCCAGATACGATCATGTCCGCTATCATAACAAAACTTTAATTTATCCGATTCAAGTGCTTCGAATACCTTTTCTACATACTCCGGATTTTGAGTGTTTTCAATGGCAAAGATAACATCTTTTCTTTCCGCCAGATCAATAATTCGCTTTATTCTATCAATACCTGTATCATTTGCAGGATGAGGATTGTGCCCAATGGTAATATGTGCTACCGCTATCGGAATTTCATAATCTGCACATTCGCTCAAACATTCAAGCGTTCTTTTAAGAACATATTCCCCATCCTCGTTATTAGCCCAAAAATCATTACAGGATGCATACTTGTATGTAGGGTTAGTACTTATTTCCCTTTCCGCCCAAACATATGGCATATGAATGTTATCTATGTACAAATTATTTGAGATGGCACTATCTACCTGATGCTCCTTTGGTCCGTTGAATCCCTCGGAACCCCACCAAAAGCACACGCTATCGAATCCTGCATCTTTTATAAGTTTCATTTGTTCTTCTGTTTTTAACTTGTATCCAAACCAAGATGAATACATTCCAATACGCTTTTTATACATAAAACCCTCATTTTTTCATTTTTAATTATTAACTTAAATATCTGTTATCTATATTAATTCAAGTTTTTTAAAAACCTTATATATTCCATCCCGTGTAATATCATCGGTTACCATATCCGCAACAGTTTTTAGCTCATCACATGCATTTCCAACTGCAATACCAAGTCCTGCTTTTCTTATCATTTCAATATCGTTAATTCCATCTCCCACAGCTATAACATCATTAATATCAAACCCGAAATAATTCGCACATATCTCAATTCCCTTTCCTTTTGATATACCCTTTTTTACTATGTCAGCGTACCCGTCACAAAAATATATCTGAGGAAACTCAAGCATTGTTTTCTTCTGACCGTGCCAATTGCCCGAAACACCATATACCGTCAACGAAAACAACGCAGGTATATTCGAATCATCAGGAAAAGGTTTCATAACACCCCATAGTCCGCTTTCCTCTCTTACGTACGAATATGTAGCCTCTGATACACCATGTTCAAAAATATAGTCTTCATGGGCTCCGAATATGTATACATCATCATTCTTTATATAATTATAAATATCTGTTGATAATTCTTTACTTAGTTTGTTTTCAATCATTTTGTCTGTGAACACCACTTGTGCTCCGTTGTTAAACACTCCGTCACACGGCATTTCAAGAAGGTCACAGCATCTTTGACATAAATGTCTGCTTCGCCCCGTTGCGATGGCAACAATGTGACCATTCTTACGTAGCATGGAAACAGCTTTCTTCGTTTGTTCAGGTATAAATGACATTCCTTCCTTATGACAAAAAAGCGTATTATCAATATCAAAAAAAATTAATTTTCTATCACTCATTTGTTTTTACCTTGATTTCATGAAATTTAGATCCGTATATCTGTTTTAATTCTGCCATACCTTTAGAATCAATAATCACAAGTGCACAACTGGCAGGTCCTGCAGACTTCATTAAATCGACCTCCGATTGAACCGATACAATTCCAAAATTCTTTAATTCGTTATATATACCACCTGATCCGCAAGGAATTATCTCATAAACATATTGGTTGTTCAAAAGCTGCAAAACATCTTTGGGTGTTATCATTTTTTCCGGAAAATCTAATATTTCTTGTCCGACCAACGGATCACCGATAACAATATATGAAGGGTTTATATATTCCTTTTGAGTCTGTATATCACGCAGACCGGTTATTGATATTGTTATACTTGTTTGATAAACTTTAAAATTCTTTTCACTACTTGCCACATATGGTACATTATAAAAACCGAATTTCTCAAAAGCCTCAATAAATCCTTTTTGTGTTTCAAAGAACAGATCATTATTCGCAATGTGATTAAAAGAATATGCCACAGGTATCGCTTTTTGTGTTACAATTTCCATTAAAGCGACACGCGCGGTTAAGCCGGCTACGACTTTCATTGATATATGAATAAAATCCTTATCTAAAAGTCCTACACCCGTACACCCGTCTGTTGTTATAACTATTTCCCTATGAGCATCTATTGGTGTTATTACAGCGTCTCTGATATTGCCTGTTTTCATTTTATTTACCCTTTATCCTTACAGGGATACCTGCAAAAACCCGATCAACGATATCGGCATTTTTACATATAAACTGATAAACCCTGCCTGTTTCATCTCTCCATAATCTTTCAAAAGAATCAATCGGAACTATTCCGCATCCTATTTCATCTCCGGTTATAATTTTCTCATTAAATAATAAG
Source organism: uncultured Clostridiaceae bacterium (assembly GCA_964547525.1). GTDB lineage: Bacteria > Bacillota > Clostridia > JAAYHZ01 > JAAYHZ01 > CAZJOD01. Next base: position 26,547 of record CAZJOD010000003.1, read on the forward strand.
ACCATATCTTTGATTATCCGGAGAGGCTCCTCTTTTCTTTTTAAAGTATGTTTAACCCATTCATGCAAATTAATAATGATATCAAAGTCATTACAATCATAAATGCTATTATCTTCTTCTGCCAGATCTAATACTTTAAACGAATTATCATCCTTTAAAGACAATGCATATTCTTTTTTGCCCTGAGATCTGCCTCCTAAAATAAAATGCACCGCATTTTCCTCCATTTCCGCTATTGTTGTTTTACTTTAACGGTTTTTGTTGTGACATATTCCCATCACCTGCTTTGAGGCGGGGTTTTTTTGGGATGTACATACTAATGCCGTCATAATTTCCAAGTGCTACCTTTCTCATCGGTTCTTGATTTACCGGATTATGTCTAGCATATAACATCCTTGTTCCGTTTACAAAATGTTTCCAAAAAGCCAATTTAACCTCATCCTAAATAAGCGGGAGATTTCTTTGTGCAATGTTAAAACTCAATACACACTTGAGCTTTTACTCCGCTTTTAAAATGGTGTTTAATCTCTTTCATTTCCGTTACCATATCCGCAAAATTTATTAGATTCTCACTTGCTTTTCGTCCTGTCAAAACCACATGCATTCCATCGGGACGATTTCTTAAAATATCAATAACCTTGTCCTCTGAAATAATATCACTAATGTCAAAATCGAATATATTTAGAGCATAAATAATCTCATCTAATATCACCATATCATAGTTGCCATTAATTATTTTATCCGAGGCTACTTCAAAGACGGCTTTTAAAGCTTCCCGGCTTTCTGATTCGTTAGTTTTATCTGTAAAACCCACTCCACCTTTTATTATTTCTGCCCCGAGTCTTTCTAGTGCTTTATGCTCACCGCAGTTTAATCGGGAAGATTTTATAAATTGGATTATACAAAGCTTTTTTCCGTTTCCAATCGTTCTTAAGGCCATACCCAAGGCCGCCGTTGTCTTACCCTTACCATCTCCTGTGTTTATAATCACTAATCCTTTTTTCATGATTTTTCTCCCGTTAATATATAAAAGCCAATACTCCGAACATTATTAATTCTGATAATTCCACAAAAGCACCCAAAATATCTCCCGTTATTCCACCAAAGTTTTTTTTGGAAGAAAAATAATAAAACACATAATATGCTACGGGAAGTATTGATAACCAAATTACCTTTGTTCCAAACAAAGCCATTAATCCGATGGCTAATGCCATATATAAAATATAAAAATACATTAATTTTTGTATTCTCAATGATTCACCGTACATTTTTGCCAAGCCGTCATCCTTTGCAAAAGGAAACATATATAACATCGATGTTTGAAGTGTGCGTGACAAAACGGGAATAAATAATACCGCTAAATAAAGATTGCTTGTCTTTGAAAATATTTCATATATAAATGCAAACTTTAACATCAATAATGAAATAATACTCATAGCCGCAAAGGCTCCTATGTTAGAATCCTTCATGATACTTAGCTTTTTATCTTTATCTCTCCTTGAAAAATACGCATCGGCCGTGTCCATTAATCCGTCCATATGCAGGCCACCTGTTATAAATAAATAATATAACAAAAGAAGAATTGCCTTAAGCAATGAAGTTAAACCCGAAACATAAAGTACATAAAAAAGCGCACACCCTATTCCACCGATTATGGCACCCACAAGCGGGAATGTTAACGGCATCAGCTGAATTCTTTTATCTGTCCATTGAATCATAGGCATTGGTATGAAAGTTAAGAATGACAATGCCATTATAAATGCTAAAAACAGATTGATCACCATTTCAATCATACTAACACCTCATTAAGCAAGTTTTCTCCTTTGATTATGACCGTTAGCCCATATACACACTCGACTATAATATCTGCATGTTTAGCAATTCCATAGTGTGTTTTTGCCATTATGTCGAGGAATTTCTCAGTAATCTCGTCATATTCTTTTCCTTCCGAAAAAACCTCATTTGATACAACAATTAAGTTTTGAACTTTTTCATTTATTTTAAAAATTCCATCATATATCTTTTTATAAATATCATTATCCGAAGTATCTTTTTTTTGTTTTAACAGTTCATTTGTAATTAATGTTCCTAGGCATTCCAACAAAACGGTGCTTTTTTCATCTATGTTTTTCACAGCTTCTTCTATGTTATAAGGTTGTTCAATTGTCACAAAACCCGAATCTTTACGTGAGTTTTTGTGATGTAATATTCTGTTTTTCATTTCTTCATCGTAAGGTACAGCCGTTGCAATATATGTTTTATTATCACTCATAGCATGTGCGAGCTTTTCCGCAAAAAAGCTTTTCCCGCTTCTTACTCCGCCTGTTATTAATACCAACATTAATTACCTCCAATGAGATGTAAGTTTATTCATCCAGTTATATACGTCAATATTGTAAACATTTTTCAAGTTATCACAGGATAACACATCACTCACTTTTCCATAAGAATAGTTAACACCGTCCTTTATAAGAAGGGCTTTTGTGGCATAAGTATATACAAAGTTCAGATCATGAACAATCGCCATTACCGACCTGTCTCCTTCTTTGACCCATTCTTTTACAATTTCAAATATTTCTATCTGGTACTGCAAATCAAGGTGATTCGTAGGTTCGTCCAATATTATTATTTTCGGTCTTTGGGTAAATATTTGTGCGAGAAAAACTCTTTGCAGTTCTCCCCCTGACAGCGTCAATATGGAACGATGTTGCAGTTGTTTAATACCGGTAATCTCCATAGCGTTATCTATTATATCGTTATCATTGTCAGTAAGTGTGGCAAACAAGCCTTTTTTATGACAATACCTGCCTAATTCAACTACCTGCCTTACTTGATAATCAAATTGAATGTTATGCCTTTGAGACAAAACTCCAATCTCTTTGGCAAGGTCTTTCGGGTTAATAGTTGAGATATCTTTTCCATCCAAAAAAGCTTTGCCCTTATGAGGTATTATTCCCATAATGGCTTTAATTAACATTGTCTTACCTGCACCATTTGGTCCTGATATGGTAAAAATATCATTTTTATTCAGTTCAAAACATATGTCGCTGACAATTGACGTACCGGCTATTGTAACTGATATATTTTCAACCTTTAACATTAGGACTCTCCTTTTTTATGTTTTCTGCCTTTTTGAATAAAATACCGTCATAAACACTATTGCTCCTACAAAGGATGTTATAACTCCCACAGGAAGTTCTCTAGGACTTATAATTGTTCTGCTAATTAAGTCCGCCAATGTCATAAAAGACGCTCCGAAAAAAATAGATACAGGCAATAATCTTACATGGGACGGCCCTACCACACTTCTTGCAATATGAGGTACAGCCAGACCTACGAAGGCTATTGATCCGCAAGAAGCTACCGACACACCTACAATTATTGAAATCATTATCAATATGATTATTTTGGTTCTTTTGACATTGACACCTATGTATTTGGCTTGTTCCTCTCCGAAAGAAAAAGCATCCAGCTCCTTTGAATATCTGACAAGTACCAATGTGGCAATCAATATGATAGGAACAACAAAATTTACTTTGCTGAAACTTGTACCGGAAAACGACCCCATAGACCAGAAGACTATTTGCTTGGTTGCATTTTCATTTGATAACGCGATTATTAATGATGTAATACTTGCAGAAAACATGGAAAATATAACACCTGTTAATATAATTGTATTTGTTGAGTAACTTTTATCTATTTTTTTCGAAAAACCAAGTATTACAAGAAATGATAAGAATCCGAACAGCATACTCATGATCATTATTCCAAATTGCGGTATAAAAGGTATCTGTATGCCCAATGCTATTGCTATTACCGCCCCTAAAGAGGCTCCTGACGCTATACCTAATGTGGAACCGTCAGCAAGGGGATTCTTTAATAACCCCTGAGCCGTTGCTCCTGCAATACTTAATCCCGCACCGATAAAACAAGTCAGTATTACTCTTGGAAGTCTTATATTTCCTATGATAATAATGGCAGAGTCAGATATCCCTTGTGTATTAATAAAAGCAAATATCTTATTCCCAATAATTTTACTTACATCAATAACGGAAATACCCACCGAGCCGAAAATGACAGCAGAAATAAAAACAATAATAAAAATTATCATTGACGATATCAATATACACTTGTATTTAGAAGTAGTTTTCAAATTTAACATCTGTTCCCCTGACTACTTTTAGTATAATAATAAGGAATAAATATAGATGTAATCCGGGAGCCCATTGGCTCCCTTAATTACAAATATCACTACTCACCATAAACAGCTTCAAATATTTCTCTTGCAGAATCCAAAAGTCGCGGACCGGGACGTGCACTTGAATCAGAATCAATTAAAAACACCTTTTTATTCTTCACCGCATCTATTGTACTCCAATTCTTTCTTTCCAATATTTCATTTACGGAATTATTCACTCCATAAGATTGTCCTACAATAGTTAAAATGTATTGGGGATTCTTCTCAATTACAATTTCTTCCGACACTTCCGCCCAACCGTTTATATCTTCAAATACATTATTAATATTTAATAAACCAAAAATTTCCTGTATAAACGTTCCTTTGCCGCAGGTCCATAATCCCCACTGTAAAGGGGAAACTTCAACATATAAATTCACAGGTGTTTTAGTTGCAGCTTTTGATTTTAATTCTTCAAATCCTAATTTCATATCATTTACTATTTTTTCCGCTTCAGCTGATTTATTGACTATTTTTCCTATAAAATTTATTGTTTGATAAGTATCTTCAATAGTTTGCGCATCACAAATAACAACTTTAATACCCGCATCCCTCAACTGTATAAAGTGTTCTTCGGTTTGCGCCATTTTGCCCATAAAAATAACATCCGGTTGTAGCATTATTATTTCTTCAAGGTTGGTATCCTGACCGCTTCCTACTTTCTTTTTATTATCCGTATCTTCAGGATAGTTGCTGTATGTACCGATAGCTACTAGTTTTTCACCTGCTCCTAATGCATAAATTATTTCTACGTCGCCGGGTTGTAAAGCTATTATCCTCTCAGGGATCTTATCAAAAGCAACTTCATTTCCAATACTATCAATTATGGTAAAATCTCCGTCTTTAGGATTTGATAATTGATTGTTACATCCTGCCATTATTAAAACCATAATGCTTATTATTACTAAACATATTAAATATTTTTTCATTATTATTTTCCTCCTATTTATTCTATTAACAAAAAAACAAAATCTTAGGTTTCATTACAATTATTACGTGTTTCCCTCCTTAATTTTATTAATAATCAAATAAATAGATATGTTTCCTTTGATTACAAACAAAAAGCCTGTTTTCATGAAGAAAGCAGGCTAAAACTCTAATACATATCATACTAATTACTAGCATAATATACCCAAAGCCCTTTCTTTCACCCAGAAGAAACTTTTCATACAGGCATGTCTACCGGCTTAGCTTCATCCTACTTTAGCTCCTTCCCATCATTTCTGACAGTGGATTACAGACCAATTCGTCGTTGCTATTTCGTTTGCTTCACGGTTGCTGGGGCAGCTTGAGCATTTAACTCAATTCCATATTAAGCTAAAATTATCAATCAGATCTAATCTTTATAATTATCCGACTTATAATAAATGCACCTATATGCAAAACACTATTCATTTTATTGCCTCATTATGCCATAAGAAAAAATAATTTTCAAGATAAAAAACGTACAAATTTAGTAATTATATAATCAATCTAGCAAATTCACCTTATAAAATTGATAAATTCATCAATATTTTTTTATTCACCAATGCTATTAAAACCCGATCATTAGCTTCTACTTTTATCTTATCAAGTAAAAATTCCTAATTAAATCTTAAGATTTCATATTCACTATGATCCCTCATATCATCAAGTATTAATTCTACAGAATAATTTTCTCCATTAAAAAAGACACTTCCCGTCACTTTTACATAAGAAAAATCCGTAGGCAAATCACAGTATACATTAACGATACAGTTGGATAATGTTTGACCTATATAATGGAATACACCTTCAGAATCCACACTCGAAAAAACAGAAAACCCACCAATATTAAATTCTCCAAACACAGCAAATTGAACATGAGCTTTTTTATCCTGATGTGATATGACAAACTCTATATTTTCTAAATCACCGGATTTCTCATAGATACCATTATACATAGGAACAATTACAGTATAATAATCACCGTAATTTATATCCTCACCCCAAATGTTATCCACTTTCGGGAAATTAACTTTATTCGTAAACTCACTTGTCTCATGTCGGTTGTTGGTTTCATCACCATCAAATAATGCCATGGGTAGAATAATCATGCTTTTCCAGGTATCTTGGCCTTCAATTGCGTATACATCCTGAATATTGTTAACATAGATATTAGGATAAATTATGCGAGACTTTGTCACAGCTTGGATGGGAGTCCATTCATCATAGTAAATCCGGGGCGCAAAAAAGGGCAGCTCCTGAAAGTCACAGGTTGAAAACCTTTCCACCACATCGTTATATGCAATTTTTATAATCATAAAGGGCCAAGGTCTGAGAGTAATACCAAATCCATAGTCCTCTATCGATCCTTCTGTTGTATAAAACAATTTAGATATATCATATATATCACGTTTTTCAATTTTTTCTATAAGCTCTTTGTAAAAATCGTCTAGCTCTTTCACATTAAACGAATTGGTGTTTATATCATAAAAATGTTCATAACCTTCTAAAAACCCACCGTGTGGATTCAAGAATAACGAAGCGTCATTATGAATTGTTTCCATGATTTTTGCAGAAAACGCCTTTCTTTCTTTTTCACCAAAACTGTATAAATTGTTGTAAAAATACATTAGCGTGTAATAAAAATTTTCGCCGTTGTAAATTTGATCAAAAGGATCTGATGTGTTTGCAATGCTAACAGGTGTATGCCAAATATCATACCTATCGGCATCAAAGGTATATCGGTCTTTTGCGATTATTTCAACGTCCGATTTATCAGCCGTTTCTTTATAATAGGTAATGACAAAGTCCAAAAGAGTTCCTTGTATTTCACTTTTAATATTGTATGTATCTTCATAAAAGGATACTTCACTTGTCAACAGGATATCTGCAGCCATCTCTTCCAAATAATAACCTGTATAATAATATAAGCTCATATATAAATCGCTTAAACCCGTCCCCCCTGATTTGGCTTCATGGACTAAAAATCCATCTTTTATATAGAACATATTCCCGTATTTCGCCAGTGGTATATAGGTTGATATTTCTCTTATCACACCGTCCTCTAACATTAAAACAATTGCACCGGCTAGTTTCCCTTCACCATAAGAAGAGGAAAAAATAACTTCATCTTGACCGTTTCCGGTAATATCTAATGATGTCTTATGCCAAACCTTATAATCATCTAATGAAAACTCAGGATAGTTTGATTGAATATACTGCCACATATATTCATCGTTCATAATCGTATCTTTAGATGAAATCTTGTTATCCGTCGTTGGTTCTGTTTGTGTTTTTGCTGTTGTAGTCACCTCATTGTAGGGTAGCGAAGTATCCTCTACCTTTGATCCTTCAGTATCACTTGAAGAGCAACTCACAAAAACGGTTACCATAAAAATCAGTAAAATAATTGAGATTCTTTTCATTTTCCTTAATCACTTTCATTTGTTTAAAACAAGAATTTATTTTACATGATAAATGATAACAGGATAAATTACAAGTAATAATTGGAATCCGAGAGTACATTATACCGTTCAATCTCTATGCCTTTTTTCTTTAAGTTATTCGATGTAGTCGAAAATCTTAATAGTTCAGGGTCAACACTAACTCCGCAGAGACCAGTCGGGCAACACATGGCCGGTTTATAAATTATTATCTTTTTTATATTAAACATCTCCTCTTTATTATTTTATTTTTATTGTTTCTGCCGATGGCTGCGGAAACCAATGAGTAGTTTTATTAGCTATTCTAACAAGCGTCAACATAACAGGCACTTCAACAAGAACACCAACTATAGTCGCTAATGCAACAGGAGATGTCGGCCCAAAAAGAGCTATCGCTACAGCTACCGAAAGTTCAAAGAAATTTGATGCTCCAATCATTCCGGCCGGTGCTGCAACGGAATGTGATAGCTTTAATGTTTTCGCTGCCAGATAAGCTACAAAGAAGATTAAAAACGTCTGAATCGTTAGTGGAATTGCGATCAATAAAATGTGCAATGGATTTTGTAGTATTACATCTCCTTGGAATGAAAATATTATAATCAGTGTTAAAAGCAATCCAACCACAGTTACATTGTTAAACTTAGGAATAAAAGATGTGTTAAAATATTCCTCTCCTTTATTTTTAACAACTGAGACACGTGTCAAAATTCCTGCGACAAGAGGTATTACCACAAATAAAACAACGGATAAAATAAGCGTCTCCCAAGGTACTTTTACTCCGCTTACACCTAATAAAAATGCTACAATCGGAGTAAATGCAATTAGTATGATTAAATCGTTCGTGGCAACTTGAACGACTGTATAGGCCGGATTACCTTTTGTCAAATGGCTCCATACAAATACCATAGCTGTACATGGTGCCGCTCCAAGTAAAACTGCACCTGCTAAATAGTCCTTTGCTAAATCTGCCGGAATAATCGCCTTGAATACAATAAAAAAGAAGAATGATGCTATTCCAAACATGGTAAATGGCTTAATAAGCCAGTTTACTATCCAAGTAACAAATAATCCCTTAGGATTTTTCCCTACATTCTTTATGCTTTGAAAATCGACCTTCATCATCATTGGATAAATCATAATCCAAATAAGTATTGCAATAGGTATTGATACGTTTGCTTTTTCAAACTGCCCTAGAAATTCCGGTACAGCCGGTGTAAATTTCCCTATCAATATCCCCACTACCATACATAGTACTACCCATAATGTTAGGTACTTTTCAAAAAAACCTATTCCTGTTGCTTTTTTATCGCTCATAATAATCACTCCATAAATTCAAACTTGGGATTTATTTTTATTTATAAATTTTTTATCAATATCTACTTTAAGTTTTCAAATTGCAAATGTTTTCAAGTTTACAAATTTCCATACGATTAAAATCTTCTTGATAGCTTGACAACTTTTTTAATTTTTCTTCAAGGTAGAACCATAAATGTTGATTTTCTCGAATAAAATCTTCATTAATTTTATAGTATACCCATTGTGCCTGCTTATAACTGTCTAATAAACCACTGTTTTTAAGAGCAGATAAATGACGTGATATATTCGATTGTTTTAGCTTGAGACAATTTTCAATTTCACATACACACAAATCGTTCTGTAGAAGAAGCGACAAGATACGAAGTCTACTTTCTTCTGCTAAAGCCTTAAATAATTCAACCACACTTTGCACCTCCTGTTTATGTATTATTATATGCTCATTAACTCATATACGTGTTAAAAAAAATAGCCATATTCGTATATGAGTGTTTACTCATATACCATAACGCACAAAAAACTATCTCGTCAATAGCCTTTTGTAAAAATTGTATTTTGGCTTCTATCAATATTGTTATAGTATCGTGATTCCCTTCATAAAAACGAAGTGGGGGTAAAAATGTCTTTTATATTTTGGATCTTGGATTTGTCTTCCAATGAGGGCGAAATCTGTTCTTATTAACGACCGCTACCCTGTGCACTTACCCGTAGTAAAACCCCTAATCTTTTAATCCTTGAACAGTATCACAATGTCTTAGAACGTACCAAATCAACAATAGGTTTGATGCATTCTTTGTCAGCCCAATCTTGGTTGGTGTCTATGGCTTCCATGAGCGCTTTCTCCCAAGGTTCAAGGGTGTTCGAATCTTTTTTGGCAACCATCTTTTTAAGCATGTTGCACATTGTTCGATCTGTAAATGTCATCTTGTCTTGATCCCAAGCACCTCTGAAATAGAAAAAAGGGATCATGTCCATAGGAGACTTTAAATTGTGTTCCTTTATTTCCCGAAACGCTTTTTGTTCATATGGGGAAGCACCTACTGCAAATACTATAAGTGTCTTGTTTTTTAGTTTTTCATAGTTTTTCTTTAAAAAAGACAATCCTGCAATACCTGAAGCATAAAGCCCGCCACCAATGATACAAACATCATATTTTTCCACTTGCTCAATCTTTGCTTCTTTTGTTTTTATCAAGTCACAGGAAAGCTCTTCAGCCAGCCAGCCGGCATATTTTTCGGTAGATCCATATTTGGATTGATAAATCACTACAATTTTACTCATACAAAAACCCCCTTTTATTTGATGCAAGTTATAAGTTTACGAAAGGCGCTACCATATAACCTCTTCTTTCAAGTTGCTCTTTTTCGGTTTCATTTGCCCATTTTTGTAACCGCTTCGGCAAGGGCAGATAATAGGTGATTTCCGGATGATAGCGTATAAAAGCCTCAGCATACCCGGTATTCATTCTATTTCCATTGGTACCAAAGGATGTCTCAACAGATTTTTTAGCATAGTTTCCGTTATATTGCTGACTGACCATACAGCTTCTGGCCCGGGTGATTTCCGTAACCACATCCGATACATCCACAAATAAATCACAATAACAAGATGTGTCCACATCTAATGCAGAAGGCTTTATATTGAAATTATCAGGTGATGTAAATAACAATTGTGGCGTTCTATGTGCAGGATGAGGATCGTCAAAGTCCACACTACCGGCAAACTGCATGGCATGAACCACCATGGTGCCCACTTGAGCATGCTGTCCGATACCCAAATTCATCATCGGATAGTGTGTTATCAATATGTCCGGTCGTACTTTTCTGATCAGTTTGGCCAATTCAATAATGTTTGGTTCGTTGACCAAATTAATCTTGTCTTCAATGTTCATAAATCTAACATCATCAATACCTAAGATGGTGCAAGCATTCATGACTTCACGTAATTTTACCGCTACCCTGTCATCTTTGATGGCATCTGCTTCTTCTTTGGCATATCCGCCGCCTGAGAATCGTAATTTATCCGAAACAACGGCATCGTGTATCCTCACACCTTGCAAAGCAGCCACCAAGGTCACTTTATCTCCTCTTCTTACATGGTGACACAATGTGCCTCCGCAATGATCAAACGTGTCAGCCGGATGAGCCATAATAGCCATGATTTGTATCGGCTCTTCCACATATCCTTCCATTTTGTCTGAAAAATCAACCATACACTATCTCCTACTCTACCTTTAAAATAAATTTATTCGGCAATGAAACGCTCTAAAAGTTCCTTTGCTTTTTTAATGTCTTCTATTTGTTTGTCACCGGAAATTTCTCTTTCAATGGTGATCGACCCGGTATAACCTATATCTTTTAATTTTTTGATAAAAAGATCGTATTGAACTCGTCCTTCCCCTAAGGGTTTTTCTTTCCCCAAATGGTATCCGTCTGTGGGATATTCACCGTCTTTTCCGTGAACACCTTTCACATAAGGCCCCAATATATCCAGTGCATCTACGGGATTGGCTTTTCCGTACATCAGCAAATTGGCAGGATCCAAATTCACGCCTACATTCGGAAGACCGATGTCATCTATGGTTCGTTTTAATGTAATGGGCGTTTCTTGACCTGTTTCAAAAAGAAAGTTTTGATTTCTTGAATGATAGATTCGAATGATGTATTGCAGTGAAGCGATGAAACTCTTATAGTTTTCATCCGCCGGATTTTCCGGTATGTAACCACAGTGGGTTACAATATCGGTTACACCAAGCTTTTGAGCAAATACGGAATGAGCCAACATGGCATCCATTCTTTGGGCACGATATTCTTTTGGTACCAGTCCCAGTGTTAAAGGACCTTGCACAAAATCCCACACTTTAGGACCGGACCAGCCCCCCCACAATGCAGTAATGGTTATACCATGATCTCTTGTCGCCTTTGATATAATATCCAATGCTTGCTCATCAATCACATCAGGATTCCATATGGAAAGCTGACAAGTCGAAATTCCTATTTGTTTTAAAGTTTCACATTTCGTACCTATGTTTTTTTCATATCCAATGATAACACCAAGCTTCATAAAGGTTCACCTCTTCTTCCTGTTATTTCTTATTATATCGTATACAATAAGAAAACTACTCTTTTCTTGATGATTTTCTTACTCTTTTGGGCTTCTCCAAAGCAACAGGTTGTTGATCCATCGCTTCAAGCTCCAACCCGAACATATTTCCTATGTCCGAATCATCCAGAACTCGATTGCTTTTTACGTCGGCCTTTTCCAGCAATCCTTCGGTATTCTTACGAATAACTTCGGAAATAAGCTCTTCCATTTTTATATTTCGCAATTTAAAAAAGATGGCAGGGTCGGTATCAAGCCTTGCACCTATACCGTAAAAAACTGCAGCCACATGCTTGCACATGATAGCCCAATCCGGGCAGCTGCACTCCATGGAGATTTCTTTAGGGGTTGGAAACAATCCGGTTCCTTTGGCTGTAAACAAATCAGACAGAGCTTCCGGGAACTTTCCCTCAATCAATTCCTGAAGAGTTTCTATTTTCCCCTGGCAATTTTTTTTAATATCACTCCAAACTTTTTCGTTTAATGGGGTAATTTCGATGTTCACTTTATAAGGTTTTGCTCTACTTCCTTGCACCAAGGCGTCCACTACGCCTTCATGTATTTTAAGATCTAAAATAGAGCCGTTTCTTGCATAGGTTTTTCCCCTGTCAATTCGATTGACATAATCGGAATACTTGGTTAAGTTTTCATTCCAAGCCGTTCCCCACCAAGTGACCGCAAGCTTCCTTCCTTGAATGACAACCGGTTGCAATTCCTCTTTTTTCTTTTTTAATTTTTCTATTGATTTTTGAGCCTTTTGTTTCACTTCCGAAGCAGTTGTATATTTTGGAAAATCTCTAGAAGACATATTTTCACCTCTTCTTACACATTATACTATATTTATTCAATCCAAACGAAGCAGATTGAACAGCTGTTGATTATCCATTTCAGTAATATTGCTTTCACTGATATCCGGTATGATATCATTTGTCATTTTCATCTTTTCTTCTATCAAATGGTCAATTTTTTCTTCTATGGTACCTTTGGTAATAAACTTATGCACCAATACATTTTTCTTTTGACCGATCCTAAAAGCTCTGTCAGTGGCTTGATTTTCAACCGCCGGATTCCACCAGCGATCAAAATGCACCACATGGTTTGCCGCTGTAAGGTTTAAACCTACTCCCCCCGCTTTAACGGATAAAACCATAAAAGGAACATACTCACTGTCTTGGAATCGTTCCACAATCCCCTTACGTTTTCCAATCGGTGTTTCTCCGTGGAGTACAAGTCCTTTGCGGTGAAATACCGATTCCAAGAAAGCCGCCAACGGTTCGGTAATCTCCTTGAATTGTGAAAACACAATAACTCGTTCTCTTTTTTCGTATATGATTTCACATATTTCTCTGAGCCGTTCAAACTTACCGCTTTCTTTTTCTGCATAGCCAAATTGTCCGAAATATTGATCCGGGTGATTACATATTTGTTTGAATTTCATTAATGCAGACAAAACAATTCCTTTTCTCTCTATCCCTTCGGAGTTTAAAATTTTATCCTTTATATCTTCTACCAATTGATTGTACAATGCAGCTTGCTTTTTCGTAAGATTGGAATATGTTTTCATTTCTATCTTCTCCGGAAGATCTGCAATAATATTTCTATCGGTTTTCAATCTTCTGAGAATAAAGGGTGAGATCATTTGTTTGAGTTTGCCATATCCCTCTCCGCTTTCTTTTAACCGTTTTGTAAACCTTGTAAATTCATTGGAATTACCCAAAAGACCTTTATTTAAAAAATCAAAAATAGACCATAAATCGGACAATCTGTTTTCTAAAGGTGTTCCTGTCATGGCGATACGGTAATGGCTTGATAATTGTTTTACCGCCTTCGTCTGTTTTGTTCCGGCATTTTTTATAGCTTGGGCTTCATCGATGATTACAATATCCCACATTGTTTCACAAATCCAATCCAACCTGGCCAACATCCCGTAAGTAGTTATATAGATTCCGTCTTGTACTTGATCCATATCGATCAATCCCTCTTTATATTGAGAATGAATGATGTAATATGTTAATTTTGGCGCGAACTTTGCAATTTCAGAAGTCCAGTTGCCAATCAAAGAAGCGGGAACAACCAGCAATACCTTCTCCTGTTGAACCGACCTGATGCTATTTAACAAAGCGATCACCTGAACGGTTTTACCAAGGCCCATATCATCCGCTATACAGGCACCAAAACCAAGCTGTTTCATCCGGTACAGCCAATCCACCCCTTTTTTTTGATACCCTCTGAGTACGGCATAAAAGTGATCTCCATAAGATATCACATGATCGGTTTCCCGTTTTTTCAATCCATCGAGAACAGATTCCAACCATTCTCCATTTGTTATTTCCATCTCATCGGTCTTATCGAAAACACCACCAAACATTTTATCTATGGAAAGCTGCATACGCATGGCTTCCAACATGGTAAGACCGGATAAAACCGCTTGTTTTTGGGCTTTTTCATAGACTTTAAGTATTTCTTGCAGCTTGTCCGGGTCGGCTTCCACCCACTTTCCTTTCAGGAAAGCCAACCCTTCCGATTCTGAACATAACTTTTTAAGTTCTTCAACGGTGATTTGTTCACCGCCCAGAGATAAGGTGACACTATATTGTAAAATGGCATCCAAACCGACCTTCGAAGGGGCTTGTTCACCTATACTCATAGAAATCTTTACGGAACTGTTTTTCTTTCTCCACCAATTGGGTATTCTGCACAAAATCCCTAACGACTCATACAAAGGAACTTCCTTTAAGAATTCATAGGCATCATTGACATTCAAACCTATGGGATAAAAGATCTCTCCCGTTTCAAGAAGCTCTGTTACGAATCGGCTTTCTCGAGCTGCTCTGTAAACCGTGGACAATAACTCCAAAAGTTTTTTACTGTTTTGGCCATATTCCATTAAAGCATTTTTTAACGGAAGGTGTTTGGCTTTTCCCGTGGTGGAGGGTTCTTTAGCATATGTAGCAAGAAAAGCAAAGGGACGCTCACTCTTTTGGCTTTCAACCAAGTGAAAATATACTTTACCTGCAAAATGGATCTCAGGGTTTTTTGATAAAAAGTATTCAGCTACGCTTCCTTGGTATTTTGAAATTTCCAAAGCGAATACCCGGTTTAATCTGTCCCATACATTCTCCAACCAAGCACGATCAAGAAATTCACTTCCCGGCATAAAAGGTGATTCTATAAGTAGAATTTCCTGTTCTTCTTGTTCCGGGATCCCTATTGCTTTATCTCGTAAAACTTCCAAATCAGGATTTTTTGTTAGACACTTACCAAAAGCTGCGGAAACTCTATAGAGAAATTCAACGGAATCCGATAGTGTAACAGTCTTTTGATTGATTCCCAATAGGAAAAAGGCTGTATCTTTATTTTTTAAATATTCGTCATAAAGCTGTTGTTGAAATAAAGCGGTTTCTGACTCCAAACTTTTATGAACAATGTGAAGATCGAATTCATAACACCCCTCAGGTTTTATAACAGCAATCAATTCTTGATTTGACACATTCGTTTCCTTTCATTATACCTAACCTATTATCGGAATATATTTAAGTAAGTACTTATTACATATTTTTACCATTGCACGGGATTTAATTATACAAGGAATATTATGGTAATATTTGTTATAATGTAATATCCATACCGGTTGCTTTATAAAAATCAGCTTGTATGGACTTTTTAACTTCATCGCTTGCCTCCACATTTTTTACCTTCATGAATTCTTCTCCCGGTATATAAGAAATCTTACCATAGCTTTGTACATTATATTGCTCTAATAATTTTCTTGCCATAGTATTCAGTTCAAAATTATTAGTCATGGGATTTATTGTCAAAGGCCAGCCTATGATTTGTGACAATTCCTTTATCTCATTAATATACTGCTCACCGATTTGTCGTGTTATAAAGGATAATTCGATATATGGTTCATTTTGAACCTTCTTGATACTTTTTCGGTAGATCATATGGTCAAACTTTTCTTTTACATACCGGTCAATTATCTTAAATGCTTCATTTTGTTCCATAGGTTGACTGTAAGTTGTGTCCGACAAGTTGATGGACACAAATTTAGATTTTTCTTTCTCTATTGATAAAATCATTCCTGTAAGTTCATGAAAACGATCTATAATGGATTGATCTTGAAGGGTTTTATCTATTTTCACAACAAACGTTCCGATATCTTGGTAGTAAGATATTTTACCGGCACACAACTGCTGCTGTTCAAGTAATTCTGAAATAAGTAAACATGCCGCATTAAAATTACATCGCTCATTCACTTCAACCTTCCAACCGGTTTTATGTTGAAACTCATCAATTAATTCACCATATTTGCTTTTTGCCATTAATGGATAATCAAAATTAAGGATGGCAATTTTTTCATCAAATCTGGCTCCTTTTTTATACAAGCCTGATTCTTTGGGAAAATACTCATCGGCAAAGAGCATCATTTCATGAATATCCATAACGCTTTTATTAACTATTTCCTGTTCTTCCGCAGGATGGAATATATATGTTCTTTTGTAATCATGTTTAAATAACGGAGATTGGTTTAATAACCGGTTAAGGGCAATTAGTTGCTCCTGGACAGGCTCTTTCCCATACCAAAGCTCGAATAATTCTTCAACCGTATATCCTTTTTTGGCATCAAGCTTGTTTAGAATATATTCTCTTAAATCCGTTATGTTTTCTTCGGTCAATTCCTCATATCTTCCTAAGGAAGGAGGTTTTGTTCTTTGTATTTGTTTTCGAGGGTTTCGGATATCTAATTCATAGGGCTCACTATTGATAGGTACCTCTATTTGTGCATACATTTCTTTGGCAATGTCACTTGCTAAACAGGAAATGACTTTTGAATCTCCGTGGTTAAAAAAGATCCGTCTTGGAGCCATATTGGTAACAAGGGAGGTTATTTGAGATTTATCTCCGTGAGCAGATAATCCATATTTGCCTACACCGCATTTTACACTGTAGTTCACTCCGTCTAGAAATAGAAGCTTTTCTTTTTCATTTGATTCATCTTCCGCTAAAGACAGAAGGTTTCTGCCCGGTGCTTCCTCGTCTTGGTATCCGGTAATGGCTATATAGTGATTTTCTTGCGAGAAGAAAGCTTTGGCATATTCCTGACTAGGACCTCCCGTTAACATACCGGAACTCGATATGATACAGCAAGGGTCGGAAGACTCCATGATTTGCTTTCGCATGGCACGATCGGTCACCTTCACCACATTGTCATCGGTAAAAATATGATTGCCTTTTAATAACTTTCTCATATGGGCACTTCTTAAATAATTGGGATGGTTCTCATAAATAGTACAAACATCCTTAACCATCCCGTCTATATATACGGGAATATCCGAAAGTTCCTTTTTGCCGATAGCTCTTTTTAAAATTAGGATAACTTCTTGGGCTCTTCCTAATGCAAAAGCCGGAATTAATATTTTGCCTTTTCCCTCAATGACTTTTTTTACCGTTTCAACCAGCCGTTTTTCTTCCCCCTGTCGATTTGAATGAAGTCTGTCACCGTAAGTAGATTCAAACACAGCGACATCCGGCCTTAACTTTGGAATTGCAGCGCCTTCCACCGTTAATTGAGGTGTAACCGAAAAATCTCCGCTATAAAAGAAAGACCCTTCATCCGATGTCAAATAGATGGAAGAAGCACCAAGAATATGACCGGCATTAAAAAAGGAAGCTTTGATTTGATCAAATACATGAATGACATTATTGGGATTGTAGCAAATAATTCTATCTAACATACTTTTGACATGAACTTCTGAAAATATGGGAATTTCAGCTTCTTGTTTTTCCATAATTTTTAAACTGTCAAAAAGTAATAATCGTATTAAGTCTTTGGTGGCAAGAGTACAGTATATAAGAGCCTCAGGATATTCACGACTGATAATAGGCAAAGCACCGATATGATCCATATGGGCATGACTGATAAAAATTCCGTCAATTCCTCCATTTTCCTGTATTATTCGAAAATCCGGTAAATTATCCTTTGTTTTGGTCATGCGCATACCGCAATCCAATAGTAACTTTTTACCACCTATTTCAAGGAATAGACAGCTTGCTCCGACTTCTTCCGCTCCACCACAAAAAACTAATCTCATCTTCTTTCCCTTCTAAATAATTTAATAACCGATATGACTTTAAAAAAATTATATCATATCATAACACCCAAATATACTAGTATCATCACTTTTCTCACACAAATCCTAATTTTCATAATTGCCGATAAAACCGGGAAGCCCTTCGAATATCGGGATACGGCAAGGTTTTTATCTTTGATTTGACAATTTTGTTTTATTGGCAAAACTTCCACCACCTTCGTACAACCTAAATTATCTTCGTAAACAAAAAAACACGACCAAATATTATTGTTCAATCGTGTAAATTTTAAAATTGATTTTTGTTTAAGCTTCTTTCAGCAAATTTTCAAGTTGCGCCAATAATATCGGGATTTCTTTCTGTGACAAATTCCAGACTAGCTCCATTCTTAATTCACCATACCCGTGTGCAACGATATTTCTAAGATCAACGATCTTTCGCCACTTGATATCGTTGTACTCAATCCATAACTCTCTCGTCAAAGCGTTAGTATACTCACCTATATTAAGAAGTGACATTGCCGTTGCCTTCTGATAAATATCATTCTCAAGGAATCCACTTTCACCAACTTCATTTACATACCGAATAATATCTTTGCATTCGCATATTATCTTTTTCAATAATTGAATATCCCTATGCTCCATATAATCTTATCTTCTTTTCAATGGTTAAATAGCTGTTCTCTTTTAATGGTCCGGCAACTACATCCACTTTGGTGTTTAATTTTTCCTGTATATCAAGTTTAAGTCCTGACATATCAAATAAACTCGCTACTTTTTCATCAAAGTAAACAAGCAAATCCACGTCTGAATCCTCTTTACTCTCTCCAATTGCAAAGGAACCAAACAAGTCGACACTTAGTACCGGATACAAAGGAGCAACCTGATCTATCGCATTTTTTATATCTGTAATTGTCATACTTTATCACCTCTTAAGGATTTCAAAAAATTAAGTCAATAATTTACTACCTAATCTAATTATACCATAAAAAACTGATTACAGTCAAAAATGAAATTTCCCTGAAAAGATTGCCTCGCATTATTGTAACCCCATTAACGCTTGCAGTAATAAAATAATAATCATCCACATATATATATACCCTTTTTGCATTCATCAATTAATAACCGCCGTATTTTCGGGCGGTTTCAAAATATGCTTTTACGTTTTCAAAGGGTGTACCGTCTCTTATTGAATCACTTGTTCCCAATATGAATCGACCGTTCTTACCAAGTTTTTCAATTGCATCTTTTGTCATTTCTATAACTTCGTCTTTCGTCCCAAAACGCATGCGTACTAAATCAACATACCCACTCAAAACAACTTTGTCACCAATTTTTTCTTTTGCAATTTCAGGTATTACATCGCCTGTAGGAGGTGGTGTCAAAGTTGTTATCATATCAATACCCGCATCTTTAAAATCTTCTAAAAGCGGCATTACTTTGCCATCATCATAAAAATGAAAATATGCTCCGTATTTATGTGCAAGTTTAACATTTTCTTTAATATGAGGCAAGAATAATTCCCTGTACATGTCCGGAGACCAGCCTGTACTCAAACTTGAGTTATACCAAGCCTCAAAGAACATTGTAATTCCTTGCTCAAGGGTATATTCTGCATATGTCCTATAAAAATCCTGATAAAATTTTATCGCATCTTTTAAAAATGCATTATCATCAAAATATAGCATTAACATATTAAGAACCCCTATAGAATCTGCTAACATATGATCTACACCGGAATGTGGTCTGAACATATACATTCCTTCTTGACCTATACTTTCGTCTATGACTTTTAAATTACCCTTTGGAAAATATTTTTTATCCAGTAACAGGTAGTTCATTTTGTTAAGGTCGTTACGATCTTTAACCATATATTCAATATAGTGTGGGTTTGGTGCTATACCATATTCCCGTCCGCCGGGTGGTATTGCCAAAACCTCTCTTAGTTGTCCTGCAGGTGTATCATATGTTCTGGTGAGATATTTTTTTGCATCGTTTGGTTTGGTGTCGAACACTTCAGTCATCCGAACATTTTTTATGTAGTCTGAGTCGGGATGATTTTTATACATGAATCTGTAAATTGCCTCCCATGTATTGGGCAATCCACATCCAACACAGATAATTGGATCATAATCAAATACATTTTTCAATTCAAGATCGGTCATTTTTTGTTCCATCAGCCATGCATGTATTCTCGGGGATATAGGTATTAGATCCGGAATACCACCTTGAAGAACACACAATATTCTTTCCCTGGATGTCATCATAAATTTTCCACTCCTTTAATTTTTCTTTAAATAATAGTCCGGAAGATAAAAATCCATATTCAAATTATAGCAAACTTGAAATTATAAAACTTTACGATTCGTTCATTTTCATTTACAATTTGAACAAAAATAATTTAACTATTAATTATCATTCTTCTATATTTGGTGGGTGAAATACCGGTTAATTGCCTGAATTTTCGGTCAAAATGCGTCACATTGTTAAAGCCTACACAGTAACATATGTCAGTGATATTTAGATTACTTGCTTGTTTTAATAATTCCATCGCTTTTGCAACTCTAAGATCATTTATATATTCGCTAAAGGTTTTTGAAGTCATTTGTTAAAAAAGGTAACAAAAATATGTACGGGATAACATTGAAATCCGAGCAGCTTCTTCAATAGTAATATTCTTATCGTAATTGTTATTTATATACATAATCACTTTATGTAATGCATCACGATGTTTGTTATATAAATCTTCTTGCCCGGTACTTCCGATATTCTTTTGAAACTCCCTACCCAATAAAACAAGAAGTTGCAGCGTTAATGCTTTAATGATCAGTTTGAAATCAGGTTCGCGACGTTCATCTTCTCTTAATATATCGGTAAAAATCCTTTCAGTTTCAATTTGTATATTGCCGCTTAAATTTAATCTAGGTTTCATTTTGTTCTCTGTAACCAAGAAAGGTTGAAGATATGCAAAATCGAAAAAGCTATTATCCATTTCATCAGGAGAAAATTTTTCATGAATAAAATTAGGAATAAACTCAAACTCAATAATCTCGAATTCTTCCCCGTAATCATCTATGAAGTAATGGGGAACCAAGGGGGGAATAACAAATATATCCCCCTTATACACATTGAACAAGCTGTTGTTAATTGCGTGTTTGAGTTTTCCCTTACTTATGTAAATAATCTGTATATATTCGTGACGATGCTTAACTTTAGCGCAATGATGCAGTTTTAATATGCTAAAAGGTAAACCGTTTTTATTATTAGCAATCCGTAAAATCGGTATGTCTTTATATTCATTTTTATCCAAATAATCAAATTTCATTCATTTTACCTCAAACATAAAATGTTAAGTAGTAATATATGTCAGCAAATTTTATATGATATTTACATTGTAACACCCTACAAATAGTAAACCCACTCTTATTTAATACAATAATAATACAATAATACAAACAAATACAAGTTTGACAACAACCCATTTATACCACATTGCCACAACCAATACTAATTGAACATACTATCGAATATTCATAAATCCACATATCATTCTAAATAATTCGCTCTGCTTTAAGGTAGTCTTGGTTGGTTAGGTACGAATATTTGTAAACCTCACAAACAAACATCCAACAACCGTATTTTAATTTATTTAACAAATTTTTATTTGGCGTGAATTCTTGTTCGCAATTTTTAAATTTTATTATGCAATAAATATACAAAGTCTTTAATTTAAAAAATTCATATTTAATAAAACTATTGAAAAAAGTAAGCTAATTATATTATGGATATTTGCATAACTAGTCGTTTTTCTAACTTGCTTCTTTATACAATACGTCAATGCCATATTAATTAAAAATGTAATGACAATAACCCATCCGGATATATTAATATAAAGCAATTGATTTAGTATGGTTACTGATGATAAACCAATATAAAGAAATACAATAAGTGCAATAAAGCTAATTAACTGAAGTGTAGGTATAAGAAAATAACCCCTTTTTGTTTTAAAAATTATTATTAAGTATATTATGCAGCTCAATAAAAACAATAATACAATTCCACCTATTACATAAGGACTTTCAAATACACTAATTTTTATATATGCTTGTGAAAAATCCGTAGCAAGATAAAGCTTACTACCTTTTTCTATAAATTTAACAATACCCATTGGTGTATCATAGACATTGTTACCCAAGTGAATCATCTCTTCGTCATTTAGTTTGTAGCCATCAGATAAGGAACCTTTAATATAAAGTAATTTGCCCGGTATAATAAATCTTAAAACTTTTTCGGCTGTTTGAAAACCGGACCATGAATTTACATAATATCCGTTAATATTTATCGTTGCACCCGGTAGTGGATCTCTCTTGTCTTTTTCACCTAACAAATAATCTGTTATAATGTCAGTAATCTTGTTAATTTGTTTTTCCGGTACATAAGTATTAAAAGATAAAAACAATCCTGCTTTCTGATTGGGATATAGGACAATCCTTGAATAAAAATGTAATGTCTCACCTTTTTTATCATAATAGGTATTTTCATTTCTTATTTTTCTGTTCCATGTATAGCCAATACCACCTAATTCGTCAGCCATATAGTATTGTCTTTTAAATAACATATCTTTTATATCCTTTTTCAAAACTTTTTCTTCTTCTGATAAAAGCCATAAAATATACCTCCCCATATCATCGGAAGTTGAAATAACCGACCCTTCCGGATACAAGTTAATATACATGTCTACCGTTTCATTTCCATTTGGAAGATATGCTTTAGATATATAAGCTTTATCAGTCATATAGTCAAAAGTTGTTCTTTCCATTTCTAACGGCAGGAATAAATTATTTGTACAATAATCCTTAAAATCTTCATTTACCGCCCGCTCAATAACATAAGCGGCAAGAGCTATTCCGTAATTTGAGTAAGAAGCAATTTCTCCCGGCCTATGAATTTGCTCAGGCATATATTTTCGTATGCTGACGTTAAGGGGCTCAGTATCACTAACATTAACAACAGCCATACCGGTTAAAACTTCTTCAAAACCTGCTGTATGTGTTAATAATTGATGCATGGTCACCGGATATTTTAGCTTTGGAAAGTCATTTTCCAAATAAAACGAAATATCCTTATTTAAATCCAGTACTCCTTCTTGATAAGCAATTAGTGCTGCTACGGCTACGAAGGTTTTTGATATAGATCCAATTCTAAATCCTGTATAACTTTGTTCTGCTTTAATTCCTGAAAGTTGATCGGAATAGCCAAAACCTTTTGACATTGCTATTTCCTGATTTATAATAAGTGTAGCAATTGCTCCTTTAGCTTTCCCTTCATCAATTAATTTTTGAATACCGGATTCAAACTGCTCTGTCATTAAATCGGATTTAGAATGAGTGGGAATCGCAAAAAAAGTTAACATCATTACTAAGCTTAAAATAGAAACAATAATTCTTTTCATTTTCAATCACTCCTTTAAATAAGTACACCATTGGTCATAAATTTCAGCTTCTGATTTTTTAAAAACTTCAATATAATCACCGTCACCCTTTGCAAATGCAATTACCTTATCCCATCCGTAGTTTTTATCAAGAAATTCTATATACTTATATGAAAATGCATAACCGCCCATATTACCAAATTTCAAACCATTATTTGTTTGCATATCTTCTATGGATGGTATATCAACATGTTTATATTCAATCTCCTTAGGCACTTGACCGGCTAAATATGTTGCTAGGCTATTGTCCCAAAAATAGGATATCTCTTTATTTATCCTGTAATTGATTGCATGAACAAGCTCATGAAGTGTTGCTGTTAGAATACTGTCATGAGTGTGAACCTTAACAGGTGTGTAGGGTGAAACCATCATGATATTTCCATTGTGACTATCTCCTATATGCCACTTCGGTGCAAATAGCAAAGTAATAAACCCTGCTTCCCTTAATGCCAATTGTTTTTGCGTTTTATAAATATAAACATCAATAGGCTCAGTCTTTTGAAAATTCATTTTTTGATAGATTTCATCCGATTTTTGAACCAAAAGATTAAATACCTCTTTTGCCCCTTTTTCTTCATCAGGGTGATAGTATAGGTTTATAAATTCGTTTTTCATTGACTTACTACCTACCGGTTTTAAAATAAAAACCGGTAATGTTTGAAGGATTACTAATGTGACAATAATGATTATTTTTAATGCTGTTTTCATTTATCTTCTCCTTTATAAATAAAGCTGTTAATCTTATAATAGATTAACAGCTTTAAATAACGCTTATGAAAACCTTAAATAATCCTTAAACCTTTGTAAGTTTTATAATAAAAGTGCAGCCCTTATCAATACCGGACACTAATTCAATGTCTCCATGGTGAAGATTAATAATTTTCTGTGTAATTGCAAGCCCTAACCCGCTTCCACCCGTTTCAGAATTTCTCACTTTATCTGCACGAACGAAGGGTTTAAAAATATCCCTAACAAGTTCTACAGGTATGCCAATACCATCATCCTTTACGATTATAACAATAAATTCATCCGTATCCTTTACTTCCAAAGTTATTTTAGTATCTGCACAGTTATACCGTATTGCATTTTCAAATAAATTATCCAGTGCCCGATTCATTTCTTTTTCATCAATATTTACAAAAAACTCTTGTTCAGGTATATCAATTTCATATAAAAAACCGTTTGCTTCCAGTGATTCAATATATTCGGCTGCTTTGCCCCTTAAATATTCACAAATATCAACAGGCTTTAAATTAAGCTTGTATTGTGGGTTTTCCAGTTTTGATAAATCAAAAAGCTTTGAAATTAAAGTGTTTGCTCTGCTACTATTACTATATATAAGTTTTAAGTAGTCATCATGATTAGAATGCGGATGATTCATTAAGTATTCCGCATAGCCCATAACCACTGCCAATGGGTTTTTTAAGTCATGAGCGATATCTAAGGTTAACTGCCTTCTTAGTTCCTCTGACTTAATTCTTAAATCAAATTCAGATTGGATTCTTTGAGCCATCTCATTAAATGAATGCTCTAATTCAGCGAACTCAGAGTCTTTACTGATTAATGTTCTGATTTTATAATCTCCGTTTTTAAATTTATTGGCAGTTTCTTTAAGCTTTAATAAAGGGTTGGTAAAACTTGTAGCACTCATTCTTGAATATATAACCGTACTAAAAGTGAGTAAAAGTAAATATAGAGCTATAACTATAAAAATAAATGTTATGACGACATTTTCATCTACTGATTTATAATTTTTGTTATGTGTCACATTAAAATCAAATCGTATCGATGTAGGGAATGTAACAATAAGCCAAAAGTTTTCATTTTCATTATATGCAATAGAGTAACTATATTTACGTTCAACACTTTGCGACTGCGTAAGAAATTGAGTAAATTCAGTAGCAGTAAGCCGGCTTTTTGGAAAATTATTAATCCCTTTTGATAATACTACTGTATAATTTGAATTAACCACATGGAGTCCGCCATTATTTTTGAGTACATTACTATAATCAATATCATATATATTGTCTTTCATTAACGACATTGCATTATACTTATTTTTTACAAGCATTCCTTCTAAAATACCGGAAGCATATCCTAACACAAGAAAAGCAATGAAAGCTATAAATGTTGTAATAAAAAATATCATGATATAGTTTACAAGAAATCGATTTTTAAGCTTCATTTTTCTTAACCTTGCACATCTTATAGCCTATTCCTTTTATTGTTTTAATATATAATGGATTTTGTGGATCGTGCTCGATTTTATTTCTGACCCTACTGATATGAACCATAATTGTATTATCATCATACATATAATCATCATCCCAGACGGCGGAGTATATTTGCTTTTTAGTAAAAACCCTTTCAGGGTTTTCCATAAATAATTTAAGAATTAAAAACTCTTTAGCATTTAAGGATAAATCCTTACTATTTTTATATGCACTACAAGCAGTAATATCAAGGGTTATATCCCCGTTTATGTATTGTAATGTTTTTTGCGTGCTTCTCTTTACCCTCACAGAAATTCTTGCAATCAATTCTACCATACTAAATGGTTTTACAAGATAATCATCTGCACCAAGACCAAAGCCTAAGACCTTATCCATATCATCGCCTCTTGCGGTAAGTAAAATTACCGGAACATTGCTATTTTCACGTATTTTTCGAAGGAGATTAAATCCATCAAGAAATGGCATCATCACATCAAAAAGACATAAATCGATTATATGTTGATTAAGAAGGTCTAAGGCCTGTCTTCCGTCACTAGCACAATAAACCGTATAGCCTTCATTTTCAAGATTTAGTTTTAATAGCTCTCTTAAATCCTTTTCGTCCTCAGCAATTAAAATATTCATAATAACCACATCTCTTTTTTATAATGAACAATTTGCATTATCGTTCTTTTAAAATAAAACTACATCAAACTTATTACTATAATGTTAATAAATACAACAATTCGTATTGTTTCCACCAATAATATTAAACGCAATTTGCTTTATTAATGATTATAATGCATGTGTTAAGCAGTATAATTATTTGATAAGTTTCCAAATAATTATACCTTATTTCTTTCAATCTATCAACGGACGTTTGTTAAGTAACTTAAGTATGTTCTCCATATCTAAATTCCGATTTTCTTCATGGCTTTCAGAAACACTCATTACATCCTGTATATCTTGTATGAATTTACCATTTCGTGTTTTTATAATCTTCTCATATAATTCATAATATGTATACTTGTTGTAAGCTGTTTTCTCTTCAAACATATAGGGGATGAGTGCTCCAAGAGTACCTTAGTCAATTCGATATTAATTATTATGTGAAAACTTTGTATAATAAACAATTATAAAATCCGGTAAAATAAATGCAAGGGAAAAATACCATAAAAAACAAAATGAACAAATGCAGGTACTTTTCTTTAAAGAAAGGATTAATGATTATGAAATATAGAAAACTAGGATATTCAGGGCTAAAGGTAAGCGAAATCAGTCAAGGTGACATATTTATCAAAAGAACGTTTAATTACATCCGGTCGGAGATAGACACTACCTATTTTCTCATCTTATTTTAACGAAAACTTAACACTTAAATATTTATACAAGACTATACTTATTTCAAAGCATAAAAAAACCTATAAACCGATTTATCGATTATCCGTAATAAACAAAAGGGTGAGAGTCCCACTCATTACCCTCTTATTGTAGCTTAGGCAAGAGATGGAAGAAACATAACCGGCTTTGTTATGTTTGGATCCAAATTTATAATAGCAAAAGGATTGATAGCAAATGAGAATACTTGTTGATGCAGATGCCTGTCCTGTCAAGAGCATAATTATCAACGTGGCTAAGGAGTATAATATACCCGTAGTCATGTTCATTGATACAAGCCATAACATTAAGGACAGATATTCTGAAGTGATTGTTGTTGACAAACAAAGGGATTCAGTTGATATTGCTCTGGTGAACAGGGTCTCACCGGGAGATGTGGTTGTTACACAAGATTTTGGCCTTGCAGCCATGGTCCTTGGCAAAAAAGGGACTGCAATAAACCAAAATGGTATGATCTATTCCGATGGGAATATGGACATGCTACTGTTTGAACGTTATTTATCTCAGAAAATACGACGAGCAGGGGGCAGGACAGCAGGGCAAGGAAAAAGAAAAAAAGAAGACGATGAAAAGTTTGAAGTTTCATTTCGAAAAATTTTAAAACAGCAAACCGATTGATAAGAAATAATAAGTACTTAGGGACATTTCTCAACTAACCCCATTTTTTTATGAATGTAACCATAAACATTGTTAATAAACTCAAACAGGATTGCTATATGATCGCGTCTGTCGGCAAACCATGCGGCTAATGCAAACGCTGTCCGCTTGTGTGGTAAAATACGTGATAGTTCCCACAAACAAGAAAGCGGTAATTCGTTTCCATTTTAAAGACACCGGGCAACAGCGAACTTTTCAAAGTTTCCGCATCTCTTGCGAATAATCCCATATATTTACTAAGTCAAATTTTACTATTATATTATATTTGTTCTCCATATATTTACTAACTTCGTTTAGCCGCAAATCAAAATTAGATTTAGTTTCATTTAAATTTAAACGATTTGTTAGTGGATAATGATATAAAACAGTTAATTCTTTGTATGTACCTAAAAGGTCTGATTCATTTATCTCCAATGTAGTAAAATTGTTCTCAATACTTTCGTCAGATTCTTTGTCTATCATTGTAGAAATATTTTTATTAAAATTATCCTTATTAATAAAAGAGCAAGAACTCTCTAATATAAGTACTAAAATTACTAAAATAATAAAATTAATCTTTTTCATTTCAATATACCTCTTATATTATTTATAATATATTCATCATAAACCTAAAAGCTTTTTGGCATATATATGCAGTCAGAAGATTTACAAAGGATTATTTATATTAATAATATACCAAATTTTAGAGTGAAATTACCGGGTAATTTGACAGAAAGGTTCAACCAACTTCCCGTTGTGCTTATTTTCTGCCTTTGAACTGCTTTTCTCCATTTCTGATCCTTTCATTAACAAGAGCGAGGATTTTATCAAAAATCGCTATTGATTTTGCTATGTCGGAACAATACTCTCCTATACTCTTCAAATGCTAATGCATTATCATATATTCTTGTCCCGAATCGTAAAGGCTGTGTCGTATACTTTTTTAAATACGGAGATTGTCCCTGTTATTCTACCCTTAGTTGATAAACATCCCTGTTATTCCCCTTTTTTAAAGCTTTCAGAAACACTCATTAATTACATCCTGTATATCTTGTATAAATTTATCGTTTCGTGTTTCAATAATCTTCTCATATAATTCATAATATGTATACTTGTTGTAAGCTGTTTTCTCTTCAAACATATAGGGGATGAGTGATCCAAGAGTACCTTCGTCAAATCGATATTTTCCGTTACCGTATTCAGGAGAGTTATATATTTTAGTTAACCCCGTTATAATGGAACCTTCCTTTCTCATAATGTTATCAATCATCATTTCATGAAATGGATATAAGTCAAAACTTGTAATAATTGTGTCAGTTATTCCCTCGTCGTTAAAATTCCCATATAAGCTTTCAGGCAACAAAATACCATTATCAACTGTATAACCACGAAATAAAGAAATATTATTAATATTTGATACGGTTTTATCGACATATAAAAGGTTTAATTGATAATCAATCTTGTAATTGCGGTTTTTGATACCATATTTCATGAGCAAGTTTGCATTCGGGTCGGAATACAACCAATCTAAATACTTTACAGCCGTCTGTTTTTCATTGCATGCTGAATTAATTACAAACATTTCAAGGTGTTGTAATTGATACGACGGAAAAGCAGGTAGATCATTTAAAAAATAAACGTCATATATGGATTTATCCAAATTAAAATCTTGATATAAAAACATGCCGTATTCTATAACACCGGCAAGAAGAGATTTAGATTTATTATAATTTAAAATGTTTATATCCGTAGTTATAGAATATTCTTTAAATATATCCAAATATATTTTGATATCATCTAAAATCGGAGTATCATCAATTCTATAAATGGTTTTTTTTAAATCATCTTTTTTAAAATAATACATAAATTCAAGATCCCAGTCTGTATAATATTCTCGGTCATTTATTATCTTTAATAATATATTGCGTTGTGCTTGAAAAATTATTAAATCATGCGGTGTAATCAAATCTTTTTCAAATATTTCACTACATGCGTTAATAGCATCTTGTAAAGTACTAAGATTTTGTTTTTCCAATTGGCGATTAATATTTCTTTCAATCACAAAAACAGGACATGAAAGATATGATATTGGTAAACAAATCCCGTATACTCCTGATTGATAACCGACCGATGGAAGTAACTTATAATATTTATTATAAAACTCTAACAGATATGGTGTTTCGCCGTTTATAAACTTGGTGATATCAGCTATGTAACCTGATTTTATTAAATACAATAGATCATTCGGCATTTTATACTCTTCAGGTAATACTCTATTGAGATTTCTTGATTGTATGTTATATGTTCCATAGGTAACAAATATATCCGGTCCGAACCCGGAATCCAAAAATATTTTTAGCGTATTCGTGTATGTGTCACCTCGCAAGTATAGAGAGCTCTCAACATCCGGCATTCTGACAGAGATACTAAGATCATTTTTACTTAATTCATTTAATTTATTAAATATCTGCTTGTACTCGTCTTTTTTATCCCAATATGGATAAAAAATTGTTAACTCACCGTTATTTTGGTCAATAAATGATTTATTCGGATTTACATGCTTCGGTACATTTTCAACAAAATTAATGTTATATTTTGAGCAAGAACATATAAACATTGATATAGTAAACATTATTAATAAACAAATTTTTTTCATTTTAGAACTTCCTTGAATATGAAATCAAATTCTAATTAATTGATATCCGTCCCCAATGTCTGTCTTTCACCTAAATTCCTTTTTCTTATATTTTAATTACTATTTTTTGGTATTCATCAATTATTTTGTTCTACGATATTCTATCTTTTCAATTATCTATATTATATCATCCGCCAATAAATCACTCAAGTGATTTACAAATATTTACCTGCTTGCAAATTGAACAAGTGGGCATATTTACCGTTTTGCCTCAACAATTCTTCATGTGACCCCTGCTCGGTAACTTTACAACCTCCATCTAAATCTGTGCTGTCAATGACAAAAATCTTGTCACATAATGTGACATTAGCAAGTCGATGAGAAATCAATATGGCTCCATGATTTTTCCATAACTCAATAAATTTTTTAAAAATTTCATGCTCTGCTTCCGGATCAAGCGATGCAGACGGTTCATCGAGTATAATGATATCTGCATTGCGGTAGAAAGCACGAGATAAGGCTAGTTTTTGCTTTTGTCCTCCTGAAAGCTCGATACCTTTTTCATCAAACAAACGTGATATTTGAGTTTCCATACCATTTTCATAATGTAAAACGAATTTATCCGCGTGTGAAAATTCCAATGCTTTATAAACCCTTGTTTCATCCTGATTTCGTATGTCTCCAAGCATAATATTCATCTTGATACTCATCGAATATGTGGCGAAGTCTTGAAATTGAGCTCCGAAAATTCTACGTAAAGCGTTGATATCATATTCTTTTACGGAAATACCGTCAAAAAGTATATCGCCTTCATCAGGGTCGTAAAAACGAAGCAACAACTTGACAATCGTTGATTTGCCTGCACCATTTAGACCTACAAATGCAACCTTTTCACAATTTGCTATCTTAAATGAACAATCTTTGAGCACCCATTTATCTGTATTCGGGTATTTAAAACTCACATTACAAAATTCAATTTTTGGTTTGGATTTTGGAATCAGTAAACCATTACTCTTTATTTCAGGCTGCCACTTTAAAAAGTCACGAATAACTGCTATTTTTTCACTGTCAACCTGCATTTTTGCAGTGGTATCAAATATTTCTGTCAAGCTTTTTTTTACCTGTTCTGTGATGTTTACATAATATTGTATGTCACCAACACCGATTTTGTTGGCAGCAAACTTATATACGGCATAGATAAAGGTTACAGCAATACCTGCAGTCTGTATCAAATATGTCCCGAGAAGTGTGAAGTTATGTCTAATACCGTGTATGTTTTTATCTGTATACCAACTTCGCCACATATCGAAATATAGATTTGTAAAATATTTCGTATTATTATATAACCTTAATTCCTCGGCACAGTCCCTGTTACACAAGACATTATAATAATAATACATTTTTCTATATTCATTGGATTTTTCCCAATCATATCGCCAAATGAAATCATAAAACCGTTTATTCACTATAATTGTGGGTATAACGGAAAAAGCTATGAGTATAGCAATAAAGGGCGATAAGGAAATCAATATAGCAATGATGGAAACAAGCGAAATAATGTTAGCAATAATCCACAAACTATTCCATGTTATATTGCTGATAATGTATTGATTATCCTGCACTACCTTTAATATGTCATGATCTTTTGAGTTGTCAAAAAATGAAAGATCGCAACTAATAATCTTGTCTATAAGCATATTATCAATATTGTGTCTCGTTTTCTTTTCAAGTGCCGTATATATGAGATGACCTAAATGAACAGAAAATTTTGAAAATATCAAACACAAAATAAATGCTATTGTCCATAATACAAGCTTATGGAATGATCTGTATTTATCAATAAAAACCATTAAATTTATAATTTCTTTAAGTGCATAAGCATAGAGCAATGGAAAAAGCCTTTGAAGAACATAATCAACAGTCAATATGAAAGTCAAGACCGGTGAACTACTAAAGGTGAGCTTTACCCCGAAGCATGTATTCTCAAAGCCGGACTTAATTATTTTTACAAACTTTTTTATTTTATTCATTCTCAATCACCTCCCGATAAGCATTAGCCTGCATATTGAAAAGCTCAGCATATCTCTTGTTTTTGTTCATCAAATGATTATGGGAACCGTATTCAATAAGCCGGCCGTCTTCAATCAATACAATCATGTCCGCCATAACTACCGCAGAAAGGCGATGTGAAATTAAAACCGCTGATCTATTTGTGCATAATTGTGTGAATTTCCTAAATACATGATCTTCAGCTTCAGCGTCAAGTGCTGATGTAGGCTCATCTAAAATAACTATGGCAGCGTCTTTATAAAAAGCTCTTGCGAGTGATATTTTCTGACGCTCTCCACCTGATGGCTCATAATTATCATCACCGTAAAGCCGCAATAATAAAGTGTCGTATCCTCTAGGTAGCTTTTCCGCTATTTTTTCGACTCCGCTTATATCACAAGCTCTTTTAAAACGCTCCTCATCAAAATTTTCAATATCCGACATCATTATGTTATCACGTAATGATGTTTTATACATTTGATTATTTTGAAATAACACACCATACAGACCCCGCAAGGCATTAATATCATATTCTTTTCCAGGTATACCGTCATACAGGATTACACCTTCAGTGGGGTCATAAAAGCGACATAATAATTTTGTAAGTGTAGTTTTTCCTGCTCCATTGATTCCTACAACCGCAAGCTTTTCACCTTTTTTCAGTTTAAAACTGATATTTGTTAGCACATTGTCATTGCTACCGGGATATTTGAAACTTACATTACGAAATTCTATATCAGGTATGCCATTAAAAGTTTTTGTACCCTTTTCCTCAATGGATGATTCAAGCTTCATAAAGCTTTCAAATTTTCCTGCACATTGTACATAATCACGGTAAAAGCAAGAAAACGCAAAACAGGTGTCTTCCACCGAAGCCATAAGTGTCATCATAAGTCCTATGTATAACGCTACATCACCTGTGCTTATGCTACCTGTTTTTATATCAAAAATTATATAACAAAGCAAAGTGACAAGTCCGAGGGAATTGATTAACTGACCGATTATTTCCTTGCCGGTTTGCTTTTCCTTTAGTTTCACATGTGAGCTATACAGTTGTTTCCAAATATTTTTATACCTGCCTAAAAATAAATCTTCGAACCCGTAAAGTCTCAGCTCTGCTGCCGTTGTACGTCCGGTCAATATATCCCGATAGTAATTTGACCTGCGTTGTTTTGTTTCTTCGCTTCGGTATAGTTTGTATTCGGTAATTGCATTCCTGCAATTAATAATTAATGTCGGTATGTAAAATAGCACAATAGCTATGGCAGGAATCGGATATCTGCCCCAAACTCCCCCAATTGCCAAAGAAGCTATCACAAGACTTTTTATAAATGTAAGGATATCATTAAACACATACGGATAACCGGGAGAGTTGTCTACAACACTCATGGCATTTTGGAATTTGGGGTCGTAAAATTTCCCAACATCAAGTGATGAAAGCTTTTCTATAATCATGCTCTGACGTTTATTATCTATAGTTTCGTAAGACATTTTATCAATAAAGCCATTGAAAGTATTTACGAATAACAAAAGTATTTTTATCATAATATAAAATCCAACCATTAACCAAACCCGTCGGTTTACGCCGGATACTGACAAAGTGTTTATAATATTTTGCCAGTTGTACAAGACAACAAAAGGCAAAATTGAAAAAAGAATCTCGCATAAAACCAATGTAATATATCGAAGCGGAGCATATCGAAAGCAAAACTTTGTTGATTCCACCGATGCTAAAAACATGTCTTTTACTGTATTTACAAGTTTCTTCATTCAAACAAGTCCTCCATATTGATAATTTTGGTTGCCCACGATATGTCAGCATTGGTATCATGTGTCGTCATCAACAACGTACCTTCGAACTCCTCTAATGCATGCATCAATACTTCTTTTGAATAAACATCAAGGTGATTTGTGGGTTCATCGAGGATTATAAGATTGACAGGTTTCATCATAGCAATGCAAAGACGCAGTCTTGTCATTTCACCACCTGAAAGTGTCCGCACTTCATTGAAAAAATGTATAGCGTTGAGTCCGCATGAGAACATAACCGCCTGTAATTCCTTTTGTGGGATTTCGGGATAATATTCCTTTACAAACTCTATTGTTTTAATTGCACCGTGCTTGCTTTTTTTGCTCCCGTATCGTTTACATACATATTTGCCTAAGCGCGAAAAATTATTTTCATAATCTTCCTCTTGGCGTAGAAATACGGATTCAATACCTTCTCCATATTCAATCATCCCCGAAACAAGTGATATGTCTCCATATATACTTTTTAACAATGTCGTTTTACCGATACCATTAAACCCTTTGAACACGATTTTCTCTCCACGTGTTACAGATAATGATATTGGCGGCAATATCGGCGAACAATCGTATCCAACCTCGACTGAATCAAGAATCATAATATGCTTTGCCGCACCGCGTTGATATTTAAATTTAAACTGCGGTTTTACTATTTCATCCGGTTTTTCAATACGCTCAAGGGTTATGAGCATCTTTTTAAGCCATGTTGATTTTGATGAAACTATTCCCGAACCTTTGTCCTTTGCAATTCTTTCTTCTGCACGGATAATATATTTCTGTTGTGCTATTTGTTGTTGTAGTTGAACTTCCTCACGTTTTTGCTTTTCTTGTACATAGTAATCATAATTTCCTTCATACACTTTGAATTTACGATTGGCAATCTCCACTATTTTATTAGAAATTTTATTCAAGAAAGCCCTGTCATGAGAAATGACTATATACGGATACTTTAATCGGCACAGATAATCTCCCAGCCATCCGATGTAGTTAATATCAAGAAAATTAGTCGGTTCATCCAGTATTAGAATATCGTTTTCAGTCAATAGCAGTTTTGCAAGTATAAGCTTTGTTTTCATGCCCCCTGAAAGCATATTAACTGTTTTAATACGGTCATCATCTGTAAAACCGAGACCAAGCAGCACATTTGTGATTTTTTTCTCTATCTGGTCGAATTCCTGCTTTTCAAGATAGTCAAAAATTCTCTGTGCTCGAGAAACCGCTTTCATCTGATCGTCATCAGACATTATCGAAATATTATCGTATATCTCCGATATTTGTCGGTCCAGTTCATATAAAGGGTCGAAAACAGAATTTAAGTAATCATAGACAGAACAAGTTTTATCTGTATCGGCAAATTGGTCAAGATGTCCAATTTTAAGTTTGCCATTCGTTTCTATTGACCACTGTTCAGGCACAATCTCACCAAGTAACATTTTTAAAAAAGTCGATTTACCGCAGCCATTCGGTCCGACAAGGCCAATATGGTCGTTGTCACAAACCATAAGCTGTGCACTATTGAATATATTTTTACCAAAAAAACCATGTGATAGATTGCTAACTTTAAATAACCTCATAATAAAAAACCTCCAATTCGAAATAAATATTTATAAAGGCATCAAGCCTTTGGGTTTTGATCTACCGATTAATGTAGGAATTCCGGTGAAATACGATTAAAAAAAGCAGGCAAAGCAAAAACAACACTAATACCAAATAGTATAAGGTGATAAGTGCCGCAGTCCGCTCCTTGCCTACTTTATTTAAACATAAAAATAGCGAACAACCGAATCAGCTGTTCGCGTTTATTCAAGATATTACTTTACTTGATATTAAAAAAGGCGCAGCTATAACGGTAAAAATGGGCAGTCTTTCCCCTTATGGTTGCATCTTTAAATATATGAGTCAATGTAATAATATATAGAACACTGACCGATATGAAATCCAGTTTAATTTTTTCCATTTTAGCTCACCTCACTTTCGTTATTTTCCTATATTATACAATTTAATATATCGGTAGTCAATATATTTCAGATGATTTTAAATTATTTATTCTTTATTTAAAAAAATTTCTCGGGGACAAATCTCAACTAACCCCACTTTTTTATGAATGTAACCATATGTAAACCATGCATATTTCTTATCCATTTTTTTCTATACATAAAAAAATGAAAAAAGACAATTAACTACAATTTACCTTGTTTCTATTGCAGAATCATTTGATTTATATAATAATTGTTAAATATAAGACTTATT
>CAZJOD010000004.1:0-8039 GCA_964547525.1 uncultured Clostridiaceae bacterium
ATATCATAAAAAAAATATCATGTCCATATCCAAATCAACCGGTTTCTTCTTTGATCTTGCTTCATCTTCCTTCTTTTAATACAAAACAACCCTCTATAACCGCTTATAATTCAATTTTTTATACAATTTAGCGAAAATCTTTTAATTTTTTTGATTTACATTGATCTATATAAATTACTGTTTAACTAATTAATAAAATTATATAAGTTAAGTTCATTCTTATATTGAAATATATTTTGATATTACTTATTTACTAATTGTATTTTATAGATTATAAAAACATTTATTTCTACTTAAAAATTCGTAAAAAAAAGACCGACTGTCTCCAGTCGATCCTTTTATTTTTTCTTGATTATGACGACTTCATTGTGAATTTTTCACCCGGATCATATTGTTTGAACTCAGGGTTGTTATAGTAGTCATTTATTAATTTTTCTAATCCTGCAGCGTACAATTGGTCAATATATTGTGTCCACTCAGTATTAAAGTTAGCGATTTGTCCCGCTAATGCACGAGCTTTAAAATCATTTATAATAGGATTCATTTCAGCATTTAAATCTGCTTTTACTTTTGAATACTCGGTAAACAATTCTTGACCCATGTATACGGCAGATACAAATTTTTCAGGATTTAAAGCGTATTTTTCAAATAAACCGTTTGCATGCATGTAAGGCATATATGCCCAGTATCCGTTTTTAACGGCATTGTCAATCTGTTGTTGAACAGTTGACGGATATACCCATAAACCGAATACATTGAGCTGTCCTCTGTATTGTTCAGGAAGTTCTGCTGTGGGAGTTGCAATTCTTGTGCTGATATAAGGATCTGCAGCCCATTTCCAATGAATTCCTTCAATACCGTATTTATATCTTAAATAAATATCTTCACTTGCAAATGTGGTGTATTGTAACAATCTGCAAATTCTTTCGAGTTTGGCATCATCAACTTGAGCACCGAACATTTGAACTCTGTAAGTACCAACGCCGTATGGATCGATGTTGTAGGACATGTCAACCAATTTTCCTTCAGGTCCTCTGAACATTGGGCCTGCAACGAAACGAGCGTCTTCATCTCCTCTTAACCAAATATTCTGGGGAGGATATACTCTGTAAGTATCACTGTTCAATGATAAATAACCACCGCCATTGATTGAGAATATACCGTATTTACCTGTACCGGATACTTCTTGATACTCTGCAACCCAACCGCCTTGGCCCGGAAGGTTTTTCATGTATCCTTTGTTCAAGTTGTCGGATACCCATGCAAAATAATCTCTATAAGGAGTATATGCATATTTGGGAACGATATCTCCGGTAACCGGATCTTTGTAACGGTAGTTCAAATCGTGTACGAAACCAAAAAGACCTTCTTGAGTCATATTGGTCCATGCGGACTCTATCATGTATAACATACCAAATGTATCGTCGACACCATTTCCATCGGGGTCGTCTTCGGTAAATTTCTTCATGATATCATTCATTTCTTCAAATGTGAAATTACCTTCTGTAAAGAAAAGATTATCGTTGAATCTATCATAGCCTTCAACAACCATCTTAACAGGTACTAATGCACTTTCGTCAAAGCCGTATCCGATTGCTTCCAACCAGTCAAGATTTATACAGGTTGCATCATAGTAATATTGAGATCCGCTGATGTTGCAGTGTGTAATTCCTATGTATTCATCTGTTTTTCCGGGTACCAAATTATAGTCGAAACCAACAGGCAGTTTAACTAACAATTCATAGAAACCGGGAATCCAATCTTTGATTTGTTGAATGGTTATTGATCTGGTAAGCTGTTCTTCAAACATACCGAACGGATCTCTAGGAGCTCCGGGCATAAAGAAGTAATCGGGAATGTCGCCCGCTGCGACCAATGCGGCCATTCTAGCGGTATCTCTTCCGTCTTCAGCCCAAACTTGCAAGTCTACATTGAACATTTCTTCCAATTCAAGTTCATCCCATCTACCATCCTGCCAGTCGGCATTTAGTTGGGTTAACCAAGTAATTGTCATAAATTCTTCAAATGGATTTACTTCAGTAACTGTTGTTGTTGTTCCTGTAGTGGTTTTGCCGTCACCTTCTCCGCTTTTACAAGCCACGAAGGTTGAAAACACTGCCAAAACCAATAATAAACATAACAGTTTTTTCATTATTATACTCCTCCTTAATGTTAATTTTGAACATTAAAATAAATAGTTTACGCAAATTATAGCACACCTTATAAAATATGTCCATCATTTATTGTAAGTTTTCCGGCTATTTGTACCATTGTAGTGGGCGTTCGGCTCAGCTTTAACATTTTGTACAAGTTTATAATAAAATAAATCAAATATTTTCATATGACTTATTCATCTATACATTGTTTTTCAATTTGAAAATTTTTGCTTAACTCCATAATATGCTTGAATAAACTTTCAATCGGTTCAAGCATTCTTTGATTGCTTACATTTTCTTTAACTTTTTTAATAACTTGTTCCTCACGTCCTTTATGATATATCGGAAGATTGTTTTTTTGTTTATATACGGCAATCTCTTCGGCAATTTTCAATCTCTCAATAAATAAATCAACTATTTCCTTGTCAATAATATCTATCCTGTCTCTGTATTTATCTAAATTATCCATATGAACCTCCTGCTTTTTATTCTACTGCAAAAGCTTTGCTTTATTACACAAAACGAACCAATATTGAACGAGTACTATAACTTAAAACGGAGTGTCATTTAAACACTCCGTTTTCTATCCTACATTATAATAAACTGCGCTGCATTTTATTTAATTTCAACTGTCGCTCCAACTTCCTTAAGTTTGGTTTCGATATCTTTGGCTTCATCTTTAGATACAGCTTCTTTTACTGTGCCGGGAGCTTCGTCTACCAAAGCTTTAGCTTCTTTTAGTCCAAGACCGGTTAATTCTCTTACCACTTTAATAACCTTAATCTTTTCAGGACCTACTTCTTTAAGAATAACGTCAAATTCGGTTTTCTCTTCAACTTCTTCAACAGCCGCAGCTGCAACAGGTGCTGCCGCAACAGCCATAGGAGCCGCAGCGGATACGCCAAATTCCTCTTCCAACGCCTTTACCAATTCCGATAATTCCAAAACTGTCAAAGCTTTTACAGCTTCTATAATTCCATTTACTTTCTCACTCATTTGTCAATACCTCCATAATATTTACGTTCCATGTACGTTTATATGTTTTTTACCGGTCGTGCCGGGGATTATCAGTATAATCCTTTAGAGAAGGCTTTAAGCCTCCGCTCCTTGTTTTTTTTCAGCTATTGCATTTAATGCGACAACCAAGCCTCTTAAATTACCATTCAATACATTAACAAGGCCGTATATCGGTGCGCTGAATCCACCAACCACTCTTGCTATCAATTCTTCCTTCGACGGCAATGTAGCTAATTTTTCCACTCTTTGTGCATCAATACTTTCACCTTGCAAAATACCCGCTTTTATTTTAATGCTCTCAAATTGCTTTGCATATTTGCTCATTAATTTTGACGGCGAAACGGGATCTTCACTACAAGCGATTGCGCTAGGTCCTTTAAGGTACTCATCTAAACCTTTATATCCCAATTCTTTAAACGCATGCACCAAAGTAGTGTTTTTTATTACTTTGTAAGTAATACCGGATTCACGCAAATCCTTTCTCATAGCTGTATCCTGATCCACTCTTATTCCTTGGTATTCGGAAATAACAACACTGCCTGATCCTTTAAGGATTTCAACTATCTCATTTACTTCTTGTTTTTTACGTTCTAATATCTTTTCACTTGCCAATCATAACACCTCCTTCCGAAAATAACACTAATTTATTGTTGCCGATATTGGCTCATCTCTCGCAACACACGCTCGTGATAATGCTCAATATAAGACCCGTGGCCACTTCGAGCGTCCCAGGGCCGGCGTACATTTTTAAAATCAAGTTTTAAAAATGTATCCTGCTTAAAAAAACCTCGTATATATAGACATACGAGGTTAAATTTATCATTTTCAATTAAATATATTATAATTGTTTTTATGATTACCTCGGTAGGATATAATTTTAAGCTTACGCTCCTACTGTCTATAGCAACTCACACATTATATAAAATCTTTTCTAAAAAATCAATACTTATCTTAAGTTTTTACACCGTTAATTGAGTTTTATCTTTCAGCTACGGTATTCGGGTTGATTTTCACTCCGGGTCCCATAGTGGTGGCAATAACCACACTTCTTAGGTATTGACCTTTAGCGGCGGCAGGCTTCGCTTTAACAACGGCATTGATTAATACTTTTAAGTTTTCAATCAACTTTTCATTATCAAAAGATTTTTTACCTATAATACAGTGAATAATATTGGTTTTATCCAACCTATATTCCACTTTACCCGCTTTAATGTCATTAATCGCTCTGGCTATATCCATTGTAACAGTGCCGGCTTTCGGATTAGGCATTAAACCTTTCGGTCCTAAAATCCTTCCTAATTTTCCGACCACCCTCATCATATCCGGGGTTGCAACCACCACATCAAATTCAAACCAGTTTTCCTTTTGAATTTTGTCCGCCAAATCATCGTCACCGACATAATCGGCACCCGCGGCTTGTGCTTCGTTCGCTTTGTCACCTTTTGCAAATACTAAAACCCTCGCTTGTTTACCGGTTCCATGAGGTAATACTATCGCACCTCTAACCTGTTGATCTGCATATCTGGAATCAACACCCAATCTTATATGAAGTTCAACACTTTCATCAAATTTAGCGCTGTTCATACCTTTAATTATTTCTATAGCTTCTGCCGTTTCATGCAACTTGGTCCTGTCAAAGGTTGCAGCCGCTTGTTCGTATTTTTTGCTTCTTTTCATGTTTAATCACTCCTTTGTGGTAATATTTTCGGGAAAATCCCTCCCACTAAAACACTAATCCTTTACAACAACGCCCATACTTCTTGCCGTTCCGGCAATCATGCTCATTGCCGTTTCAATGCTTGCAGCATTTAAATCAGGCATTTTTTTCTCCGCAATAGCTCTTACGTCTTCCTTGGAGAGAGTAGCAACTTTTGTTGAATTAGGTGCACCTGATCCTTTGTCCAGTTTGCACGCTTGCTTAATTAATACGGCCGCCGGTGGAGTCTTAGTAATAAAAGAAAATGATCTATCGGCATAAACAGTTATAATTACCGGTATAATCGTTCCTATGTCATTACTTGTTCTTGAGTTAAACTCTTTGGTAAATTGCATAATATTTACACCATATTGCCCAAGAGCTGGTCCAACCGGTGGAGCCGGATTAGCTTTACCTCCAGGTATCTGAAGTTTTATGAAACCTATGACTTTTTTAGCCATGAGTCCACCTCCCAAAAAAAATTTTTTATATTAACAAACAATAGTTTGTTGATATCACTATAAAATTTGAACCTGACTATAATCAAGTTCTACCGGAGTATCCCTTCCAAACATTGAAACGGACACTCTAACCTTTGCTCGTTCCGGACTTATCTCAGTAACAACACCAATGAAATTTTCCAAGGGACCGGATATGACTCTGACATTATCTCCGACCTCATAGTTTAGAACTGTTTCAACAACTTCAACACCCATATTTGTCATTTCATCGTCACTGAGTGGTACAGGCTTGGATCCGGGTCCTACAAAGCCTGTTACTCCTCTGGTATTACGTACAACATACCAGGACTCGTCAGTCATTATCATTTTTACCAGCACATATCCGGGATAAATCTTTTTAAATGAAATCTTGGTTTTTCCATCTTTAACTTCCTGATGTTTTTCCATCGGAACAATAATATCGACTATATAATCCTGCATATTACGATTTTCTACTATCTTTTCAAGATTAACCTTCACTTTGTTCTCATAGCCTGAATACGTATGAATAACATACCATTTTGCATCATCAGCCAAAACGGTTTTCGAAGAATTGAAACTATCTGTCATTATATCTTCAGAACCGGTTACTTCAACGTTGTCAGGTGTGTCATTTAAAAACATTTTAATATAATGCCTCCTTGCATTAATACTCCGAATAAATTTATCGGAGAAGGGTTAAAGAAATCAGCTTCCCGATTGCCGCATCAAAAATCCATATGATAACGCCTATCATTAAGCAAGCCGCAATTACCGTCAAAGTATT
This sequence comes from uncultured Clostridiaceae bacterium, assembly GCA_964547525.1. Classification (GTDB taxonomy): domain Bacteria; phylum Bacillota; class Clostridia; order JAAYHZ01; family JAAYHZ01; genus CAZJOD01. The sequence continues at coordinate 6,136 of CAZJOD010000004.1, forward strand.
TTTCACGAGCTGGGGCCAAGTTAACCAAGTAACCTTTTTCAGTTCGGATTTAATATCCTTAAAAAACTTTAAACGCAGCTTTTTCTTCACTATTTTATTATCGTTAGTCTTGACTGTTTTTTCAGCCATATGCAACAACTCCCATCCTGCGAATTTTTGAACATTAATGCCTAATACTTATCTGGTCTCTCTATGAGCGGTATGTTTTTTGCAAAATTTACAATATTTATTAAATTCCAACCTATCCGGATGCTTACGCTTATCTTTCTTTGTATTGTAATTTCTTTGCTTACACTCCGTACAAGCCAAAATAACCTTATCTCTCATTATTACACCTCCGTGCATATATATCTCTACACAAAAAAAAAGAGCTTCCGTGTGAGTAGCACTATTACACTAACACAAGAGGAACGTTATGTCAATAGCATATTTTAAAATATTTCTAATTTTTTTGCATTCTATTTCTTTTATCGGTTTATTTTAATATTTGATAATATTATCGATAATTACGGGCACAGATCATTCTATGCCCGCATAAAATTATATTTTAATAGTCGTCATTATCTTCATCCCCTTCAAGCTCAGACGGATCAAGATTCAGTATCATATCTACCATTTTAAATGCTAAATTCCGGTTAAACGGACTGCTATATACGGATATAACCAAATCTCTGCCCGTAATATTAGAAAAATTCAAAAATCGTGTTCCTTCCAATTTTACACCGTATATCCATGTTTCTCCGTAATTATCAGTTGCCAAAACGGCGTAATCAGGTTGCTTTGCTATGTTTGCAGAAGTCATGCCGGAGCTTGGTCCAACGGATTTACCTGCAGCTTGGTCCAAAACCTTATTGACATCATCGGCCAACAATCTTCCCGCATATATTCTACCGTCTTCCACCACAAATCCACCCGTTTCATCCTTCGATACCAAAAGCGGCATAAACAATCCTTGACCGGCCAAATACTCAAATGTGTTCATATCGGATATCACAACATCCATCCTACCCGACGCAATCAAAGACATAAGCTTCATTCTGGAATTTGCCATCAACTCGGTTCCCACTATACTTCCGTCTTCAAGCAGTATTTGGTCTACATTCGGAGATTGAGTTTCTTCGAGATATTTGTATACATCGTCATACACTTCGGTAATATCACGCAAATAAATATCGCCGATAAAATGTAAATTTACATCAGTCGGTACATTTTTTATTGAATTGATTACAAGAACAACCATAGCGAAAGATGTCAAAATCAAGACAATAACCGGAATTTTATGATGATACCAAAAATTACTGAATTTTCCCGCATTACTTGCCGCTTTTTTTTCTTCTTCCTCATCCACTGTATAATAACCCATTAATCGGTTATATGCAGTACTTATCTCATCCAGCTTTTCTTTATCGTCTTTGTATTTCTTTGATAACACCGAGTAAGCTTTTCTAATGGATTCTTGATCGGCATTATCATATAAACCTAAGACTTCGAACAGCTTATTCTTACTTTGATCCTGCATTGCTTATTTACCTCCTTTAACAATTTATATAATTAAAAAGCACTTAAATATACAAAACTCCCTTTTGTCAAACCTTTTTTCGCAACAACCAAAAAATCGTAAAACATACGGGAGTGATAAATATTTAAAAGGCTGATTCTAATTATACTTCTCTTGTCCTCATAGTGGGAAATAATATAACGTCACGTATGGAGTATGAATCAGTCAATAGCATAACCAATCTGTCTATACCTATGCCCAGTCCTCCCGTCGGAGGTAATCCGTATTCCATAGCTAAGATATAATCGGTATCTTCCATGTTTGCTTCGTCATCCCCCGATTCACGCTTTCTAACCTGATCTGTAAAACGCTCCTTTTGATCGATAGGATCGTTTAATTCACTGTA
>CAZJOD010000004.1:8139-12325 GCA_964547525.1 uncultured Clostridiaceae bacterium
TCATTATAGTCGGCATACGCTTGATATAATTCAAGCATTGAAAATTCAGGATTATGTTTAATCGATATTCCTTCGTTCCTAAACATTCTGCCCATCTCATAAACTTTTTCCAAACCGCCTACAATAAGTCTTTTCAAGTATAATTCAGGTGCGATACGAAGATAAAGATCCATGTCTAATGCATTATGATGCGTTATAAAAGGTCGTGCAGCCGCACCTCCCGGTATCGGATTCAATAAAGGTGTATCTACTTCCAAAAAACCTTTCTCGTCAAGATATTCACGAATCGCTTTAATTATTTTGCTACGTAAAACAAATGTGTTTTTAACATCGGAATTTACTATAAGATCAATATATCTTTGACGATATCGCAAGTCGGTATCTTTTAAACCGTGCCATTTCTCAGGTAATGGTTGCAAGCTTTTTGACAAGAGTACAACATTAAATACCTTAATCGATATTTCTCCCTTGTGAGTTTTAAATACCGTTCCCTCTATTCCGACAATATCTCCGATGTCATATTTTCTAAATTCCGAATACTTATCTTCACCGAGTTCATCTATACGTACATATAACTGAATTTTACCGTCTCTATCGTGTAAATCACAAAAAGACACTTTTCCCATACCTCTTTTTGACATCAAGCGTCCGGCTACAGACACCGTTTGTCCGTCCATTTTATCAAAGTTATTAATTATTTCAGCACTTTTTGCAGTTACATCATATTTAACTTGTTTAAACGGGTCGTTACCCGATTTTTGCAATTCATCCAGTTTATCTCTTCGTACACGTAAAATCTCGTTTAATTCATCAACATTATTTATGTTGTTATCATGAGTGTCAGTCATTCCATTTTCCTCCGGTCGTTACTGCTGATATTAAGACTTTTTCAATTTAATTATATCATATTATGAAATTTTTTCAATATAAAATATAAGCACCGTATTTTAGACTCTCACAAAATAAATATTTTATAGCTAAAGGTATTTTCAGTGGTAAAGTACACGCCGGTTCAATAAGTAAGTTGTTTCAGTGAAATCATATTCATGATAAAAATAAAAAAGAAGGTATTTTCCTTCTTAATTATTTATAATTACATATACTATTTGCCTATATTCAAGATCTTGAACTTTACTATTCCACCCGGTGTTAAAGCTTGAATAATATCATTAACTCTTTTTCCTATCAACGCACTTCCAACCGGAGATTCATTAGAAATCTTATTTTTCGACGGATTCGCTTCTGTCGATCCTACTATCTTAAACTCGACCTCCTCGTCAAATTCATAATCATAAAGCTTTACAGTTGAACCTACATTAACTTTGTCTGTGCTAATTTCATCTTCGTCGATGATCCTGGAATGGCGCAGCATATCCTCTATTTGAGCTATCCTGGTCTCGACTTGTGCCTGTTCGTTTTTAGCTTCATCATATTCGGAATTTTCAGATATATCACCAAAGGATAACGCATGTTTTATTCTCTCCGCTACTTCCCTTCTTTTTGTACCTTTCAATTGATCGAGTTCTCCCTCCAACTGCTGCAGTCCTTCCGGGGTTAGCAGAACTTCTTTTTTAAGCATACTTATTCCACCCTTCTTTTAATTTAAACAAAAACCCGTCACCGGGTTTTTATCTAAAAAACAATACATACATTATAAGAACATGATATATATTTGTCAATATATAATCGATACTTATTTTTAACATGTATTTCATAGTTATATAAATATGAATAATCATGGAAACCTTAAAAATTATATGAATTGTTTTTATAACATATATTCCGGGTTATCAATAAATATTCATATACACCGCATTAATCTTGCTCAAAAGTTTGAGTTTTTATTCATCTTTGATTAATGCTGTAATTCGGAGCTTCTTTAGTAATATATATGTCATGCGGATGACTTTCTTTTAAACCTGCCGCTGTTATTCTGATAAACTTAGAATCCACTTTTAGTGAATTAATATTCTTAGTTCCGCAATATCCCATAGAGTGTTTCAATCCTTCTTTAAGCTGAAAAATAGTATCACTTAGCGGCCCCTTATACGGCACTCTTCCTTCAACACCCTCGGGTACCAATTTATTCTGATCTTCTTGGAAATATCTATCTTTACTACCACTTTGCATCGCGCCTACAGATCCCATACCACGGTATACCTTAAACCTTCTTCCTTGAAATATTTCCGATTCACCCGGGCTCTCTTCGGTGCCTGCCAACAAATTACCAAGCATTACAACATCAGCCCCTGCAGCTATTGCTTTAGGAATATCTCCTGAATATTTAACCCCTCCATCTGCAATTATAGGTATATTATATTGACATGCGGCTTTATAACAATCATGAATAGCTGTAATTTGCGGTACACCGATACCTGCAACAACTCTTGTAGTGCAAATCGATCCCGGACCTATTCCGATTTTTACAGCGTCGGCTCCGGCTTCTATCAGGTCGGCAGTACCTTCGGCGGTAGCCACATTACCCGCAATTACCTGCAATTTCGGATATCGTTCCTTTATCGCCTTTATTGAGTTGATTATATTCACCTGATGTCCATGAGCGCTATCCACCACTACTACATCTACCTTTGCATTTACCAATGCGGCGACTCTGTCCAATACATCTTTTGTAGCGCCTACAGCCGCACCTGCCAGCAATCTTCCGTTCGAATCCTTTGCGGAGTTCGGATATTGAATAGCTTTTTCAATATCCTTTATAGTAATTAAACCTTTAAGGTTACCACTACAATCTGTAATAGGCAGTTTTTCTATCCTATTTTTACGTAAAATCTCTTTTGCTTGTTCCAACGTCGTTCCTTCGGGAGCGGTTATCAGATTATCTTTCGTCATTACGTTTTCAATTTTTTGATTGTAATTTGTTTCAAAACGAAGATCTCTGTTTGTTATAATGCCCACAAGTTTATTTCCTACGGTAATCGGAACTCCCGATATTCTATATTTTTCCATTAATTCCATGGCATCATAAACATAATGATCGGGTGATAAAAAAAACGGATCCACTATTACTCCATGTTCCGACCTTTTTACTTTATCAACTTCTGTGGCTTGCATGTCGACAGACATATTTTTATGGATAATTCCGATTCCACCCTCTCTTGCGATAGCAATGGCCAACCTCGATTCGGTTACGGTATCCATTGCGGCACTCATCATCGGTATATTTAATCTTATCGTTCTTGTCAGATTAGTCGAAATATCCGCATCTTTAGGTAGTATGTCGGATTTTTGGGGTATCAACAACACATCGTCAAAAGTTAATCCTTCCTTTAAAAACCTTTCTTCCATTATATTACCTCCGTATAAAAACAGGAGCGTATAGCCCCTCCATTGGTGAATCCGTTTACAATCTTAGCTTTTAATTCACTCGGGTATAAAACCCTTTAATTTTTGTCTGATTATAATTTAAGGTATTATAACGTAAGAATATTAATAAATCAAGGTTTTTCCGCCTTTTTTTACTCCTAACCTGAGATTTTGGAAAAATTCAACTATCTTAAACCGTATATTTATCTCATGTGATTCATTTAAAAAAACAACTTTTGAATTCTTATCGGTGATAGCTTCAATAAATAAAGACTTATTGTCTTCCGGTACATTTCCTACAGAACCTTCAGCGAAGCATAAAGGGGGATAAAGTACACACCACCAATTTTCGCCCTGTGATCTACCTATTTCAATCTTTAAAGCTTTATACACGCCCGATGGTAAAGCAAAATCTTCATACTGTTTTGCCGGAAAATAAAAACTGCCTAATTGTGTATGTGTAACATAATCATAACCGAGGCTTATAACCGTATCTTGAGCTATTTTATTTATATTGTCGAGGTTTTCCGAGACAAAAAACTCCGCTTTACTTATATCAACATCTTTAAGAGGGTATGTATTAATAAATTGCTCAAGGTATGTGATAATATTATCTCTTACCTTTAACTTAAGAAGCTGATCTTCAGGTTGGTCGCTATTGGCAACAACATGCAGCCTTATTAAACTTTCCGATAAAGAATCAACCACATGATGTGAATAACCATCCATAGCAGTGATTGATAAACATACAGTTAAAAATAAAATAGCAAATATATACATAACCTTATTCATAATATAAACCACCAAATACAAAATTTATATTATGAATTCTTACCTTAGTTAACCGGTTTATTCGTATTTC
>CAZJOD010000004.1:12425-61968 GCA_964547525.1 uncultured Clostridiaceae bacterium
ATGCGAAAAACCAAATAAAGCCCGGTTTATTTCAATAAATCACTATCAAGTTTATTTTTTATATTCTATAGATGCTTTTATAAAATCACGGAACAAAGGATGCGCTCTGTTGGGTCTGGATTTAAACTCAGGATGAAATTGAACTCCTATAAACCAAGGATGGTCGTCTAATTCCACCATTTCTACCAGCTTTCCGTTCGGTGAAATACCGCTTAATTTCATACCTGCATTTTGAAGTCTGTCTCTGTAACCATTATTAAATTCATACCTATGACGATGTCTTTCTTCAATTTGTTCAGTGTTGTAAATGGCATAAGCTTTGGAATTCTTATCAATTATACAAGGGTACAGACCTAATCGCATTGTTCCGCCTTTATCCTCTATTTCTCTTTGTTCGTACATAAGGTCGATAACAGGATGTTCGGTATTTTTATCAAATTCAGAACTGTTGGCATTATGATATTTTAAAACATTTCGTGCAAATTCTACAACCGCCATTTGCATTCCCAAACATATTCCAAAATAAGGCACCTTATTTTCTCTGGCATATTGGGCGGCAATAATCTTTCCTTCTATCCCCCGTTCACCAAATCCGCCCGGAACCAAGATACCGTCCGCATGACACAACTTGTCCCGGACATTGTTTCGGTCTATGTATTCCGAATTAACCCAATCTACAGTGACACGGCAATCGTTTGCCAAACCGGCATGACATAAAGCTTCAGATACACTTAAATATGCATCATGCAACTCTACATATTTCCCTACCAAAGCAATAGTAACTTTTTTACTGAGATTCTTTTGTGTGTCGACTATCTTCTTCCACTCCTCTAAATCGGGAGCTCCACAATTAAGACGTAATTTTTCACATACTATATCCGTAAGACCTTCCTCTTCTAACATCAGGGGAACCTCGTAGATATGCTCCGCATCAAGATTCTGTATCACCCAATTACCCGGTATATTACAGAACAATCCTATTTTTTGTTTTAAATCGGTGCTTAACGGTTGAGCGGTTCTGCAAACTATAACATTAGGTTGAATACCTATACTTCTTAATTCTTTCGTACTGTGTTGAGTAGGTTTAGTTTTCAATTCTCCGGATTTGAATAGACTCGGAACCAATGTCACATGTATATACATAACATTTTCACTACCTGCTTCGGTATTAAAGTGGCGAATTGCTTCTAAAAAAGGTTGACTTTCGATATCTCCGACCGTACCGCCTATTTCGGTTATAACTATATCGGTATTTCCGTTTTTACCGACACGATAAATACGCTCTTTTATTTCATTGGTTATATGTGGAATGACTTGAACCGTTCCTCCTAAAAAATCTCCCCTACGCTCTTTATTTATAACCGACCAATAAATTTTTCCTGTGGTTACATTACAATTCTTGCTTAAATTTTCGTCAATAAATCGTTCATAGTGACCCACATCCAGATCTGTTTCAGCTCCGTCATCGGTTACAAAAACTTCACCATGCTGATACGGACTCATTGTTCCTGGGTCTACATTAATATAAGGATCAAATTTTTGTATAGTCACTCTAAAGCCTCTGGCTTTTAGTAATCTACCGAGTGAAGCCGCCGTAATACCTTTCCCCAACCCTGAAACCACTCCACCGGTTATAAATATATATTTCACTGACATAATTCCTCCAAAAACGGTTATCTATAAAACTGAAATTAATAAAGTTTTTACATGCAAAAATATTACGGTGTCATAAAGATGTCCGCAATATTTTTTCATTACTAATGCCTCAAGTATTATATAATTAATTCTCTAATATATCAATAGCTTTTAAGAATTGTTTGTCCGCTTTGTATTGTATATCTGTAAGCTCTTTATTAATTGTTTTCTGGGTTTGTATATCAAAAGTATCGGAAACAGTCAATCCCTTATCATTGCAATATCTCTTTAAAGCATCAATCATAATTTGATCCATAACGTCATTTTCGATAGTTGTATAATATCCCAAAGCTTTTAGTATGTATTTTGCACGTAGGATTTCCGATCCGGAATCTCCCCGGTTGTATGCTCTTATACAGTACAGTTCCGACAATCCTTCTATGTATACATCATTTATTATTTTTTGGTTCAATATCAGCTTCATAGGTCTTACACCCACATTGTTTATTTTTCGTCCTATTGGAGTCAGATATTCACCTACGGTCATCTTCACATACCCCATGATATACTGTTCCGGTACATATATTCCGTAACCTAGCAAATCATAGTAATTTATCAATGGAATACCGGTCGCTTCATAGCATATCTCAAAAGCTTCATAATCGATAATAGGAAATATCTGTTGGAAGACAGATTTCCCATATGTCCTTTCACCTATCACATAACCGCATAACGTGTCTCTTACGGCACCGGCCACCAGTTCGGAGGAACTTGCCGTAAATTCATTTATCAGAACAACCAAATCATAAGGGTTTTCCTTCAAACTTGAAGTATATACAATGTCCTGTGCATTTTCGTCTTCAAAATCCAATGTAGTAATTATTCCCTCCGGAATAAAATGCTTTGCCACGTTTACAGCGGCTTGAACACTTCCACCACCGTTATTTCGAAGATCAAGAATTATCTTTTTAATACCCATGTTATTGACAATATTCATTACAGCATCAAAATCCACATCCGCATTGAAAGAAAAAGTTGTAATTTTTATGTAAGCAATATTACCGTCAATTATTTTATAGATAACAGGGCTTATCTTTATACTTGCTCTGACTATATTATAAAATAATATTTCAGTACCCGCTCCCCTTTTTACGCCTATTTTTACCGATGTACCCGCTTGTCCCTTAATATATTTAGATGCTTGTTCGGCGGTCATACCGGCTACATTCAAGCCGTCCACGGATACTATAATATCCCCCGTCATCAGTCCTGCATCACGTGCGGGAGAACTATCCAAAAATTCAACAATAGTAATACCTCCCGAAATATCGGTCATCATAACACCTATTCCGTCAACCGAATTTTCCAAGCGTTGAAACAATATTTCCGCCTGCTCCAAATCATAATATTCGGTATATTCATCCAAGCTATTAAACATGTTTTTAATAATTTTCTCGTACACTTCGGCATTATCGATATTACCTTTGTACATATTATTAATCATGTCATAAGCGGCTTTTACATATGCTCCGTTGCCCTCGGCAGCCAATACGGTTAATGGCATAAAGATTAAAACCACAGCTAATAAAACAGTAATAATTCCAAAAAATTTTTTCATTTTTACCTCCACTCGCCTTTTTCGCAGGCAATACACACAGTTATGAAAAAAATAGATACAATGTCTTATAATTATTAATATTAAGTAAAATTTTTGCCATGCATCCCTTTAAATATTTTCCGTAACATCGTTTAACAGATTAAAGAATTCATATATTATTATACCGGTACATTCCAATAAAACCAAGACCGGTTATGTTGTTTTTTTATATTATTACCTGTTTAATAAATCAACACGGTTTTATTTGGATTTTTGATTTAAAGTGAGTGTTTTACGGCATCGGAAATTCTATTTTAAAATATCAAACTTTCCTTACACTAAGGTTAAAATCGTTTTCCACATAATTATTTCCGTCTACACGTATATGGTATCCGACTTTTATGGAACCTCCGTCATCGTTTATATCCACCTTCATATATTCTGTAAAAACGCCTATTGTAAAAGCGCCTTCCGGTATATCATAATATGAATAATGATTTTGTCCTTTTTCAAATACAAATTGTGAGTTTACGGTGCCGCATCTAGTTAATATAACTTTATTATTATCAACATGCAAAGTGGTGGTGGTACCTTCCATACCGGTAACGGCACTCTCATTATATTTTACAAAATAGGCTTTCCCGTTTTTTCCGTACTCCCCCTCTGTAATCAGTTCAAGGTTATCCGGTTGCTTACTGAATGATCCTCCCGACCCGGACAGAGAAATAATAACATTTTTTTTCAAAATAAGACCTCCAAATACGATTTTAAAGACGTATCACAAATAAATAATTTATATTCTTTTTAATCGGATGTCAATAGAATTAATTACCGATAGATAATACCTCTTACCGTAAAATCCACGCAACCGCAAAAAATCTGTCTTTATTGTAATGTACTAATAAAGCTAAATGTTTGTTTGAAAACTCTTATTATATCTATATCTTTCGAAACCGAACTCAATTAATAAAGTAATAAGTCCGGTACCGGTAATCCCTTCTTTGTCCCATAATTTAGGGTACATACTGATTTCAGTACACCCGGGCATTGTATTTATCTCGTTTATATATACTTTCCGTTCAATTTCATCTACAAAGAAATCAACTCTGGCCAGCCCGCTGCAATCTGTGGCTTTATATGCCGCTAAGGCATAATGTCTGACTGTATTCTCCAATTCATCGTCAAGTCCCGCCGGTATTATAACTTTCGAATTGTTATTAATATATTTGGCATTATAGTCATAAAAGTCACCGGCTGCTATAATTTTTCCGGTACCTGAAGCTACAGGTTGTTCATTACCCATAATAGAACATTCAATCTCAGTTCCCCTCATATATTCTTCCACCAGTATTCGACCGTCATATTTTAATGCCAAAAAAATCGCTTTCTCCAACTGCTCTCTATCATAAACTTTTGACACTCCAACCGAAGATCCGGCGTTAGAAGGCTTTACAAAACACGGATAATGTATTTTTTGTTCACACATCAAAAGCATCTCGCTCAAGTGATTGTCCGCATCATCTTTTAAAATTGTGATGTATTTTCCTTGGGGTATCCCGGTAGATTCAAATACCGCTTTCGCTATACTTTTATCCATACAAACGGATGAAGCCAAGATACCACAACCTGTATACGGGATATCAAGGGTCTGTAAAAAGCCTTGTATTGTACCGTCTTCTCCGTTTTTGCCATGCAATACGGGAAAGACAATGTCTATATCATTTATACGGGATATAAACTCGAACGCTTTAAAAGGAATTTTTTCATTACGTGTGTATTCCAACCACGTTCCCGCTTTGATATTATCGATGCATCCGATATATTCTCTCCATGTTCCGTCTTTTGTTATACCGAATAAAATGGGATCATACTTTTGTTTATCTATACCGTCAATAACAAAATATGCCGACCGACACGAAACTTCATGTTCTGTGGATACACCTCCGAATAGTATTGCAACTTTGATTTTTCTCATAAACTATCCTTCCGTATCAATAACTTTCGACAATTTCGCCTATGAAAAAAACATGGTAGTCCTTATTTGCGTAATTCCTTTTATCAATACTTTCATTTAGCAAGCCCGGTTCCATTGATTGCTTATAAAGTGTCTTGCATTCAATTTGAAGCTCACACCCGGCTATTACCGGTGCATCTACATATTTTGCCTGCTCCTTTGTCAAACCCGCTTTCTCAAACTTATCAATATTTCTACCTGACAACGTTCCACAAATTTTTAATGCTTCTTTCATCATGTTAGCTTCGGGAATACTAACAGTAAATGCATCCGTTTTTGATAACAATTCATAAGTAAACCTGGAATACCTTACCACAACGGTAAGTACCGGTTTACCCCACATAACGCCTATAGATCCCCAGCCTATGGTCATCGTATTGTCTATCCCCTGATGTCTGCAGTTTAAAAACACACCTTTAGGTAGCTGTGCATTAAATAAATTAGAAATATCATCTATTTTTTTCAAGATTATCACCTCGTAAATTATTTAAAATTCAAGGTAGTAATTAAAGAAAATTAAAAACTACCCATCAATTAATTGATTAATCAATTATATAACAAAATTTTGTGTATTCATAGTATTTTTCCAAACTCATAAATTTGATTTTAATGTAATAACTCTTTTTATCACTTAATTAATGCAGCCGTTCTTGGGAAGGGATTATCAAATTTATAATTTCCCATATACTCCTCCCGTAGCTCACCTTCCACTTTAAAAACAACGGAATTTATATCCTTAAGTTCGGTTAGTGTGTTTACTATTGAGAAAATAGTCAATTGCTCATTTGTTTTACCTCCCGGATGATTTTCTACAAACGAAGCATTAAAATTTACAACAGCTTGATCGTTTATAACTTCTACCGAGTTTAAAATTTTACTATCCTGAGGTATAACTGCAACTAGTTCCGATGACGAGGAAGGTCCTTTTATAAGTTCGTTTAATATGACTGTCGCAAGGTTAGCTGTGCTTCTTGCAGCTTCTTCGATAGGTATGTATCTTATTTCCGCAGCTAAGCCGTCCTTGTCTCCATTAGCAAAATACAAATATACAGGGACCATATCCGGCCTTCCGGTTTGATTTACAGAAGCCGATATACCGCTTACAGAGGATGTATCCTCTTTGTTGTTATTAATAAAAGTAATTACAGTGATAATCACAGCACTCAGTACGATAACCGCAATACCTAAAACAAAAAATCTCTTCTTCATGTTTACGCCTCCAATTAAAATATTTTACCGGTCAATTCACATATTGATACGGTGCCATCTAAATACATGTTTATGTATCTTAGAGCTTCAATATTCATTCTAATTTCTAAATTGGACAATTATCTAACCGGAGGCCACATAAAATATTTATGAGATTGTTCCACTTTCATCGGCATTGTTTTTAGGTTCAGGAAATATTAAGGCATAGGTATATTCTTTTCCCTCTTGGCCAAGCAGCCATTGTTCATATGAAAAAGTTTCTTTTAAGTTAGAATTGATCACTTCCCAGACGCCGACATTTGAACAGTTAAAGTCCCATGAGCTAGCACCTGCAAGGTTATATTTTAAAACTAAAGACGTTTTTAAATTTAAAGAGTTTTCGTCTTCTATCCACATCCTATATAACGAATCTCCATCCTTATATTCCAGATAAAACTGTTTTACTCTGTCATCCCATACTATGGTGCAGCCTTCATTTGCAAGAGCAATGTTTCTCATGCCTTGTATGGAAGGGGTCTTAACTGTTTTTACAGAAGTCGAACCTGTATCGGTTGTCTTTTCTTCCCATAATCTTGAATAAAAAGGAATACCCAAAAACAATTTTTCATTCGGTATCATTTCCAATGTTCTTCTCAACCTGTTCTCAACCCAACCGTATTCCGCAACCGAACCCGCAGTCGGACAATTATGCCAATGCTGGTCGTATGTCATTAGCATAACAAAATCAACAATTTCCCCTAACGCTTTATGGTCGTAACATAACGAGTATGTTTCACTCCCATCCGGAACACCCACATCAATTGAAATTATCAGACCTTGTTCTTTGAAAAGAGGAGCGGCTTCGCGCATTAGCTGAGTAAGCATGTCCTTGTCTTTTAATAAAACATTTTCAAAATCAAAATTTATTCCGTCCAAGTTGTATAACGATGCAAATACCAGTAGCTGTCTAATTAAGTTGTCTCGTGCGTCCGTGCTGTTTAAAAGCCTGCTCGTTTGCTGAGGATCGGCAAAATTATTCACCACCATCGCCCACACTTTATACCCTTGTTCGTGAGCCCATTGAGTATATGCGGCATCGGCCAGGCTTTTCATATTTCCGTTATCATCAATCACTTCAAACCATCTCGGAGATAAAACATCCAATCCGTCTATTTTTTGTTGGCCTGACATATTAGGCGTGGAAGAATACATACTATGCCACGATAAACTTATTTTCCCTTGATCGGCTTTCCATGAAAAATCTCTGACAGGTTCATAGGGAATATGTAAAACTGTAACCCAGTTCACTTCAACATCCAAAGCGTTTATGTAACCCACCGTACCGTTTTCCGTCCTTATTTTGTACCAATCCTTATATTCAGAGAATACTCTGACGGTTGTTCCGTACTCTAATTCACTTAATATCTCTCTTTTTATGGATCTTCCTGTTCTAACAAACGCTTTTTCGGATATAACTCTAGCTTCCTGTTGCATTCGATTTAAGTAATCGATTATGACAATATCGGTTGCACTTACATATTTTACTTCAATACTATAGAAATCGGCTAAAAACTCTATAGGTACATAAACTTTATTACTCATCTCTATAACAGGTATATCCAAATTAACAGGGTTATTATTTATGTATGCTTGCAACTTGGCGGTTTCCATCCGTATAACCTTGTCTTTAGTTGTAACAGTAATCTTTTTTTGATTTTTATCATATAAAATATTTTTATCTATATATGTTTGTATAGCTTCTATGGGCAGAAGAATTCTTCCGTCATGAAATTTCGGATTCATACTCTGCGGTGCTTTCTCAGCACCTACAAGCAATATGGTCTCACTATGATTAAAAGCGGCGACCGTACCGGTATTTGGTATGTACCTTTCCTCATACGCCCTATATACAGAGCGGAATACAAGAAAAGTTCCACCTGCAATATAAACGGTTAAACAAAAAATAATAAGAGCTTTTTTCAAAATACTTCTCCCCCCTTATAGAATACCCTATATCTATATAAAGCTAATTAAATTGAAATATAGCTTTAATAAATTAATTCAATTAGCTTAAAATTACGATTTAACTGCAATAAAATGAAGTTTTTCAGTAGAATCTAAAAATATATTTAATTATATGAGTCAAACCCTACATAAACACTTTTCCCGGTGATTTTTTTCTAATATCTTGCAACATTCTTTCATTAGGTTCAAAATAGACAATAATTCGATTCCCTTTGTACATTGTTACTAGGAAATATACATTTTCAGCTTTCATGTTGCTTACAGCCTCAATCTTGTTAGTTATTCCTTTGTATTCACCGGTGAAACGTTCACTATTAACTTTTGCTATTATTTCAAAATCTTTGGATTCACCTGCGAAAATCCTGACTCTTTTACGTTTTGCAATTATTTTATCTATATCCAAGTCGCCATTAGTTACAATATATTCATATTCGATTGATACATTGGGTATCAATCGAAACATACCGTATCCTGCACCGGTTATAACTAT
Source organism: uncultured Clostridiaceae bacterium (assembly GCA_964547525.1). Classification (GTDB taxonomy): domain Bacteria; phylum Bacillota; class Clostridia; order JAAYHZ01; family JAAYHZ01; genus CAZJOD01. The sequence goes on from CAZJOD010000004.1 coordinate 21,375, forward strand.
GGGCACCAGCATGGGCATACCGGTTAACAATGTAGCATATATCAGTATAAAACCCGCAAGTACGACTCCTATAACAAATAGAAAATCTTTTATTTCATAGTCCTTTTTAACTATTTTTTCATTAAATAAGTCCATAATAACCTCCCTGTTTATATCGGCATTCTATAATTATAATTGAAAAGAAAATTTATTACTTTTGTTATATATATCCCTCATATAGACATAATATTTATTCTTTTTTGATATTAGCAATATGTTTTAATGAATCGAATATATTGTATTAGAAATATCTTCGTTGCCATTCGTCTAATACATAATATTATACATTAAATGAATCAAAATGTCCGGTAAAATCCTTGAGTCGGTACATTATTAACATATTGTTCTTATATTTTTTCACACTTACCTAAAGAAAACAACCTTTCAACTTGCTCTTTATCAATTACACCTATACCGTCAAAACATGCGTTAGAAGCGGCACATGCAGATGAAAAAGTTAACAGCTTACAAGAGCTGTATCCTCTTTTTACGGAAGCTGCAATACCGGCTGTCATGGAATCACCCGATCCGATTGTATTGACAACATTGACATCAAACGCTTTTACGGAATATCTATTCTTTTCACAAGATAATATGGCACCCGCTTTACCCATGGACAAGCAAATATTTTTAACACCCTTGTTATGTAAATAATCAATTTGTCCAAAAACCCCTCCCGGGTTGTTTGGTGTTTCTTTAGTCAAATCATTTAATTCTCTTATATTTGGTTTTATATAATCGGGGTTAGCTTCAATACCTGCTTTTAACAAGCCCGAAGCGGTATCTAATACGGTTGTCTTACCATACTCTTTTGCAATAACGATTAACCGCTTATAAATATCGTCTTCAATACCTACGGGAGCGCTCCCGCTCATAACAACCAAATCGGACTTTTGCACCAAAACATTATAAATATTAAAGAACTCACAAATTTTCTCATAGGAAATAATCGGTCCGGGTTCAGTTATTTCAGTTTCCAACCCGGTAGCCGTATCCATTATATTTACTGTTGTTCTTGTTTCTTGGCCGTCCTGCCAAACCGGATAGGTTTCGATATTTAGTTTTTGCATAGTTTCAATTATATATCTGCCCGCACTGCCTGCAAAAAAACCAAGTATTTGCACTTGCTCCCCTAAAGCGGACAATACCTTGGCAACATTTACCCCTTTACCTCCGGCTGATACTACACACCTTTGAGATCGATTTAACATTCCGGTTTTAAATTCATTAATGAAACATATCCGATCCAGGCAAGGATTCAAAGATATTACTAAAATCATATCTTACCCTCCATGCCCCTCAACCCATATTTTTGGCCACTTGAATCATAATAGCGCACTCTATACGTTTTTTCTGCAAAATACAAGCGATTTCCTCAGGTTTATAGATATCTCCGTTTGAAAAATATGCGTTTGCATGGCAACCGCCCGAGCAGAAATACTTCGCCCAACAATTCTTACATTTATCTTTACCGAAAACATTTGCCGAAGCGAATTTCAATTGCATATCTCTATTAACAATGCCTTTTTCCAAATTCCCTATAATAAATTCATTGTTCCCGACAAACTGATGACAAGGGTAAAAATTCCCGTCAGGTGCAACGGCCGTATATTCGCTACCCGCTCCACATGCGGTTATCCTTTTTAAAAGGCACGGTCCGTCGTATATATCGATATTAAAATGATAAAACCTGTAGTCGGTTTCGCCTTTGGCATATTCTATCGCAAAAGATTCATATTCGTGTAAAATATCATCTATATCATCTTCTTTGATATGCATTTCTCCACCCTTACCTGTTACAGGTTCTATTGATATTTCCTTAAATCCCAACGATCGTATATGCTTTACATCCTGATAAAAGTCTTTGTTAAATGATGTAAAGGTTCCTCTAATAAAATAAGGTTTATTTTTTCTACCCTCTACAATCATTTTCGCATTTTTTAATATTTGGTCATATGAACCTTTACCTGCCGCATTTTTGCGCATTCTATCGTTTACATCCGGTCTTCCGTCAAGACTTATTACAACATTATCCATATACTCATTTATAAAATCCGCTTGCTCTTTTGTTATACGGACAGCATTTGTGGTTATAGTAAAAAAGAATATCTTTCCGGTTTTTTTTTCTAAGCTTTTTCCATACTCTACGGTAGCTTTAACCGTTTCAAAATTCATCATCGGTTCACCACCAAAAAAATCAACCTCAATATTTTTTCTTTTTCCGGAATGCATAATTAAATAATCAACGGCTTTAATAGCGGTTTCCTTACTCATTAACGATCGGCCTGTCCTATAATCCCCTTTTGATGCAAAACAATATTCGCATCTTAAATCGCAATCGTGTGCCACATGCAAACATATAGCCTTCAGACCTTTATATAAATCAGCTTCAGGAAAGACTTCAGGCTCAAAGTCAACCGAGTATAGCGTATTTTTATCTTTTAACTCTTTAATCTCTTCCCAAACTTCGCTTATCACTTCCGGATCATATTTACTTAATTTTTTTAGAACGTCCTCCTTTTTGGGAAAGTAGTCAAACATACTTACTATTTCATATGTAATATCATCGGTTACATGTATACTACCCGAATTAACATCAAGTATTATATTATAACCGTTCATTTTAAATGCATGAATCATTTCTCACCAAACCTCATAATAATTTTAATAATATTTCTTTACAAATCGACTTTTCCAATTCATTAATTTCTCTAAACGGTTTACGGGGCATACCGCATTCATACCCCATTAGTTGGAGTATATATTTTATTCCACGAATAATACCCGTCTTGATTAATTGCTCTATTACTTCATTAATTTTGCGTTGAATTTCTCCGGCTTTATTATAATCTTTTTCTAATATTGCATTATAAATACTTACAAACCAACCGCCCATAATATTATATGTACTTCCGATGCCTCCGTCGGCACCATATATAAAACTTCCCGCAACCACTTCGTCAAATCCGTTAAATACACTTAATTTTGGGTAATTGGTTTTGATTCTCTCCAGTTGATAGAAATCTTTTGATGTAAATTTTAAACCTTTTATAAAATCTTCTTTAAAAAAATCACCTACCGAATCATAATCTAAAGAGACGCCGGTTGTTCCGGGTATATTATATATCATAACAGGCATTTGTGAAGCTTCGGCTATATCTCTGTAGTACTGCTTTATTTCTTCTTTTGTATATTGATAATAAAACGGTGGAACCGACGCAACCATATCGGCACCAACATCTTTGGCATGTCGAGCCAATTCTATAGCCTCACGGGTGACAGTCGAACCTACATGAGCAATGACTAACCCGTTAACCGTCTCTTCTCTTACTATTTCCAGCGTTTTTTTTCTTTCTTCGGTAGACAACAAAAACGCTTCTCCGGTACTACCTGTCGTATAAAATCCGGCTACATTATTCTTAATATTCATACGAACTATTTCACGGAGCACCTTTATGTTGACATTACCTGTACTATCATACGGAGTTATTAACGCAGGTATCATTCCACATATTTTTTTCATAACTATACCCCCTCGGTTAAATGCTGTATATAAATACAACCAACGGTATTTACATATTAAATATATCGGTATTTTAGAATACCTATATTGTAGTATATCCTTTCATACTTTCAAAAACAATAGAAATATATTCACAAATATATACTTATGATTGTACTTTAATAACCATTTTGCTTCAAAAAAGCAATAAGTATAAATTGCGGAACCTATTTAAGAAAACGCGTTTTTAAACAGGTTCCAAGCAAATTTGTATAAAAAAAGAACGTAAGATTTGTCATCTTACATTCTTTTTAATTAACGGTCAAACAATTTATCTATTATGTTTTAATAATTCTTTTTTGCATATTCGTTTGCCACATCAACCATCTCTTGGTGTCTTGCATCAACTCTGTTTGTACTATGCGTTTTGCTCATGTAGAAATGAACATCAAATACACCATTCATATTGTTTCCCTTTACAGCATCCAAGTTATCTCCGTAACCGTAATCACCGCTGCGATTGTACACTTTGACTCCTGACGGTTTGTCGTCCCTGCCTGCATGAGGCATACCCGCCATTGACGCCGCAATATAGGTATCACCGATTATAATGATGATAGCTCTTCTTTCCCATGACCAACCACCGAATAGTTTAAACATTACAGCCGTATCGGCGGCCGTCAAAGTTTCGCAATCGGCATGATTGTACCCGAATGTCCTCTTAATTTTAAATTTGATTCCTGTTTCTACATCCAAAACGGTTGCTACAGTTCCTATTGCAAATATTTTCTCCGCTTGTCCGTACCAAGGAATTTTAAAAGTTGTGTTTGCGGGTGACGATACACTTGCTGCAACAGCTTGTCCGCTCCCTGTTTGAATACTTTTTCCTGCAATAATATCTTGGATTAATGAGTAAGTTTTGGCTCCTACAACTCCATCGGCATAATATCCGTACGAAGATTGAATGTTTTTAACGACCTGTTCGGTATAAGGCCCGAAATAACCCGTACATTCGGCGGTATAATAACCTGTCTTTGTCAGATCGGTTTGAAGTAATTTTACATCCGCTCCGGACGCACCTTTTTTCAAGGTGACTCCATTGTACGATTTTCCCTCTACCAGAGCTTTTTGAATAGCTTCGTAGGTCTTAGAGCCAACCTTTCCGTCACAGTACAAATTGTACGCTCTTTGAAAGGCCATAACCGCTTGTTTGGTAACGTTTCCGAAATATCCGGTTACATCACCGTTAAAGTACCCCAGTTGTTCTAAATTCTCCTGCAGTTTAATTATGTCATTTCCGGATGAGCCTTCTTCAAGAATACCGCTCTTACCGATATTATTATTGACTAGCGTGCTAATCAAAGATAATGTCTGAGAACCTGCGATTCCGTCTTGTATGTATCCGTATTGCCTCTGAAGATTTCTAACTGCCTGTTGTGTCACATTCCCATAATACCCTGTGCAGTTTGCTGTAAAAAAACCTAGCTGTTTTAAATCGTTCTGAAGCTGCACAACCTGATCCCCACTCATTCCTTTTTGCAGGAGATTAGCTGCGTTTACACCGGACTGTATCGGCATGAACATTATTAGAAATAATAATATGCATACCGTCGTCCTTTTTGGTCTTAGCATTCGCGACAACCTCCTTGTATATAATTGTTGGTATAATTATAGCATATGATGCTAATTTATGAAAGATAAAACGCCACGGTAAGTTTTTCCAAGCATTAATCTTAACGAACCTGAAACATAGCTGTAACATATGTTTAAGTCTCCTTTCCCGTTTTTGAGTAAAACCTCATTCCTCCCATGTAACCTGTTTTCGAATCGTCTTTTTCATAATCAAAAAGCAAACTTGTAGAAAACAATTGTTGTTCGGTGAATTTCAAACTTTTATTAATCTTATTATTCCCGTACTTGCCGTCACCTAGGACAGGATATCCTAAAAAAGCCATATGAGCTCTTATTTGATGAGTTCTCCCCGTTATAGGTACGACTTTTATTTTTGTTACTTTAATCCCTTTCATATCGAATGTTTCCATTACCTTGAACGAAGTTACTATCTTGAATGAATTCTCTGTCTTTTCAGATTTTATAAATACCATGTTCATTTTAGAATCCTTTTCAAGCCACGCAGTTTTAACATATTCCCCTCTGTTTATCTCTCCTAATACCAAAGCTGTATACTCTTTTACAATCTGCCCTTTTGTCATCCTATTTAATATTTCGCTTAACACCATTTTATTTTTTGCTACTATCAACAGACCGCCGGTATTCCTATCCAATCTATGACATAAATATAGTGTACTATTATATTGTTCTTCCAATTGTTGTATAAGTGTGGCTTCTTTAGTGTAGTCCCGACCGGCGTGAACCGGTAACCCTTGTGGTTTATCAACTATTATGATGTTTTCATCATCATAAACAATTATATCGTTTTGCTTTTTCTCGGTCATTTCCACCACACCGAAAATTGTAATCTCACCGGATTCATATACAGGCGTATCTTTTGTTGCCCTAACGCCGTTGTATTTTACATCACGTTTTCTAAAAGCCTTATGAATAACCGAATCCGGAACGCCCGGACATAATTTTCCAATAGCATTATAAACGGTTTTATTATTGAGTTCTTTCGGAATAATTCTTTTGATCATAATATGGTTGTGTTTATGTCCGGTATTATTATCTCTTTTTAACCGGCCTTCCAATGTATTTTATAACCAATATAATATCATATAGAAGGTACTTTTTAAATACCGCATGTATAAATGATTAATTCGACATATAACTTAGTGACATCATATGTAAGGCAGAAACCGAAATATCGGTTTTTGCCCGTATACACTACGGATGTAAAATAATGATAATTATTCGCCTATGAATTGTTGAACAAATATCTTACCATATTTATCACTGTCACTTATTCCGATCCCAATGTATTTATATTGGGGATTCAAAATATTACTCTTGTTCCCTTCCTTTTTCATCCATGCTTTAAAAGCACCTTCAACCGTCTTATTACCGGCAATATTTTCACCTGCAAAATTAAATTGCAAGTTATTATTTTTCATCATATCAAACGGTGAACCGTATTTTGGCGATTGATGTGAAAAGTAATTATTCTCCGCCATATCCTGTGCCTTTAATTTAGCTGTTTCCATTAAAACATCACTGACGGCCAACGGTTGAAGATCGTTTTTTTCCCTTTCGGCATTGACTAAATCAAGTAGAGTTTGTTGGTCCTTAGTCAATTTGAGTTTCTTAATAACAGGTTCGTCTTCTTCAACATTAACATTATTTTTAGGGTTATTATCCGGTTGCTTGGTATTATCTTTCTTAATTTCGGTTGATTCGGCTTGAACTTGCTCGATAGCTATATAATTGCTATTAACAGTACCGATATTACCTGTTTTTTCGTTATATACAGCATACCATTCGCCTATCTGACCTATAACTCGTACCGTATCACCACTTTTTAATACCTCTATTACATCATGATCTGTGGACGGTCCCTGACGTATGTTTAAGAAATCAGCTATTACCAATCCCATAGAAAAATCTATCCCTTTTAATACAGGTGCTTCATCCTCAGCTTGTACGCTTTCGTTAGGCGCCGCAATACTATTTATGGCAAAAGCGGCACACATAAGAATACTTAATAGGAAAATTAATTTTTTATTCATGTTATCCCTCCGTTATACATATTTGGTATAAACTGTTCGTTCAAATATAGTATTGACAAAATTATGAATTTTATTAACTTAATTTTGAAAAATAATAAAAAAAAAGCGATTTTCATATCGCTTTTTTTGTTTGTATATACTTTTTATTTATTATCCTTTATATATCCAACTGCCGAATCTATAGCTTGCAGTACCGTTAATTCGGTATTTTCATCGCTTCTTCTCAGCTTGTATTCCACTATACCATCTTCGGCTTTTTTTCCGACGGTTATTCTTACAGGAATTCCTATAAGATCGGCATCTTTAAATTTTACACCCGGTCTTTCTTTTCTTTCATCCCATAAAACTTCAATCCCCTTATCGATTAATGTATTGTATATTTGCTCCGAAAGCACCATCTGCTTTTCATCGGTGTTATTAACTGTAATTATCGTTACATGATAAGGTGCCACCGAAACCGGCCATATTATTCCGTTTTCATCGTGATTCTGCTCGATTATAGAAGCTAATGTACGACCGATTCCAATTCCGTAGCAACCCATGATCATAGGTTGCTCCTTACCGTTTTCATCTAAAAACGTACAATCTAACGATTCGGTATATTTGGTGCCCAGTTTAAAAATATGTCCTACCTCTATACCACGTGCAATTGAGATTTTCTCTCCACATACCGGACAAGCGTCTCCTTCAACAACATTGCGAATATCAACCACTTCTTCGGTATTAAAGTCTTTTTTAAAGTTTACTTTTTTATAGTGATACCCGGTATCGTTTGCTCCGGTTATAAAATTTTTCATCTCCGGAACTTCTCTGTCAATTATGAGCCTCACATTTAATCCGATAGGTCCGGCAAATCCGATTTGTGCCGATGTAGCTCTCTTAACGGTTTCTTCATCTGCCAAAACCAAATCGGAACATTTCAAATAATTTTTTAACTTCGTTTCATTTACATCACGATCTCCGCGTACCATTACCGCAACAGTCTCGTCATCGGCTTTATAAAGCAATGTTTTTCCAAATAAACTAGCTTTACAATTAAAAAACTTTTCCAGGTCATCAATGGTCTTTATATCAGGAGTAGATACTTTTTCCTTATCTCCCGGAACTTCTTCGGATTCTATTATATTTGCTACACATTCGGCTTTTTCGTCATTAGCGGCATATCCACATTTATTACAAAACGCTATAACCGCTTCTCCGATTTCAGATTTAACCATGAATTCTTCAGAGCCCGACCCTCCCATTGCACCACTGTCAGCTTGCACAACAGTGTAATCCAATCCGCATCGGTCGAATATTCTACAGTAAGCTTTTCTCATGGCCAAATAAGACAAATCCAATCCATTCTGATTTTTGTCAAAACTATAGGCATCCTTCATAACAAATTCCCTGCATCTCATGACACCAAACCGAGGTCTTATTTCATCTCTGTATTTGGTTTGTATCTGATACAAGGTTACAGGTAAAGATTTATAGGATTTAATTTCATTTCTTACAGTTGTAGTAAATACTTCTTCATGGGTGGGACCCAAACAAAAATCTCTCCCGCTTCTATCTTTCAATCTGAACATTTCGGGACCGAATACACTCCATCTTCCCGACTCGATATATACTTCGGCAGGTAAAACGGCGGACATAATTAATTCTTGTGCTCCGCTTCTATCCATTTCTTCCCTTACAATTTGTTCAACTTTTTTAAAAGATCTTAACCCTACGGGTAAAAACGAATAAATACCCGAAGCCAATTTTCTCATAAGTCCCGCTCTTAACATTAATTGGTGACTTGCTATTTCCGCTTCTGCGGGAACCTGTCTCAATGTAGGCATAAACAGCCTTGACGCCTTCATACTGAACCTCCTAAAGCCATAAGTATGAGCTTTTATGATTAATTTAATATAATATAAAAGAAAAATGTTGTCAAATATTTTTTAACCCCAAAGAAAAATCCGGCTTAGGATCAAGTCATTGAAGGCTAATTATCGGGTATGATATAATTAAATTATCATACTTGGAAGGTGTAAAAATGATAAAAGTAGGTATCGGCCAGGACAGTCACAGATTCGATTCGGATGATTCAAAAAAAGATTTGGTACTAGCAGGTGTTAAAATTGCAAAACATACACCATTAGCGGGAAACAGCGATGCGGATGTTGTATTACACGCCATAACCAATGCAATATCATCGGTTACAGGTGTTAATATACTAGGTGAAATTGCAGATAAAATGTGTGCCGCAGGCATAACAGACAGTAGAGCTTATATTAAAGAAGCTTTAAAATATGCCAATGATATGCAAATAGTTCATGTGGCCGTTTCTATAGAATGTAAAACACCTAAGTTGGCTAAAGTGATAGATGAGATGAAAGAATCAATCGCCGGTATTCTTTCCGTCCCTAAAGGAAGCGTAGGAATTACAGCAACTTCAGGAGAAAACCTGACACCGTTCGGACAGGGGCTGGGCATAGCCGCAATTTGCATTTTAACGGTTTCTTGCATCTAGCAAGCTCCGTGCAATAATAAAGTCTTCGGGGGTGGTAATTTTAATATTCTCATATGACCCTTCCACCATGTAAACCGGATAACCGGCCCACTCTACCAAAGTCGTATCATCGCTAGCTATAGCTTTATTACATACGGCTTTAGCATATGCATTTACAATTATATCTTTCTGAAAAATTTGAGGGGTTTGTACTGCTATTAATTCTTCACGTTTCAATGTTTTTTTAACCGTCATTTTCTGTGCATTTATCTGTTTTATAGTATCTTTAACTTTAACCCCCAAGAAAGCCGCCCCTGTTTTACAAGCTATTTCCATTACGGATATAATATCTTCTTTCAATATCAAAGGTCTCGCTCCATCATGAATTGCGACCAGATCCACATCTTTATCTATATTTTGTAATCCGTTATATACAGATTCCTGCCTTGTATTGCCGCCTATAACATATTTTATTTTAGATTGGACATGTATGAGCGATTCGTCTTTCAGCACAATTTTGTTAAACAAATCAACATCATCTTTGGATATGACTACTATGACGAGTTTTACTTGAGGAATTTGCAAAAAAGGAAGTATAGACCTTACCAAAACAGCCTTACCGCATAAATCCGCATATACTTTATTGATATCTTGGGCTGCACGCGTGCCTTTTCCGGCTGCAGCCATTATTATATTTACAGTACAGTTCATATAATTTAATCGTGTCCTACATTGCTTTTGCATTTACTTTTGAAAAAATCATTCTACCCGCATTAGTTTGCAGTACTTTGGTTACAATTACATCCACTTGATTACCTACATATTTAACACCATTTTCAACTACGATCATAGTTCCGTCTTCAAGATATCCGATGCCTTGTTTATCTTCTTTACCGGATTTGATAACCTGCACAATCATTTCATCTCCCGGTAATGCTATGGGCTTTAATGCATTAGCCAGCTCGTTTATATTTAACACCTGAACTCCTTGGACCGCAGCGACTTTATTCAAGTTATAATCCAATGTCAAAACCTGTCCGTTAATACTTGCCGCATAGCGTAAAAGAGCGCTGTCAACTTCCTCATCAGAGCTGATAGGTACTACCGGTGTTTCCACAAAAGCATTATCCTCTTCCTGTATAGCACTTAATACATCTAAACCTCGTCTGCCTTTATTGCGTGTTAAATCATCTTTAGAGTCGGCTATATGTCTTAATTCTTTTAAAATAAAAGAAGGTATAACCAACTTACCTTCAATAAAACCGCACTTAACCAAATCCCCGATCCTTCCGTCTATAATAACACTGGTATCTATAACCTTAGGACGTAAGTCGGATTGGTTTCTTTTCTTAAATGATTCTATAAAATTTTCGTTTTTCTTAGTTACCGCTACAGCCATACCAAGTATACCGAAAAAAACATTAATAAGTACCGCGATAGGCATTCCTGCAACAGGAATTTTATATATGGGTATTGAAATAAGATTAGCTATGATTAATCCGGCTATTAATCCCATTGCAGTAATGGTTACTTCATAAATGGTCATATTCTGCAGCACTCTTTCGGTCTGATTATAAATATTCGACACCATTTTAATCATGCTAGCTGCTAATAAATAAAAAAAGGTAGCACAAATTACACTTGATAACACATATAAAGATATGTGTACAACGCTTAAAAATTCAAAATCAACCGTGTTAGAAAAATATCTTATTAACGAAACACCGGTAAAAGCCCCTGTGAGTGCAAACAAGTACTTAACGATTTTGTCAAGCATGCTCATTATCTCCTACATCTAATGAATTTGCCAAATATTTATCAGCATTCAATGTCATCATAAAGCTTATGTTTGATTTTGTCTTCCAATTCGTCCATTTCCAACCCGGCAGCCAAAATCAGTTCGCTAAAGAGTATTTTTTTAGCACTATTTAACATTTTTCGTTCACCGGTAGACAAACCTTTTTCTTTGTCCCGTACCATTAAGGTGTTCACAACATCGGCTACATCAATAATATTGCCGCTTTTTAACCGATCCATGTTTTCTCGATACCTTTTATTCCAGTTTACGCTAACGTCACACCTTTCAGGTGAAAAGAAATCAATTACCTCATATGCCTGCTTTCTAGAAATTATGTTTCTTATACCAATTTCATTAGAATTGGATGTAGGAATCATAACCTTCATACCTCCAAAAGGCATTTTCAGAATATAATATTCCTTCTTTTCTCCTAAAATCTCTTTTTCTTCAATTTTTTCAATTTCACCCGCACCATGTAACGGGTATACGATTTTATCTCCTATTTCAAACATTTTTTCGCCTCCTGCAGCAATTACCACTAACCCAAAAACATACCTTGTTTATCTTATAATTCCTATTTTTAATATATCGACACTTAATTACTGCCGGATTTCCTTTAATTTTATTATATAACAATCTATTGGTTTTGTCAAAAACACCTGTATAATATTATCATGATACACTATCCACCGTAATAAACTCATAAACCGATACGGCGGGATAACTGAATGTATACCACTTTTCAACGTATTGTTTGTCTCCTATCATACCTAAAATACCGTTATCCGGACTCCAGTTGTTAAACAGGTGGATCCCGGCACACCCCTCACTATATAAATATCGAGCTCGTTCAAGATATTGCGTAGTACTTAAATAAGTATGACCTAAGTCGACTTTTAATCCTGCTTTGATCATATCTTCTTCCTTCTTGGTCATATCGTGACCTGATAAATACTTGTTAATACCTGCATATACCAATACATTACCGGCTTTAGTCATTTCTATAAAAGGCTTTATGTCATAAAAATTCTCATAACCTACAGCCGAAGGTATTAAAATATCTATATAACCGTTTTCGATCCAAGTTGTCAAATCAAATCCGTATTCATACCATCCTGTTTCCGGTATCCGTACCGATATCTCTTTATTTGGAATCTTCTCTCTTAAATTCCTCATAAATTCGTTGAATACATTGGTTTTATATTTGTACCATAAACTCAATTGATCTTCATTTATTAAATCGGTAGGATCAAAACCGTATTCTTCTATAAAAGGATCAACCAACTCCCTTTCATAACCTAAACAGTCCGGATATCTACAAAAATCCAAATTGACACCGTCTACACCATCAAAGGATGCGGCTTCAACCAATATATTCGTAACTAATTCTCTCACCTCTTGTGACGCATAGCTAATGTTATTCTTATATTTACCGTTACTGTCGGTAATACGATATTGAGAGTAATCATCATATATAGATCCGTTCAACCACGGATAGGTGTTCGGATCATAAAAAGCATTCATTCTCAGTGACGCATACGTCTTAATACCCAGCTCATCGGCTCGTAAAGCCACCGATTGAACCGGTATTATGCCTTCGTAGGCAAAATTTTTAATTTGATGTACTACCGTTTTATCCCCGTCCCTCATAAGGTTGGCTTCCATGTCGGGTGTAATATTGGAAAAAGGCGATCCCGCAAATTTACTATCGTAGTTTAAGGCGAAAGTAGTACCCAAACAAAAGTATACGGTCTCGACATCACGGTCTTTAAAAGAATTTACGGCTCGCTGTAATAAATCGGCTTCTGTCGGATAATATCCGGAATAAAAGTCCGAATACCCGTCATTATTATAGATTGCTCGTTTAACATTATCCGGTGCCTCATTATATACTGCGATATCATGATCGGTCATACTAACAAACTTTATGTAAGCAATTCTTGCTTTTTTTGGTGTAAAGCCTTTTATACTAATTTTTTGGCCGCTAAAGTTTACAGCTCCCAAAAAAGCTTCTTTTAAAATACTATCTCCGGTTTGATCTTTTGGTAAAAATATGGTTTTTTCAATATCAATATCTGTAAAACCGTTACCTAAATCCACCGATATTCCTTGAGTTCCTTTGAGATATCCTATATATACCGAAAACCACCCAACCGGTTCAACCGGAATTTCCAACACTCCTGAAGACGGTGTGCTGTCCAATCCAATATATTCTTCGGTATTCCCGGTATACCTGTATATAATTTTTTTCCACCCGGATTCCTCAAAATCCGGTATTTTGTCCAAAGCATTGAACACATATATATTATCGTTTGTAGACGTTATTTGTTCGGTATCGGTTATCATGTTTACTGTCGCATGCAGGTTCAGCTTTCGGGAGTATTGGTGTAACACACTGCCGTTAATAGATAAGTCGGCTTTTAAGTCTATTATTCCTGCGGTATTTTGACCGTTCATTAATATATATGTATTTTTGCCTGTTAACATAACCTCCGATTCTGAAACGGTGTTTCCGTCTGATTCTAAGATAACGTTCAAACTTGCTTTCCCGTTATTTAACAGATCGTTTGATACATTATCCACTCTGACCGTCAATATTATATCAGTACTGTTAGATGAAGGCATGCTATTTATGTACGTTATTTTCGGATCGCTTTCGATCCAATCCGGAATTTCGTCAAAGCTTAACCCGATATGATCAATATACACTTCGTTGGCTCCCGATAATACATTTATCGGGACATTACGAAGACTTATGCCGGATTCCTTATCTTCGGCAATTGACCACACCCCGTCAAAATATCCTACTACTCTTTCATCTACAAGTAGATATACTTTGCTTACTCCATTGTAAATGAACTGCCAATTACAATAACCGGCATATTTTATGCCGTCGATCTTTAACGGTTTTTGTGTGTTTGAATTACCTTGTTGTGCGTATACGTTTCCTTCACCGTTAACGGCGAAATAATATCTTTTACCTCCTGCAAAAATGTCGATAATAAAACCTCTCCACTCATGATTAGCGGAAGGTGTTATTAAATTTTTTATATTCATTTGTAATTCAAGTATCCAAGGACCGTCGCCGATCTCTATTTTTTTTTCTATTGAAGCATATGTACCGGTTTCTTTGACCGAATAAAAGCCATAGTTTCCGTTTGGTACGGTTAAACCGGTTACTTCACCTTCGGAATCGGTTATGACAATCTCGCTCGATACGCCTGACATATTCCACATTGAGCTTTGCAATGAATCACATCTGTCTAATAAAACATAATTCCTGTTTGACCGCACTTTATCAATCATTTGAGGCTCTGTTACTTGCGTCGTTTTACTGCCGGTTTCGGATTCGGTTTGGGTTTGCCCGGTTGTTTCCTCGATTGTATCTGTTTTTATATTGCAAGAATATGATAGTATTAATATTAATGTTAAAATAATAATAAGAGTTTTTTTCATATAACCTCCAAGAATTTTTTTAAAATTTATTGATTATTCGATATATAAAATTATTCTAATTCAGATATTTTTCTTATCGACTGTACTATATCTTTTTATTATACAATTAAACAGGTTGTAATGCAATAATTACCGGACATACTGTTATAATTTTCCATGCACCTTCACTGTTGCGGTTAAAAGTGACTGTATGCTATAATATGTAATCGGAGGACTACATGAAGTATATATCTATTAAAAGTTTAACATTCTCATATGGAGACAACACAATTTTTACAGATGCATCGGCAGACATAATGAATGATTCAAAAATAGGAGTTGTAGGATTAAATGGTGTTGGCAAAACTACCTTATTTCATCTTATACAACAAAAATTAACACCTGAATCGGGATCGGTAAATATCGCACCGGGTATTACAATCGGCACCTTGGAGCAAACAATGCGTCCGGAACCTGATTTAACCATTTGGGAAGAAGGTCTGAAAGCATATGAGCATGTTATACAAATAGAAAAGCAAATACGACAATTGGAAGACACTCTGGCCAATACCACAAATCAAACCGAGCAAATAAAAACAGCCGGGCAAATAAGCCGATTAAACGAGGAATTCGAGCGCGAAAAAGGCTATGAGTATATTTCCAGAACAAAAGGAATACTAAGAGGCTTAGGGTTTGACGAAGAAAATTTTACACTTAAAGTGTCAGCTTTAAGCGGAGGACAAAAAACACGTTTTGCTTTGGCAAAATTACTGCTTGCCAAGCCTGATTTTTTAATGTTGGACGAACCTACCAATCACCTTGATATATCGGCTATACAATGGTTGGAAGATTTTTTGAACGGTTATACAGGCGCTTATATGATAGTATCTCATGATCGTTACTTTCTGGATAAAACGGTAACCGGGATAATTCATGTTACCGATAAAAAACTTGATCAGTATGAAGGTAATTATACTCAATTTGTAGAAAAACGTTATAAAAAACAAACAATCCTGGAGAGACATTATAAAAACCAACAAACAAAAATAGCACAAATCGAAAAATTTATAGAAAAACAAAAACAATGGAATCGTCAGCACAATATTATAGCTGCCGAAAGCCGTATGAAGACTTTAGATAAAATGGTAAAGATCGATAAACCTAAGAACACAGAAAAAAAACTTAACATACGTTTTAAAACCGATGTGCTGTCTTCTAACGATATATTATGGGTTGAAAATCTAAAAAAAGCATATGGGAACCGTGCTTTATTTAGTAAGTTGTCATTTGAAGTGAAAAAAGGAGAAAAATTATTTGTTACAGGACCTAACGGATGCGGCAAAACTACTTTATTAAGAATACTAGCCGGTAAAATTGAACCGGATCAAGGTGAATTTTATATACCCCAAAAAATAAAAACAGGGTACTTTGACCAAGAGTTATCAAATTTAAATCGAAATAATTCTATAATAGACGAGGTATGGGTGGGAAATGAAAAGATTACCGAAACAACCATAAGAAATATGCTGGCTGCTTTTTTATTTACGGGAGATAAGGTTTATAACATAATAGGAACTCTAAGTGGTGGAGAACAAACCAGAGTTTCTTTAATAAAACTATTGTTATCTGATGCGGATTTTTTAATTTTGGACGAACCTACAAATAATCTGGATATATCTTCTAGAGAAATTCTTGAAGATGCATTGTCTGAATTTGTAGGTGCGGTTATATGCGTATCTCATGACCGTTATTTTATACAAAAGATCGCAACTCGTTTTTTAGATTTTCACAATAACAATGTAAGAGATTTCACCGGAGATTATGACACATACCGTAAATGGTTGGATGATCAAGATTATGAACAATTAAAAGAGCAGACTGAAAAATCTAAAGGTGCCGTTGAATATCGTCAAAAAAAAGAAGTAATGAGCGGTTATAGAAAGCTGACGAATGTATATCAAAAGCTGGAAAGCGAAATATTAGAGCTGGAAAGTAATATAGAAGAAATTAAAATACAAATGTCCGATCCGGATCGTTCGTCAGATCATGAGCACTTAGGAAAAATGCAACATAGACTTGACGAACTATCCGATTTATTGGAAGAAAAATATGCACAATGGACACAAACCGATGAGGAATTGAGTTTATTTAAGCAAAAATACGATTCTATTCTCCGTTAAGATAATCAACTATACCATTTTTAATTGCAAGTGCAATTTTCTGTCTATATTCAGAAGTATTTAAAAGCTTTTCTTCTTGTTCGTTTGACAAAAACCCACACTCAACTATGGTAATAGGCTTTGAGTTATTTTTAAGAATGATTAGCTGATCTTTTGTTCCTTGCGGCTCCCTTTTATTATTAGGATCCAAAACCTCGCGTAATTGATTTTGTATCGTGTTCGCAAGCTTCATACAATCTTTACGTCCGGCAGGATAAAATGTTTGTGCTCCGTAATATTGTGTCTGTTTGAATTTGTTTAAATGTATACTTACAATTAATAAAGCATCGGATTCATCCATAAACTTTTTACGGTTATTTAAATCTTCTCTTCTTTTGGCCGTGTAACCCGGTGTTCCGTCAGGATAAATCAATGTGTCGGTTTCTCTGGTCATAATCACCTGATATCCGTCATCTTCCAGTAGACTTTTCAATTTGAAAGCAATATCCAGTGTCAAATCTTTCTCTTTTATACCGGTATAATCACTGACAGCTCCGGGGTCTTCTCCCCCATGACCGGGATCTATCATAATCTTCACCGGTTTATACGAAATATTTGATACCGGTGTTGCATCAGAATATGTCAGATTCAATCCGAATACTGAAAAAGCCAGAACAAAAACCAATAGTACCAATAAAATATTGTGCTTTCTTACTACTATAAACATAAATAATCACCAACCTAAAAAATCTTTATTACTATTTTATTCACAAATGTATCGGTGTTATGCATGTTTTAAAAAAAATCCGTCCTACCTCCTAATTCTTTAATACAATGTAATATTTCAAAAAATACTTCCCTTTGTAAAGACCTCTTATTATTATCTAAAAAGTTGTTCAAAACTGAGATACCTCTAATGTCTCCGTATTCTGCAATGCATAAAGCTCCTAAATCTTTGTTCTTCATCCTAAGAAAAGCCGATTTTAAACAATCGAATATTTTTGTACTTTTTTGATTTTTACCTAGCTGAGCAAGTGCTTGCAGTACATACTCCAAATTATTATTAATATTTTTTGTGCCGTTTATACATTCTACCATTTCATCTATACCTACAGGTCCCATTTCCATAATGCCTTCTACTACACTTTCAATAAGCATGTCCTCATTTTCCGGCAGGCCTGTAACATAGGTAAGCATGTGTCCAACATATTGACTTTTATGCAGTCTTCCCAAACCCTTAACGGCTTGAATACTGATATATAAACCGGGTTCTTCTTTTCGATTGAGCATATCGAAGGCATGGTTGTATAAATAAAGAACACCTTGCTCCCCAAAAGAATCTAAAGCACGTAATATTTCCATTGGAACCGGAAAATCACCTTTTGCCATATATTCAAATAGGGTACACAGACAGCCGAAATCCAAGTTGAATAAAAAGTCTTTAATAGTAAAACCTTTATCTTCTAACAGAGTATTTGCCCACACAGTTTGGCATTCGTTCAGAACATTTTCAAACTCCATACTGTCATAGTCCATATCAGGATTATTATTATATGCCTTCTCACACAGTTCGTTATATATGGTAGATAATCTTTCTTCTAAATGTGCTTCAGGATTATTTTTAGCTTTTTGCTCCATAAAATATCCTTTCTCTTTGGTTTTTTATATCTTATTTTTTTCCAAGCATCTTTGCAAAGGGGTATATGCCGTAATACCCCGCCAAATAGCCTGTACAGGCTATAATCGGAACAATTAAACAAACGATGAAAAAAGAATATACAGTATCTCCTGTCAGTTCGATAAAAGAGTGCAGGGGCCCAAAAAACAGTTTCACAGCTAATAATCTTCTTGCATTAAATGTCTCGCTCGGGAAAACCAATACGGCATTTAGCACAGCTACAATAAAATTGGGTATCATAGCAACCAACCCGTAAACAAAACCTTTCAAACTGTACGGATTTAACTCGTATTGCGGAATTACTTCTTTTTGAGCCACCCGTTTCATTTTGGAGTATACCATCATCATCAACATTATAAACCAAACAAGACTGTATCCGATCAAAATAGGACGCGCCGTATCCTGATTAGCAATTAAAAGTAGTGATATAAGAAATACACAAAACAAAAAAACTGTAATAATGTAGTCGGTAAACACTTTAAAAGCGGTTTTTATAAAATAATTATTCATTTATGAACACCTTCCTATACAAAATACAGTATAACAACAACATTTATTCACCACGCTGCATTTCGGCGATTGATTCCAGGACGGCATCGGCCATATACTTCAGTTGCTCAGGAGACAAACCGTATATTGGCAAGTGGGTAAAACGTCTATAGAAAGCTTCTTCACATACAGGACATGTTTTTGCTATATCTTCTTGATTATAACCCAATTGTCGTAATATTTCAAACTTATATAAAGGTCCGAAATGGGGTATATTTGTAATACTTTTTTGTTCCAGCTTTTTCTTCAACGTTTGGATATCTCCGCCTGCTTTATCAGGATCTATTTGTAATAAATATAAATGGAATGACGGAACAATATCACTATTTCCCATATCCTGCGGTATAACAGCGGGATTTCCCGATAACCTTTCAGACATATATTCGGCCGCCGCTCGACGTTGCGAGATAATTTTATCATAACGATCTATCTGCAGCTTAAGTCCTAACGCTTGTATTTCAGTGGTAGAACAGTTTCCGGCTACAAACGGACCGTATTTTCCGGGTATGGCCGTTACATCATAAAGCCAATCCTTAATCTTACGAGAGAAATTCAATCCGAGAAACCTTGCTCTTTTCAATTCGGAACGTATACTATCTATATTTGTAGTTAATATACCGCCTTCTCCAAAGGAAGTAATATTTTTTACTTCATGAAAACTAAATGAGGTGAAGTCTGCAATAGTACCGATCTTTTTACCTTTATAGGAGGCTCCGAAAGCGTGCGCCGCATCTTCCAACACTACCAAATCATTTTTACGTGCTAGCTCCATTATGGGATCCATATCAACGGGATAACCACCTAAATGCACCGGTACAATCATTTTTGTTTTCGATGTTATTTTACGAGCAACATCAGCAGGATCCATATTTAGTGTTACCGGATCCAAATCTGCGAAAACAACTTTTGCTCCTACCGATAAAGGATACGCCATAGTGGCTATAAATGTTATGGCAGGCACTATTACCTCGTCACCGGCTTCCAGGTTCGCATATTTAAAAGCGATTTCAAATCCCGCCGTGGCGTTTGTAACAAACAAACTGCCTTTTGATCCTAGATATGCATCTACAGCTTCTTCCGCTTGTTCGACATTTGTGCCTAACGACAGCTTTCCGGGAGGTATGGATATCGCTGTTAATTTGTTTATATTTTCTCTTACAGCTGCAATAGCATCTTCATACTCTTTTCCTTCTCCCTGTGCAAGGAACTTAATAACTGCCATCAGGTCCTCAACATTATAGTTTTCACCTACAGCGGCCCAAGGGACCCGAGTTTCTCCTGTGTTATACCTAAAGTCTGAAGATTTTTTTACCATAATTTATTCTCCTTTTATTCTTATCAAAAAATTGATATTTTTATGGGTAATACAAAATAATTAAAAGATTTTTTTAGACAAGCGATAAATATTTTTTATAAATTCTATTATATATTGCAGCTAACGTCAAGAATAAATACTATTATTTGATTACAATATTTCAAATTTAACATCGGTTAATCGTTGCATAACCTTATATGTTAATCCTCCGGATGATTCAGACGGTGGAGGACTTCCTAATACTATCACCGAAACGTCCTGCTCTTTGGCAAATTTTTCAATAGCTGAAACAATATCGTCGGCTCGGATAATATGCATTTCGGCTTGTGCGTTTTTAGCGCATCTAAAAAGGAAATCTAGTACGGCACCCTCGTGGGGATCTCCCATAAATTTATCACCTGTCTTGGCAACATGTATGACAATTAGCTCCTCTTTTCTTTTTAAAGCGATTTTTTCTCCGGCTTTCACCAAACGTTCGCAATTTTTTTGTCTGGTTACACATACCATGACTTTTTTATAAGTGTTAACCTCTTTATTTTTCATTAAAACACCACCTATTTGTTCCGATTGTAACCTTTTTGTAAAGATAAATCTGAAAATACCAATTACCTATAACATATTTGAGATGACAAAACAAAAATCCCCAAAATACTTTATATAAGAATTTTGAGGATAGAATACTGGAGGCGCCACCCGGATTTGAACCGGGGAATAAAGGTTTTGCAGACCTCTGCCTTACCGCTTGGCTATGGCGCCAACTAAAAAAATGGAGCGGGTTACGAGATTCGAACTCGCGACTTTCACCTTGGCAAGGTGACACTCTACCGCTGAGTTAAACCCGCATATATGGTGCCCGGAGTCGGAATCGAACCAACCACACGAGGATTTTCAGTCCTCTGCTCTACCTACTGAGCTATCCGGGCAAACACTGCTTTGTTAGTATACAAAATTAATATATATAAGTCAACATTAAATTAAAAATTTATTATTTTATTTTATAATTCTACTGAAATAACTGCTCACTTACTTTGAACCGGAGTTTACCGATGCCACTTTATCATTGAAAATACCTCTACCTATTAATAAAGGTTTTGCAGTAGAATACCAATCAATATAAATATTTAAAGAATTTTTAGAGTTCCGCTACAATTTCTTTGTATCTTTGTCCTCTCTCTTCAAAATTCTTAAACAGGTCAAAGCTGGTACTAGCCGGTGATAACAGTATTTCATCCCCCGGCTCGGATATTTTATACGAAAAACGTACAGCGTCATTAAAATCATCTAACCTGTATATTATCGGACACATTACATTATTCTCATTTGAATATCTTAGAACGGAATCATATATAGTTTGTGATGTATGACCTACCAAAATCAAAATCTTCACTTTATTACATATCTCAGGGGCTAATATTGAATAGTCGTTATTTTTATCTTTACCACCTGCAATTAAAACAACTTTCTTTTCAAAACTTGATAATGTTGCTTTTGTACGTGTAGGACTGCTTGCAATGGAATCGTTATAAAAAGTCCTACCATTCACTCTTCTTACTTCTTCCCTTCTATGTTCAACACCTTTGAATTCATAAGCCACTTGCTGCATACTTAATATACATACATCATCTATTACAGCACCACATGCAGCCATATAGTTTTCTATGTTATGCACTCCGGGTAGCCTGATTTTTGTAGCATCAAGCAGTTCAATTTTCCCACCGGCCTTGTCAACTTTGTATATTTTATTATCCAAATAACAAATACAACCTTCACATAGACGATATTTACAAAACCCTAATGACGATTTATCATATTCTTCATAAAAAGAAGCTGTAATTTTATTATCCAAATTAAAAATTCCCCTACCGTTAACACTTTGGAATCGAATAATATTCTTCTTTGCTTCGACATATTCATTCATGTCTTTATGAATATCCAAATGATTAGGTGTTATATTTGTAATCACAGATACATCGGGACTCTTTTCTATAGTCATCAATTGAAAACTGGACAACTCCAACACAGCCATATGATCCTCTTTTATTTTGTCAAGGCAATTAAATAGCGGTGTGCCTAAATTTCCACCAAGCCAAACTTTATAATTTTCTCTTTCAAGCATTTTACCAATAATGGTAGTGGTAGTACTTTTACCGTCACTACCCGTAATGCCAAATATTTTACATGGACAATACTTTATAAATTCATTCATTTCGGAGGTGATAATAGCTCCCCGCTCATTTTCTTCTATAAGCTCAGGTAGATCTGGACGCATAGACGGAGTTTTAAAAATAATGTCGTACCCTTTTAGATTTGATAAATAATCGCTGCCGAAATATATACGGTTACATCCGGGAATTGAATACTTATAGGATAGTTCTAGATTTTTATTCTTATCAAACAAATCCGGATATATCCCCTTTTTAAACAAATAATCAGTTAACGGTTGATTACTGATTCCCATTCCTAGCACGGCAATCTTTTTGTTTTTTAAAGTACAAATATAGTTCTCAAATTTCAAGGCCATAGCCACACCTCATTAACACACATTTTTATAACGGTATTCATAAAGCCTGATGTATACATAGGCTGGATTAACCAAATACCGTTCTTCTTATATTTACACACTTTTTATATTTTTATTAGTAAAATTACTTGAAAAGTTATAATTTTTATAGTAAAATCAGTATGTTGATTTTGCGAGAGTGGTGGAATTGGCAGACTCGCTAGATTCAGGATCTAGTGTCCGTTAGGATGTACGGGTTCGAATCCCGTCTCTCGCACCAAAAGCCAAAGTTTTCACTTTGGGCTTTTTATTTTTCCAGGTTTTTAATTTCATTTATCAGCTTTTGATATAATTCAATTTCATCTTCTAATTCTTTTATTTTATCATTTTTAATTTTAATGATTTCCAATAATTCTTCTTTATTCATGTTTTCTAATGTTTTCATAATTCTTCCTAAATAATTCTTGATACTACAATTACAACAAAAACCGGTATCACTATAATCTATAACGAAAATACAGAGGGATTATTTTCCCTCTGTTTACGTCATCGGCACTTGCTGTAAGAGATATACCAAAAACGAGGGGCTTGATGCCCCAAAGTTTTTATTTTAATTATTGCTATTTTTTATTATTTTCTTCTGTTGTTGTTACTAAGTTCAATTTTAAACCTTGTAACAAATCGCCGATTTTGTTATCCAACTCTTCTTTATGTTCGAGAACAGCCTCCGGCATATCACGTATATCTCTATTATCACGTGGAGGTCTTTTATATTCGCGTTTAATTTCCTGACCACCCTCGTTATTTTTCTTAAATTCTCTTGGCTTATGTTGAGCAGTACGTTCAGGTCTGTCTGACCTTTCAAATCTCTCAAACCTATCATTTCTTTCAAACTTTTCAGATCTTTCGGATTTTTCAGTTTTTTCAGTTTTTTCAGCTTTTTCAGGTCTTTCAAATCTTTCAAATCTTTCAAATTTGTCATTTCTGTAACTTCTTTCAGAAGCTTCAGGTTCGATATTATTATTCATTATTTCTTGGGCATAAGGAGGTTCAATCGGTTTTACTTCTTTTATACTTAAGCTGATTTTTTTGGTTTCCAGATCGGTTTCTATTATTTTTGCTTCTACTTCCATATCTACACTGAGAACATCTTCAACCTTATTAATTCTTACTGTCGATATTTGAGATATATGCACTAAACCGTCAATTCCTTTAGCTATTTCTATAAAAGCTCCAAATGGTACTATTCTTACAACTTTTCCTGTAACAATATTACCAACTGCAAATTTTTCTTCGGCGTTAAACCAAGGATTATCTTCGTCTTTACGGAAACCTAACGATATTTTATTTGTTTCTTTATCGAAATCCAAAACAAATACTTCCATGTGTTGACCTTTTTTTACAACTTCAGAAGGATGATTAATCTTTGACCATGAAAGTTCGGAGATGTGAACCAAACCGTCTATTCCACCTATATCAACAAATACACCGAAATCGGTAATACTTTTAACAACACCGCTATATACCTTATTTTTTTCAATGCCTTCCCATATCTCTTTTTCAGCTCTTTCTTTTTCTTCTTCAATTAGGACACGTGCGGAGCCTACTACTTTTTTTCTTCTTCTATTCAACTCAATTATTCTAATATCAAGGGTATTATCAGTGTATTTATTCAAGTTTCGGATAAATCTGTCGCTTACTTGCGAAGCAGGTATAAAAACTTCTTGTCCTTCACAAATAGTTAATAACCCACCTTTTATAACTTCTTTTACCTTAACTTGAATGGTGTTTTTATGTTTGTAGGCATTTTCAATGGTCTTCCATTTTTTCTTATTGTCAACTTTTTTCTTGGACAATGAAACACTGCCTTCACTCTCATTAACCCGAATAACAAGAACTTCAATTTCCTGTCCTTCTTCAATTGATTTTTCCGGATCAAAATCGGGGTCATCAGAATACTCACTAAACGGTATAGTACCGTCGATTTTAAAACCCAAGTCTACATACACTTCTTGTGCTTGTGTGCTGTAACTAATAACCTTACCTTTTACAACTTGACCGGTCCTCAAAGTAACAAGGGAATCTTCCAGTGCATCTTTAAAACTCACATCATTGGTGTTTTCAATTCCCTGTTTGTTTAACTCTTCCATTCGTCCTATTACCTCCTTGATCACCTTATCGGGTGTCGATGCCCCTGCGGTAATCCCAATATTTTTAATATTATCATTTATAATACGCGGAATATCGTCCGCAGTTTCAACAAGATATGTATGCGCACACTCCCGCTTGCAAATATTAAACAGTTGTCTGGAATTAGCACTGTGATTGCTTCCGATAACCAACATCATATCAACATTCGAGGCTATTCTTTTTGCATCTTCTTGTCTACCTATGGTAGTATTACATATTGTATCATAAAAATCAATGTTTTCGTATGTTTTTTGTAAAAAATTTTTTATTTCATTGTACTTATTAATGTTTTGTGTAGTTTGAACAACAACAGCGGAATTATTTAAGCTTTCTTTCACTTTTTCCACATCCGATATGTCGTTAAAAATCAAAGCAGTATTGTTGCACCACCCGTTGATGCCTATGACTTCAGGGTGCCCTAAATCACCTATGATAATAATACGTTTTCCACTATCAAAATTTTCTTCTACAATTCGATGTATCTTCTTAACAAAGGGACAAGTTGCATCAATAATATTCAATCCTTTCTCTTTGAGCGTTTGATAATCATTTTTAGCTATACCGTGTGCCCGTAAAACAACAGTATCACCCGCTTTAAAATTATCTATATTATCGACTGATATTATGTTATGTTCTTGAAGCTCGTGTATCGTGATATTATTATGAATCAAATCACCATAAGTATATATAAATTCATTTTTTTTCAATGACTCTTCCATAGCACAATTTACAGCATTTTTAACACCGAAACAAAATCCTGAGTGTTGAGCTACGATTATATTCATGCATTCTTCTCCTTTAAAGCATAAATCCGATCCATAATATATTGTGAGCTTTCTTTTAAATTAATATTATTATTATCTTCTGATATACCTTTTATTATTTTAAAAGGTTCTCCTACCACCACATGGACTTTACCAAACGGTCTGTGGTCCGGAGATATATACACCGGTAGAATTTTGACATCAGCTTTATAAGCTAAAAAAGCGGCACCGGATTTAGGTGACAATATTTTTCCGTTATTACGATTTTTTCTAGTTCCCTCAGGAAAAACTCCACAAATTTTTCCTTCTCGTAACGCTTTGATTGCTGTTTTTAATGCTGCTATGTCAGGTTTACCTCTGCTGACAGGAAAAGCTCCCAATTCGGTTAGAAGTCGTGCAATAATAGGATTTTTGAACAGTTCGGTTTTAGCCATCCAATATACCCATCTTTTAAATTTTACTTGAATAAAAAACATATCTAATAGGCTTGTATGGTTTGCACATAATAAATACGCTTCATTTTCTTTTATTTTATCTGTGCCTGAGATTTTTAATTTATAAAGAAGACCAATAATGATTTTTGACACTACTAAAGCAAATTTTTTCACTTAACGCTATTTCTCCGTATCTAAAATGTTAATATATGATAAAACCGTTTGCAGCACTTCATCCACAGTAAAGTTTGTGGTGTCGATTAAAACGGCGTCATCCGCTTGTTTTAAAGGAGCAAATTCTCTAGAACTGTCATTCTTATCTCGATATATTATATCGTTTAAAATTTCATTATATGAGATATTCTTAGAACCGTTATTTGTCATTTCCAGATATCTTCTCTTAGCACGTTCTTCAGGTGATGCGGTTATATAGAATTTATACTTTGCATCGGGTAAAACGTATGTTCCTATATCTCGACCATCCATAATCAATGATTGTTTCTGTGCTATCCGGCGTTGTAATTCTACCATTTTTAAACGCACATATTTTATAACCGCCACATGAGATGCAGCCATAGACACTTCAGAAGTTCTAATTTTGTCTGAAACATCGATTTGATCTAAAAATATATATTGTTTTTTATCGTGATACTTTACTTTTATATCGATGCTTTCTACCATTTTTGAAACCGCATCCTTATCTTTCGGATCAATGCCTTGGTATAATGCTTTTAATCCGACGGCTCTGTACATAGATCCGGTATCCAAGTATAAAATATCAAGTTGTTTCGCTAATAATTTAGCTATGGTGCTTTTCCCGGCACCTGCAGGTCCGTCAATCGCTATTGCGTATTTCATAATAATCTCCGACAATTTATATTACATGTTACCTTTAAGGTTATATTACTCTGTGTCCTAGCCCGATTGCCACTTCATTTAAATGCAAAAGACCTATACCTACAAAAATTGCTACACTTATATGGTCATGGTAACGTGCTATACCTATTTTACCACCAATATTAAGACCTATCGCCTTTTGCATTATCTGTGATAATGCTTCTCGTGTAGCTCCGGCCACTGCACCTTCTTCGTTATGAGAAGCCTTTATAAGACCTTCCCTTTTAGCGGCAACAACAGCTCTTTCAACAATTTTCATAACCGAAGTTAAAAACTCTCCTCCATATTCGGCAGCGGCACACATAATACCGATGCTTTTATAGTTCGCCATTAGCAAGCTTTCGCTTTCTCTGGATTCGGATAAGGAAATTTCAATAGCCGCTTTTGCAACCGCTCTGCTTCCGGGTTCCCTGTTCGAAACCATATACTTTCTCCGTTTAAATGTTTTTCTGTATTATACCATAATCATTAAAAACTTCAAACAAATTTTTCTAATTATATTCATTATCGTTCGTTGGTTCATTCGGGACATATTTTTCTTATTGTAAACTCAATAGTAACCGGGTATAATATTAGTATTGATTTTACTGCAAAAACTTTATTTTATTACAATAAACGAACGAACATTGAACCGGAGTTGTAAAAATTAGTGAAGGTGCTTTTCAATAATAAATGGTAGGATGCCGTTTAAGCGGCATCCTATACTGTGGTTCACAGTAAGTGAGTTATAGCAGTGAAATCAATGTTATCTTACTTTTTATTTGATATGTGGAGAGTTATATGAAATTGTTTATTGTTATTTTGATGGTTAGAATATTAACCCAAGTACTACATATTTTCAGATCAGGAGGAACTTCACTTCCCGGAAAGGTGGCGAATAAGCTGGTCCCTGATATTTTAGCTCGAATATCAAATAAATTTACCACTGTTTTAGTTACAGGAACAAACGGTAAGACAACAACGGTAAGAATGATCGCACAAATTTTAAAGAGCGAAAATATAAGTTTTGTGACGAATAAATCAGGCGCTAATTTAAAAAGTGGAATAACCACTGTTTTACTGAATTCGATGAAATTAAACGGAGATTTTAAAGCGAAATATGTACTTTTAGAGGTAGATGAAGCTGCATTTAAATCGGTTTGCCCTCTATTAAAACCTAAATATGTAGTTGTAACTAATTTTTTTAGAGATCAATTGGATCGATACGGTGAGTTGTATAAAACTTTGTTAAATATAAAAACCGGTTTAACTGAATGTCCTGAAACCATACTTATATTAAATGGAGACGATTCTTTTTGTTGTTCTATTGGTAAGGAATTTGAAAATCCTGTTTTGTATTTCGGAACCGCTGATGTCTTTGACAAAGAACCGGAATATGATGAAGTTGTTGATGGTAGATATTGTTTATATTGCAAAAATAAATATCTGTATAATCATCTTGTATATGGGCATTTAGGTGATTTTACTTGTACCGTATGTGATTACAGACGACCGAGTCTGAATTTACAGTTGACAGAACCTCCCGTTATGGAAAATTCATGCACTTGCGCGGTATTCAAGGTGATAAAATCAGATTTAACCGATATTTATTTAAAAGTAATGATTCCTATTCCGGGAAAGTACAATATTTATAATGCAATGGCTGCTTTAACTTTTTCGTTAGCAGCTCATCTTGATCTTAACAAAAGCAACCAGGCCATTTTAGATTTTGAAATAGGTTTCGGTAGAATGGAAGATATAAAGATTGGTAATAAAACACTACGAATGGTATTGGTAAAAAATCCGACAGGATTCAATCAAGCACTTGATTTGTTTTGTAGTCATAATAAACCATACCCCGTCGCTTTTATTATTAATGATCAAATTGCAGACGGAACCGATGTATCTTGGTTATGGGACGTCAATTTTGAAAAACTTCTGTCGGTACAAAATATTGTACCAATATTTTATACATCCGGTATACGTGGTGAAGACATGGCTATCCGATTAAAATATTGCGGGTTGGACATGAAGAAAGTTTCTATAATAAAAGATTATGATTCGTTGATCGAAAAAGGGTTAAACACTACGGATGAAAACGGGTATTTTTATATATTTCCCACCTATACCGCATTAATGAGATTTAGAAAACATTTGACCGATAAATATCGTATCAAAAAATTTTGGGAATGAGGTTAATTATGTATTCATTAAATATTGTTCACTTGTATCCTGACCTATTAAATTTATACGGAGATAAAGGTAACATAATGAGTTTAGAAAAAAGATGTATCTGGAGAGATATAAATATTGTATTAAATAATGTATCTTTAAACGATAATTTTATACCAACG
The DNA here is from genome assembly GCA_964547525.1 of uncultured Clostridiaceae bacterium. GTDB lineage: Bacteria > Bacillota > Clostridia > JAAYHZ01 > JAAYHZ01 > CAZJOD01. The sequence goes on from CAZJOD010000004.1 coordinate 51,130, forward strand.
GAATGTGATATCCTTTTTATTGGAGGAGGTCAAGATTTTGAACAAGAAATTATAAAAAAAGATTTAAAAGAGAATAAATATGCATCTATTAAGGCATATGTAGAAAATTACGGTACTGTTTTAGCCATTTGCGGAGGTTATCAGATGCTTGGGAGGTATTATAAAACCGCCGAAGGTAATTATATAGAGATGCTTGATATTATTGACATAGAGACAATAGGATCTAAAAACAGATTAATCGGTAACCTGATTTTTAAATGGAATAATGATATTAATTCTTTATCATATAATGTAATAGGTTTTGAAAACCATTCCGGTTTGACATATCTAGGAAATAATACCGAGCCTTTGGGTAAAGTTGTTAAAGGTTATGGTAATAATGGCATTGACGGATTTGAAGGTGCCAGATATAAAAATACTTTTTGCTCATATTCACACGGTAGTCTTTTACCAAAAAATCCATTTTTAGCGGATTATATCATCTATTGTGCATTAAAAAGAAAATATCCGGACATACCCGATTTAAATGAATTAGACGATCGACATGAACTGGAAGCAAATCAAGTTTTGTTTAACAGAATTATGAGATAAATTATTTTTATGCTATTTTTATTAATACGCCCACTTCTTTGATTGAAATATAACTATAGAAAAAATAATAATATATATTATGATTCTTCTGCAAAAACTTTATTTAATTGCAGTGAAATCATGTTAATATTAGAAATTTAAAGATGGATTTAAAAAATGGACTTAAAAATGGACTCAAAAATGTTAAAAAATATATTGAATTTATCTTGGTAGAGTGTTAGAATATTACCGTTGCTTTTGAATAATGCGGACTTGTGTAACGGTAGCACAAATGACTCTGGATCATTCTGTGAGGGTTCGAATCCTTCGTCCGCAGCCATAACAAAAACGGATCTTAAAAGATCCGTTTTTGTTTATTTGAATATTAATTCATATAGCAATTGCTTATTTTTTGAATCACACTTGATATAATTATTACTAGTCAAAACAAACAAACTCTATACCTTGTTTTAATAAAAATTCTATTATCATGGGCAAAGCTTCAACGGTTTCCGGTTTTTCATGTAATAAATATATTCCTCCATAGGGCTTTGTTTCCATAACATATTGAAGTATCTGATTACTGTCTTTTTTATCCCAATCTGCAGGATCTTTATTCCATAAGACTGTTTTCATATCTATCTCATTTATTACTTGTTCTAACTCTTTAGATACTTCTCCGTACGGTGGACGATAATACTTAATTTTATAATCTAATAAGTCTTCAATAATTTCGTTTGTACGCATTATATCTTCTTTTTGCTGTTCTTGAGTCATTAATGACGGCCTTCTGTGAGAAAACGAATGATTGCCTATGGTAAGTCCGTTAGAATGAGTATAATATACAGCCTCTTTATGCTCTTCAATATTACAGCCTATGAAGAAAAAAATAGCACTTATATTGTATTCTTTTAATATGTTTATTATTTGTTCGGTATATATTGAAGGACCGTCATCAAAGGTCAATATGGCATAATTATCAGGTAGTCAATAAATTGTCTTTTTATTCTCCGGTATTGTATACATTTTTAATGCATCAGTTTTTCCGGAAGTATTGTCGATCGTTACCTCATACTCTTGTAATGATGTTGTTAAATTGCTCTCATAACTCGTTTCATTTATTGTATCGGCATAAAAATATTCTTCGCTTACAATTAACGGTTCTACGTTAGATATGTATTTGTCAAAAACATAGGGCAGGTTCTGTAAATAGTTTTTAATAGAATCATATTGCTGTTCATTTGAAGGAAAAGAATTACTTATACTATCAATTAAATTGACATTATACAGGTCATTTTTATCACCACCTTCATGAGGTAAAGCTATGTTATTGATAGTTTCAGATAAATTACCGGTTTGTGTTTTGTTTAGCTGTGAATAACCGACTAATCTGGAGGATTCGGCTTTAGAAGAAGGGTTACCGGATATAATAGGAAATCCAATAAATATGTAAATTGCAGTGAGCATATATAATATACTGGCAAATAACATAGCCGACCTGTTGTTGAAACTGAATTTATTATTTTTTTCTGATTTATTTTCAGTGGTAATATAAAATGAATTATCAATGCTTTTATATGAATCAAATAATATTTCAGATGTACTTTTTTCAGTTGGATGTAACATCTCAATTAACTTACTAGGATCTTGATTTTTAATCCAATTTAAATTTAGTACAAAAGTTTCCGAACTAGGAAAGCAAATTTTTACGCTATTATTTTCAATAACCTTATATATTGTAGAATAATATGTATTTTTCGCCGAGTCGAAATAACTATTAAAAGATAAGCGATACACTGTTTCAAAGCTATCACAACTTATTTTTGATAATCCGTTGTATGTAAAATTGTCTATCTGCATTTTAAATTCATATCTATTATTGTTTAGCCATAAGCATAATCGTATATAATATACTCCGACTTCTTGAAATACAGAAAGATATTGAAGTAATTTTTGCGAAATTAAATCATTCATGACGGTACTTTCTATGTATTATATTCTTTTAATATTATGTTGAGGAGGAATCATTAATGTTAGAAATTGTCGGTTCTTTTTGCATATCCTTAACAGGTGGCATTATTGAACCTGACATACGATCGGTAAATTCGTGAATAGTTTCCACTAGATTCCTTTTTTCCTCTTGTATCTTTTTGATACGCTCTACCAATTGATTATTTTCAGCTTCCTTCTCTCTTAATAAATCCTGAAGTATTTTATTTTGCTTTATGGTTTCAAATCTATAATTGTCATAGTCTTTATTTAATTGTCTATACTTGTCTTGCTCCGATTGTAACTTGTATTTAAATTCATCTACCGAAGAAGCGCTTTGATTTCTATATTCTTTATAATCCTCAGCCAATTGGTCGTAATTCATTTTTTGAATTGACATTTTTTCTTTCAAGCTTTCTATTTCTTTATTTTTTTCCGATAATTCCATATTGGTTTTAGAAAGTACTTTTTTGTTTCATTATGTTGTTCGTTTAGGTTAGAAAATTCATTCTCCAGATTCATCAAAAGTCGTGTTTTTATTTGTTTATCTTTTAGTAAGTTACCTAATGCTATTTCAATATCCAATACCAACTTGTCTTTTTCTTCAACTCCGTTCGATTCTCCGTTATTTTCAGGCTTAGGCTCTTTATTAACGTTATTCTCAGTCTTTTCGGACTGCTCAGAATCATTAGAAGGTAATGTTTGTAAATCATTTAAATATTCATCCGGCATAGATTTTTTCTTAGGAACCAGACTAATGAATAATTCATTAACCTTACTAAAAAACTGCATGTTAAGTAATCTCTCATTTACTATCATTTTCTCCACCCTTTCATATCAAACCCTAAAACAGATAACTTTTCATATAATTTCATTGCTATTTAATAAAATTTTTCTTTTGTTAAAGTATGCGCAGCATACTAAATTAAGTCTAAACCAATCATATCACTTAATTTTTACCTATTCAAGTACTTTTTGATTTTTTATGCATTTTTAATAATCTACTTAAAACATATATATAATAAAAAGGAGTCATTATATAACGCTCCTTTTATTTTGTGTGATTATTATTATGATTTTATTGCAAAACCTTTATTTTATTGCAGTGAAATCTATAATAGTTTTCATTAAATTATCTATGCTTTAAAACAGCTTGTGCTGCAGCCAGTCTTGCAATGGGAACTCTAAACGGTGAGCATGATACATAAGACAATCCCGCTATATAACAAAATTCAATAGAAGAAGGGTCTCCACCATGTTCTCCACAAATACCCAGTTTTATATCCGGTCTGGTTTTTCTACCAAGTTCAACAGCCATAGATATCAATTTACCTACTCCTATCCAATCTAAGCGAGCCGTAGGGTCAAACTCGTATATTTTCTTCTTGTAATAATCTTCTAAAATCCTACCTGCATCGTCTCGGCTCAAACCGTATGCCATTTGTGTCAAATCATTTGTACCGAAAGAGAAGAATTCAGCTTCTTTGGCTATTTCATCTGCTGTCAAAGCGGCTCTGGGTATCTCTATCATCGTACCAACTTTATATTCTATATTTACTCCGGTTTCTTTTATAACGTCTTCTGCAACGCGAACTACAATATCCTTAACATATTTGAGTTCTCTAACATCACCTACCAAAGGAATCATGATTTCAGGTATAACACCGACTCCGGTTTTTGTTACATTAACAGCCGCTTCAATGACCGCTCTTGTCTGCATTTCAGCTATTTCGGGATAGGACACTGCAAGTCTGCATCCCCTATGACCTAGCATCGGATTCAATTCATGTAAACTGTCAATTATTTCTTTTAGTTTATCAAATGTCATATCCATTGTTTTTGCCAATTCTTTTATATCTTCTTCAGCCTGTGGCAAAAACTCATGTAAAGGTGGATCTAGAAAACGTATTGTAACCGGATATCCTTCCATTTCTTTAAATATTCCTTCAAAATCTCCTCTTTGCATAGGAAGCAGTTTATTTAAAGCTTTACGTCTTTGTTCTTCGGTCTCGGATACAATCATTTCTCTTATAGCCGGAATCCTGTCGGCTTCAAAGAACATATGCTCGGTTCTACATAATCCTATACCTTCAGCACCAAATCCTAAAGCAGTTTTTGCATCGTTAGGCGAGTCTGCGTTTGTTCTGACTTTCATTGTCCTTATTTCATCCGCCCAACTCATAAAGACTCCGAAATCCCCAACCAACTCAGGTGAAACAGTCTTAATTTCGCCAATATAAACATTTCCTGTAGAACCGTCTAAAGATATGCTATCACCTTCTTTTATAACATTACCGGTCTTATCGGTAAAATATTTTTTCTCTTCGTTAATCTTAATATCAGAACATCCGGCTACACAGCATTTTCCCATACCACGGGCAACAACGGCCGCATGAGAAGTCATTCCACCTCTAGCCGTTAATATACCTTGAGAAGCATGCATTCCTTCTATATCTTCAGGCGATGTTTCTGTTCGAACGAGAATTACTTTTTTAATTCCGGAGGCAACCGCTTTTGTAGCTTCCTCAGCTGTAAAGTAAACACTTCCTGTTGCGGCACCCGGGGATGCGGGCAGACCTTTAGCGACAGATTGTGCGGCTTTGAGGGCTTTATCGTCAAAAGCAGGATGTAAAAGTGCATCCAGTTGTTTAGGATCTACCTTCATGATAGCTTCTTCTTTAGTTAATTTTCCTTCGTTAACCAAATCGACTGCTATTTTTATCGCAGCTGCAGCGGTTCTTTTACCGTTTCTAGTTTGAAGCATAAAAAGCTTACCTTTTTCGATAGTAAACTCCATATCTTGCATATCACGGTAATGGTTTTCTAAAATATTAGCTATATTTAAAAATTGATCATATACTTGGGAATTTACTTGTTTTAATTGATCTAAGGTTTGCGGTGTACGTATACCGGCTACTACATCTTCACCTTGTGCATTCATTAAGAATTCACCATAAATTTTCTTTTCTCCGGTAGAGGGATCTCTTGTAAATGCTACACCGGTTCCTGAATCGTCACCCATATTACCATAAACCATTTCTTGTACATTAACGGCTGTTCCCCAGTCTCCGGGTATATCGTTTAACCTTCTGTAAGTAATTGCTCTAGGGTTGTCCCACGAACGAAACACAGCTTTTATAGCAGCCATAAGTTGTTCTTTAGGATCTTGAGGAAACTCGGTTCCTTTTTCTTTCATATACATTTCTTTGTATTTTCTCGTTATTTCTTTCAAGTCCTCGGCAGTGAGATCGGTATCCAACCGGACATTTTTAGCTTCTTTTACACTTTCAAGTATTTTTTCAAATTTTGGCTTAGGAATTTCCATCACTACATCTGAGAACATTTGAATAAATCTTCTGTAACTGTCATATGCAAACCTTTCGTTTTGTGTTAATTGGGCTAATCCTTCTACTACTTTATCATTCAGTCCTAGATTTAAGATTGTATCCATCATTCCCGGCATGGACGCCCTCGCACCGGAACGTACCGATACCAGGAAAGGATTTGCAGGATCACCGAATTTCTTACCCACTATTTCTTCTGTTACTGCAAGTGCTTTATATATTTGATCTTCCACATCGTTGCATACGATTTTTCCATCTTTATAATATCTAGTACAAGCTTCGGTTGAAATTGTAAACCCTCTAGGTACCGGTAGTCCTAATCCGGTCATTTCAGCTAAATTAGCCCCTTTTCCCCCTAAAATATTGCGCATACCGGCGTTACCTTCGCTAAACAGGTAAACATATTTTTCCATATAAAACCTCCTGTATTTGTTAATATATTGAGTGTGTACTCATATAATTATTTACAATTATTTATAATTAAGTCGTGATTTTTATTGAATTTTAATTTTCCATATATTTTATAAATCAAATTTACTATCAAAATATTTTTCTAAATCATCTATAGGTACTCTTATTTGCTCCATGGAATCTCTTTCTCTTACGGTAACACATTTATCTTCTATAGAATTAAAATCATATGTTATACAATACGGAGTACCAATTTCGTCTTGTCGTCTATATCTTTTACCGATACTTGCAGTCTCGTCGAATTCACATACATAATGCTTACTCAAATTTTTATATATCTCATATGAATTGTCGGCAAGTTTCTTAGATAGAGGTAATACTGCAATTTTTACAGGTGCAATAGCAGGATGAAATCTAAGAACTGTTCTTATATCTCCTTCATTGACTTCTTCTTCGTCATAGGCGTCACATAAAAATGCAAGTGCTACTCGATCGGCACCTAGAGCGGGTTCTATACAATAAGGCACATATTTTTGGTTTGTTTGCGGATCGAAGTAAGATAAATCTTCTTTAGAAAATTCTATATGTCGTTTTAAATCATAATCGGTGCGATTCGCAATACCCCATAATTCACCCCATCCGAAAGGAAATTTATATTCTATATCGGTTGTGCCCTTACTATAAAATGATAATTCTTTTGCACTATGATCTCTCATTTTTAGATTATCTTTTTGAATGCCATAACCTATTAACCAGTTATAACAAAAATCTTTCCAAAACTCGAACCATTCCATATCTGTACCCGGCTCGCAGAAAAATTCCATTTCCATTTGTTCAAACTCTCTTGTTCTGAATGTAAAATTTCCCGGTGTAATTTCGTTTCTAAATGATTTACCTATTTGACCGATGCCGAAAGGTATCTTTTTTCTACTTGTTCTTTGAACATTTTTAAAATTAACAAAAATACCTTGAGCTGTTTCAGGGCGTAAAAATATTTCTGCATTTGAATCTTCCGTAACCCCTTGATATGTCTTAAACATTAAATTGAATTTACGTATGGGTGTATAATTTAATTTGCCACAATTAGGACATTTTATTGTTTTTTCATTTATATAAATGAATAAATCGTCATTAGTCCAGCCGTCGACACTCAAACTTACACCTAAGCTACGGTTATATTCATTTATTAAATTATCCGCTCTATGCCTGGTCTTGCATTCCTTACAATCTATCAAAGGGTCGCTGAAACTTCCAACATGACCTGATGCCACCCATACCTGCGGGTTCATAAGTATAGCACAATCCACACCAACATTATATTCATTTTCCTGTATAAATTTTTTCCACCAAGCCCTCTTTACATTATTCTTCATTTCGACCCCTAAAGGGCCGTAATCCCAAGCGTTTGCCAATCCTCCGTATATATCCGAACCCGGATATACAAATCCGCGGTTTTTAGCTAATGCTACGATTTTTTCCATTGTTTTCTCAACTGCCATAATTACTCCTTCCTTTTATAGAACAGCATCAAAATTTTTCGCAGAATGTGTCATGACACATCATAATTACTCATTATAGGCAATTCCTCATTTTTCTAAAACGATCGTTAAGAGTTACAATGTTTGTATCGTAAATCCCACACCCTTAATTTTTGTTGCTTACAATAACTTGTTTTTTAATCTATTTTGGTCTGTTTAAGGATTTTTGTACATATCTTCCGTAACCTTGTAACCGAAAATACTTTAAAACGAATTTCGCAGTACTTTCTTTCATTACTAAATCAACTAAAGCGCCTACCTATATAAGCATACTTACCGTGTTCTCGCTTAATATGTAGCCTATACAGCAGGTTACGTAAAATATGATATTTTTATTCTTTAGAGTCATATTCAGCTCTTCTGTAATAAGTAACCATTTTTTCAGCAATTTCATTAGCCGCTATAGAAACAGGTTTAACAGTATTAACATCTACTAAAGCTTTTTCCCCTGCCGCTAATCTTCTGGCACGCTTAGCAATTGCCATAACCAATGTATATTTGCTGTCAACTCCCGTATTCATAAGCTCGGTTAATGTAGGTTTATTCATCATAATTAAATACCTCCGCTTTTTCTGTTTTCACTGATTATATTTTTAACTTCCAGTATTGCTTTTGATAGATCGTCATTTATAACCACATAATCATATTTGTCGGCATATTTTATTTCTTCTTCTGCTTTTCTTAACCTGTTCTTGATTACCGACTCATCTTCGGTTCCTCTAGAACGAATCCTTTTTTCAAGTTCATGTAATCCGGGTGGACATATAAAAACAAATATGCTTTCCGGAAAAAGGCTTTTTACTTTCATTGCACCTTCGACAGTTATTTCTAGAATGACATCTTTTCCATTTGCAACAGGTTCTTCAACAGCACTTTTTAATGTGCCGTAAAAATTATCACAATAAATGTCGTACTCCAACATTTTTCCTTCATTTATATTATTAATAAAGTCGTCACGTTCTATGAAATAGTAATCCTTTCCGTTTTTTTCGTTTTTTCGAGGTTTTCTGGTAGTAGCTGATATGGAGTACACCAAATTAGGATCATCTTGTACCACTTTATTTAAAATCGTACTTTTTCCTGTTCCCGAAGGTGCGGAAAAAACAAAAAGCAAACCTTTTCTCATGTCTAATCCGCCTTTACCGATTCGCTTACCGGCTCATTATCGGTTTCTTTATCGCTAAGTCTATGAGATACCGTTTCAGGCTGTACGGCAGACAGTATAATATGATCGCTATCGGTGAATATAACCGCTCTGGTTCTTCTTCCGTATGTTGCATCGATTAGCATGCCCCGTTCTTTTGCTTCTTGGATAATTCTTTTAATAGGAGCCGATTCCGGGCTGACAATTGCCACTAAACGTTCAGCCGATACCATATTACCGAACCCGATATTTATTAATTTCATAAAAACCTCCAATTCATTCATAAAAATAACTATTTTTACCTGTCCAGATTCATATTAAGGGATATTATACCGGTTTGAATTATATTATTCAATATTTTGTAACTGTTCTCTTATTTTTTCGAGTTCACTCTTCATTTCTACAACATGCTTGGTGATATTTAAATTATTAGCTTTAGCCCCCATAGTATTAATTTCTCTGTTCATCTCTTGAACCAAGAAATCCATTTTTTTGCCTATAGAAACTTTGCTTTTTAAAAACATATTCAACTGTTCAATATGACTTTTTAATCTGACTATTTCTTCGTCTATACTGCATTTGTCCGCATATAAAGCTACTTCAGTAATAATTCTGCTTTCATCCAAAATATCAGATTGAGTAAACTCCTCTAATCGTTTCAATATTCTTTCTTTATATTCCACAGGTACTACCGGCGCTATTTTCTCAACTTCATTTAAATTTCTTTTAATTTCATTGTTTTTATCTGCTATATCACCGGCAAGCTTCATACCTTCTTCGGACTTCATATTAAGTATTTTATTAATAGCATCATCTAATACTGAACATGCTATGTTTTGTAACTTTTCTTCATCTTTACCAATAGATTTCAATCTTATAACATCACCTGTCTTTACTATACCGGATACTGTTAAATCATTTTCAATTTTTAAGTAATCGCTTATGGCATCATATGCATCCTTATATATTTTTGCTAAATTTCTATCCACATATACTTCATAATTACCATCGGAATAACATTCATAATTTACAAATATTTCGATTTTACCTCTTGTAATTTTTTCCGATATCATGTTCTTGAATTTATCTTCCATATATTGAAATTGCCGAGGCATACGAACAGTAATATCCAGATATCTATGATTTACACTTTTTATTTCTATTTTAAAATAATGCCCTTCGATCACATTTTCACTTTTACCGTAACCTGTCATGCTTTTGATCATCTTTTTACATTACCAACCGTTTCTTATATTTCATTCGCACAATACATAATAATTCCCGCTACCACAGGAGCAACCGTTTCGGTTCTCAATATCCTTTTCCCCAATGATACTGATATAAAACCTTTATTCTCAGCATATTCTTTTTCACTGTATTCAAACCCGCCTTCAGGGCCTATAATAACAGCTATCTTTTTGTTTATTATATTTGATAAATCAACATCGTGTAACGATACTGTATGTTCCGATTCGTAACAAATAAGTTTAATGTCATAATCGGACATTCTATCCACAGCTCTGTTAAATTCAATAATATCCGTTACCAACGGTATTATACCCCGCTTACATTGTTTAGCAGCTTCTTCGGATATAGAATTCCATCTGACGGTTTTCTTATTTTCCGGCCTGGATACACACCTGACCGATAAAACCGGTACAATCTCACTAACTCCTAACTCAACACATTTTTGTATAACAGTACTTAGCTTATCACCTTTAGGAATGCATTGCATAATAGTAAGGTATATTAAAGGTTCGGTTTCATTAGCTCCTATGTTATCGGTTATCGCTGTAATCGAATCGGAGTCTATTTTTGTAATATGCGCGTAATATACTGTTTT
>CAZJOD010000005.1:0-13120 GCA_964547525.1 uncultured Clostridiaceae bacterium
ATCGGTATAGATTCCATCCTCTATATATTGATCCCCCCAAAAATACTTATTTTTCATTATTATTGTACTCGGTTTAACCGAAGAGGGAAATATCAGATCAGCTTCAAGTCCTGCCTTTACGAATGTGCGGAATGCATTTTCCTCTTCCGTTTTACCACTGTATTCTCGGAACTTGACCTGGAAGCCTAGCTCCTCCTCACACATTTGAGATATTTTTATGAAATTCATGAGCATATTATCTTCTTTGCTCACAGGCACTCCCCACAAATAATTTGAGTGGTATATAATCACCAGCGGTTTGGAATCCAATTGCAATGAGTCCTTTTGGTTGATCGAAAATGTTGTGACTTCTTGTTTTGTTTCCCGGGAATTATTCTGTTCAGGTGTACATGAACAAAAAACGTATGTGATAATAATAAACAACAGTCCTTTTTTAATGATATGCATCCTTACCTCCTGATATACATGTGGTATGAATTCTGCAAAATATTCGTACTTATGAACATAATTAATGTCAAAATCGATGGTGCGTAACACTCCTTATTACTTCGAATTTGGATCATCTTTGTCGTCTGTTTTCTGTAATGGCTCTATAGGAGTAATTGTAAGAATATGCGAGAATATCCTCATAGCTATTCCTAGGATTTATGTAATCACTGTTTTTTACTAGAAGATATTCTCCATTTCATTGGATTCATTGTAAAATGATCCTCGTACGCTTGATGTATCATTACACAATCGCACCCATATCTTTTTAATTTAGCGGGTGTGCCTAAGAATTCTTAGTACGGGCAAACATATCCACACCCATACCTACTGCAATCGCATTCATGAATGTCAACGTAATAAGAGGCTTGACATTGTCCTCTTCATTAACAATTTCATTTATGACATGTAATTATAACGCAGTTCCCGTACATCAAAGTTCTCACGATGCCAAGTTATTCAGTACAACCATTATTATAACACAATATGCTTGGTTGTTAAAATTTTTTTTTCTTGACAAATTTTTATTTTTTTATTTTTTGCAATATATTATGCTTGTATTTTTTTAATGCTTCAAATAACCATACAATGTTTTGGGAAGGTACATCTTGTTGTATATTATGAGATGTAGCCGCGATATACCCACCACGGTTCCACAATGTGGATAACACGCGTTCAACTTCTTCATAAATTTGACTTTCATTACCGAAGGGTATAATCTCTTGTGTGTCCAAACCACCGTGGAAAGTTATTTTACCGCTAAAATGTCGACGAAGAGTTAACGCATCCATATTTGTCGCTTTAGGTTGTATGGGATTTAAAATATCGGTTCCACAATCTATCAAGTCGTTTATTATAGAGAATACACTTCCGCAAGAATGATGTAAAAAGGCTGCATCCGTCATCGTCTTAGTCAAAGCTATTCTTTCTTTCATATAAGGTTTGATAAATGTTCTGAACATATCCGGTGACATAAAAAGATTATTCTGCGTAGCAAAATCATCTCCACTGGATGTATAGTGTATATATTTACCTATCCTGCTATAATAAATTTCAATAACCTGTCTTTGATAATTCCATACGATTTCTGAAAACTTTTTAATAAAATCCGGGTCAATGGCCATTTTAATAAGATAATCGTCAAAACCACATAACCAGCATCCTAATTCAAAGATACCATAAACAGGATGTTCTCCACATATAACATAATCGGTATTTTCATATAGATCCTTTGCTTCTTTTTCAATTCTATCCAACTCATTCTCATCAATACTCTCGGGGTCGGGAAAATCGTAATCATCCAAGTCTGATGCATCGGCATCCTTCAACGGAGCGCTTACAAACTCCCAATACATACCCGTAAACTTGCGCCGGATACCCCATTCGTCCACATATTCGGTATCGGAGATTTTTTTATAAAGAGATTTTTTAGGTTTTAATATCCCGCCCACACTTCTGGTATCTATATCGAAATACTTTAATATCTTTTCATCAATCCTTTTGGATTTTCCAAAAGGCAATTTTTCAGTTTCCGCCTTATACCCTAAGAAATCCAACAATTTTTCCATGCTGTTCCCTTCCATACTTGACAAAGGATTGCCTCCCAAATCAACTATCAATTGATCCGGACAGGTATGTGTAAGTGTTCTCTTAAAATTTTCACGTCTATTCATTGTTTATCACCCTGACATTCCTTAATATGGCATTAACACCGTAATATATAGTAATTACCTGTATAGGATACATTATAGCACATTTTATAGTTCTTGTTATTATTAATGCAGAATACGGTAACTGCATTAAAATATGTACCCAAATCGACACCAAGACAAAATCTACAATAAATATATTAACTAAAACACAAATTAAGGTGTTTTTAACTGTTATTTTCCTCCCATATAAAAACAATCCGTATATCAGACCGTATACGGCCGCACTGAATGTAAATCCCGGAAAAAACGGTCCTGCAGGAAAAGCAATCGCACCCGTTAAATCAGCTAATGCCGCACATATACCACCCACAACAGGACCTAATATGACAGAACCCAATACTATAGGTATAAACTCCAAGCTAATCCTGACTATAGGCGTTTGGATCGCTAAAAACCTTGCAAAAACAACAGTCATGGCAATAATTAATGCTGCAATAGTCAGATTATGAGTTTTATTACGAAAAAACTCTTTAAGACCTGACAATGTCTTTTTTTCCCTTTGATCGTCCTTATCGGATGTTTCATCGATAAAATGATTCTTAGTATTAATTCTTCGTTCCATAAAAAAATCCTCCTTATATGGCAAGCACCACATAAAGAAGATTATTGCACACTCTTTGTGTGGCAGCGGAATGCGGAGATGATACCGCAAACTAATTTTAGCTTTTCGTCCGATCGGCAACTTCCCGTCCAATCGGCACTTAACGCATCATATCCTACTCTGCCATAATTCATTTTTTTACATATTCTACATCAGTATTCTCCGTTTGTCTATATATACTCCTCTTTTTTTATTGTACATTTTAACTGTATTTAACTATTTTTATTAAAGCTTGTTTTTTCGGTGAAAAATTTATTATAATACACATATGAAACACTTTATTGAAAATGAAATAAAACTTTTAATACCGGAATCTTTATACAAAAAATTGTATCAAACCGCTATGGATTTGCATGGCAAAACCTTTTGTCAGACCAACTATTATTTTGATACGGATAATTTTTTGCTTGCTAAAAATAAATGCGCTCTAAGGGTAAGGGAAGTAAATAAAAGTTATATCGCAACACTTAAAACCGGTTCGGTTATATTAGACCAATCGTTATCTTCAGACGAATACAATAAAACTTTAACTGACAGCCAAGCAAAGAAATTATTATGCGGTAATATATATATAACCGATGTATTTCCGGAATTAATTAAAATGACAGGTATAAAAAATGAAGTGGTCTCCTATCAAGGTTCTTTGACCACCTACAGAACGGTTTTTCAACCTATACCGGGCATAACTCAACCCGAATTGGATCGTAATATCTATCACGATGTCGAAGATTACGAACTGGAATGGGAATATTCTGAAATGATAGAATACCAAACTATAATGAGTTGGCTGCAAACATATGGTCTTAATCCGATAGATTATCCGACAAAATCTAAATACGGGAGATTTGTTGATTATTTACATTTGTCGAGAAGTCATTAATTGCAATTTTAGTAGGTATTTTTATACTAATTCTAGAAAATATTTTACCTTTGCTGCAATAACACTATTTTACCGGAAAAATGAATAAACGTTGAGCTATGATTTCATCAAAGAAAACCTTTGAAACCCTTTTTAACATTTTTATTAAGTCTACGTCAGTATGTTTATGATTGAAAAGAACGTTCATTGCTTTTGTTAAAAGCGTAGCAAGTTATCCACAATTCGGTTACTCATAAAAAGCCTTTTACAGTCTAAATTATAAGGTTTGTCCACATTATCCACAAAAACTATAGATTATTTTGTGGATAACTTGCTACAGAACAGGTTTTTGCCTTATTTTTGATTTTAGCCTATGTATTCATTTCGGCACGGTATCGACGCTTTCATACCGTTTTCAATTTCATATTTATATCCTCCGTCGGTTAACATTCTGTTATACAGCCCGTTTATAGGAGAATTATTACCGATATTTAACACCAGAGCACCGTTTTTATATTCATATCCGAATATCCTGTATGCCGTTATACTTCCGTCTCCCCGCTCCACATAAACATATCTGTGATGTTTATCTGACAACATCAGCTCATACTCTTTACCTGAAGTATCCAACGTAATATAGCAATCGGGAACCATATTTTTCTCAAAGTCTGTTACAATACCGCTTATAACGGCATAGGAATTGTTGATAATCAAATCGTCTTTTTTCCCTATCGTTTTACCGCCTTCATTATGTGCATAAACACACACACCATTTTTTTCACGATATATGGCAAATTTTCCACTTAGGATAATTTTGTCTTCAACCAGATACTCCCGGTCATACCCGTCTGAAAATAGTATGTAGTCTACGGTTTTATCTTTATGAACAACTTTTACCGCACAAACACCGGTTTTTTCGGTACTTTTATTTAAAGGTACCGCAGTTATTTTTTCTGTTTTTTCTATATATTCATCTCCTGTATAGGAAGTAATACAAGATACGAATTCTGAATTATCGCTATTTTTGAAGGCGATAATATAATCCAATTCTTTTATAGTGCCGGGTTTGTTACGCGGCGGTATGCCTGTTGCCAGGTCCATCTTATCCGCTTCGGACAATAATTCGATATCCAATTTAACATCGGGAGCATTGCCTTCATAAACATTCCAATGGTCCTCTATGTTCCATCTGACTTTCACAGGCAGGTTTTCAGGTGCGATACGTCTTACATCCTTTAGGTAATGCAAACCGATTCCTTTATATCCACGGTATGGAAGCGAATAATCCACATCCGGTGCAATTCCGTACTCCACTTCTTCACCGGCATAAGATCCGTTTTTCTGTACAACCGTTTGATTATTTAAAACATTAGCTTTTCCCTTTGCTCCGTGTAAAGAATAATAATGCTTTTGTCCGCCTTCTACTACAAATCGATCGATAATATATGAACTTCCGTTATCACAAGATATTAATGCACAACTTCTATCGTAACGTTTTAAATCCGGATATGCCGGTAATCCCGAAGCACAAATGTACCCGGCTTTTTCACCCGAAGAATATCCTTTTAACCAGCCCCCTTTATGACCTGATTGATCGTTATCAACCGCAACCGTGTTATGTGATATGACATTATGTGTCCATTCGGATCTTCTAGGATAGGTTGTAGCGAATTCAGGATAGCCCAAATCAGGCATCAGATTTATTCTATAATTATAATACCCAATGTTCAAAGTGTCATAGTGCCCGTGTCCGGTATTGCTTCCGAAATACA
Organism: uncultured Clostridiaceae bacterium; assembly: GCA_964547525.1. Taxonomy (GTDB): domain Bacteria; phylum Bacillota; class Clostridia; order JAAYHZ01; family JAAYHZ01; genus CAZJOD01. The sequence goes on from CAZJOD010000005.1 coordinate 5,431, forward strand.
TATAAAGACATGGGCGTGCTCTATAGTCCGCATTATCCGCATTCATATATAAAACACTATATCCGTAAGCCGGTAATGATGTACCGTATTTATAAGGATCATTCCCTTTTAAAGCGGAATCTTCCATCTCTTTCTCAAGTTGTTCGGGATCCTTATCGAAGATATCGGTAAATAAACCTTTTACGGTTTTACCGTTTGCCAACCATGCCGCATACGCCAATTCCGGCGATTTATAATGTGCATAAGAATCGGCCAGCCAATTAACAATTCCCTTCGTTCCGGGATTACCGCATGCCCCCGTATCACCTATGGCAGGCATATATTCCGCATTAATAGGTATTGGTATGTATGAGTAAGCCATTTTTATAAACCGGGGATGTTTAAACAGATCGTACATATCATCCAAACCGGGATATCTTTTTAATATCTTGGCAATTTTCATTAGGCATGTTAACCATATACTGTTATATGAGGGGGAAGCTTCATCACCAAAACCGTCACGTGAAACCTGATCGTGTAGCAGTGCCAAAATATTACCTCCAATGGAAACTTCACGATTTCGTCCTCTTTCATCCGTCCTGAATATCCAGTCCACCCACTCGTCCGATTCAGCACTTTTACCTGCAACAACCGCCGCTAAAGCCAAAGCACTTTGGTGCATACCGGTATTGCCGCAAATCTCAAAACTTTTTACTCCTTCATATACCTGTCTGACTATATTATTGAATAAATGCTCACTTAACGCATTGTTGCTCTCTTTAGTTAAAGATAAATTTCTCTTTTTATATATTGAATTTAAAATATTTACCGCATCAGACCTGTGTATAACAGGTACAAACGCATCAACCGCTCTTAATGCGGTATTTGCGATAGCATACTCCCATATACTTCCGATAATCTTTCCTTTTCTTCTACCACCACAGCTGTTATAATATGGTTTCCAGTCCTTAAATTCACAAAGATGCATATCCGGGTATATATCAGCCATTCTATCCAATATAACCAAACCAAGATCGGCATACTTCATATCCTGTGTAAATAAAAACGCTTTGGTCAGATAATCTATGGCATTTAAAATTATCGCCCCGTTTTTATCGCTTGATTTAAACCATAAACCGTAATGATGATAGTAAGCTGCAAACGCCCACATATCTTTAGTTTCCGATGTCCATCCGAATCCATCGTCCACCAGCCAATCCTTACCTTTTTCAGGATATTTAACATTTACCAAAAATTTAGGATCTGCTGCATCCGGCTCAAAAAAACCTTTATCGTCAAGACCGCTTTCATAATAAGATTTAAAATCATTTGACGGTAGTACTATATGACAATTTGGACATTCAATTTCCCATGAGTTATTTTGTGTATGACAAATCCAAGAATACGATCCGTATTTCATAGTCATTTCTTTGCCGCAAACCGGACATTCACTTAAAAAATTAGTATGTATGGTCCTTGGTATCTTATGAGATGCAATGGCGGCCCAATAAAATTCCGCTCCTTTGGCCACACACTCATCGGCGGCTTTAACCGCTTCATCCCGTTGCTTTTTAGCCCAATCATATTTTTCAATGTTTATCAAAGCATTGGCAATAGTTTGGTCGGTAAACCAATTTCCTCCATAGACTTTTGGTATGTTATAGTTTATCATTTTTTTCTCCTTGTATTGAGTTTTATAAAAACTACAGGTAATAAAATACGGTTACTAAAAAACTTAACTTTGATTAATCCTTCCTGTTAAGCACAGTACGCGCTATATCCGGAACATTAGTTATTATTGCATCAACACCCATTATGGCATATTTTTTAATATCCTGAGGATCATTAACAGTCCATACATTTACAAAAAGACCGTTTTTTCTGCATAAGGAGGTTTCGTCGGTATTTATTGATGAAGCGGCAGGATGTATACCTTCCGCTCCTAGCAAACCGGCGTAAACCCACGGTTGATACAAACCACAACTGTATAACGGTGCCGTAACGAGTTTTGGACATAAATTTTTTATTCTCACCAGACTGTAATGATTAAAAGACGAGATAATGATTTGCTGTGCAATATTGAATTCATCCACTAACGAGACAATTTTTTGCTCTATTCCGTTATCACGACACTCACCGAATTTTATCTCGATATTTAAAATAAGTCCGGTATCTTTCACAAAACACAGAACATCTCTTAATAAAGGTATCTTTACATTTTTGTATTTTTCAGAAAATTTATATGAAAAATCATACATTAACAGCTCCCGGTATGTCATTTGTTCCACATAGCCTTTTCCGTCGCTTGTTCTATCTATGGATGAGTCATGGATAACAACCGGTTGACCGTCTTTTGTAAGCCTGACATCCAATTCCAATCCGTCGGATTTCATTTTATGCGCTAAATCAAACGCTTCCATTGTATTTTCCGGTGCATAATCCGACGCTCCTCTGTGAGCAATTATTTTTGTATTCATATTTATCATCCTTACAACTTTACAATTTTTTTAACCTGTCCGGTTTTTACAGACTCATCGGCCATAAATCCGATCAAGTGACCGTATAAAGAGTCGTTTAATGTGGTTGTGGAAACCGACGGTTGTTCCCCTGACATGACTCTTATAAAATCATCGGTTAAGCGTGCATCTCCTCCGCCATGTCCGTCACCTGAAACATTTACTTCAATCTTTGTTTCTGAAAATTCTCGTCCCTTTTCAAGGTCGGGTTTCCTAACGACTAAATACCCGTCGTGCATATCTCCGGCTATTTCTCCTTTGGTTCCAACTATATGTATGGTCCTGCATGCTTTTGAAGCCGGACTCAAAAGATTATGGGTTGCGGTAGCTCCGTTTTCAAACTCAATAATAACCGATTGATGATCGTAAACGTCGTTATCACATCTCCAAACACATCTACCGAAGGGATTATCGGTTTTTAACGATTGAATTTTTATTTCATCGTTAAGGTCTTTTCCGTAATGCTCTACAGATTCCCATGCATAGGTTCCCCATAAGCCTTTTTCTATATAATTGTTATATGCTGAGTAAGGGCATTGTTTTTCTATTTTACAATCGACTAAACAACGTGTACCTGAACCTTCGGGAGCTTTGTCTTCTCTAAAATGCATTAACGATCCGAAACTTGCTGTTTTTACAGGTGCGATGCCACTCATAAACCATGTAATAAGGTCCAAGTCGTGGCAACATTTTGCCATCAATATAGGCGAGCCGCATTCTTTTTCATTTCTCCATCTTCCTCTTAAGTATCCCACGGCTATATGATGATAACTTACATTTTCCTCAGTGTTAATAGAAATAATGTCCCCTATTTCACCCGCAAGAAGAAGCTTTTTCACTGCTACATAAAACGGTGCATATCTTAATACATGACATACCATAACTTTTGAATTATTTTTTTTAGCAGCTTCATTAAGTGCATATAAGTCTTCGGAATTGGTACATATAGGTTTTTCCAACAACACATTCCAACCTTTTTCAAGTAAAGGTAGTGTTGTAGGCACATGTTGTTTATCCATCGTACCGTTTATTACCAAATCCAATTCCATACCACTTTCAGCCAACTCCTCCGCTGTGGAAAAAACGCATTCCGGAGGAATACCAAACTCCTTTGCCGCTTGTTCCCTCCTGTATGAATTCGGATCGGCCACCGCTACCATCCGGACTTTATCCGTTTGTTTTACGGCGTATCTTGAATATATCAAACCTCTGTGCCCCGCTCCCACCAAAGCTATTCTTAATGTATCTTTTGTCACTATTTAATCCTCCGTTAATCTTTAACATCAATATCAAAATAATTTTTTGCATTGTTATAACAAATATTTTGAACAATTTTTCCCAGCATATCGTAATCTTCAGGATATTCTCCTTGCTCTACCCATTGTCCTAACAGATTACAAAGTATTCTCCTGAAATATTCATGTCTGGCATATGAAAGAAAACTTCTCGAGTCGGTAAGCATCCCTATAAAATTACTTAATAACGATAAGTTTGCGAGGGTTTTCATTTGATATTCCATACCGTCCCGTTGATCATTGTACCACCAGGCGGATCCATATTGGATTTTACCCGGTATTCCACTTTGATTAAAATTACCCGCCATGGTAGCGAATACATAGCTGTCTTTGGGATTTAAATTATACAGGATTGTTTTCGGTAAAGCATCGTTATTTTCCATTTTATCCAATGTCTTTGCCAAATTGGCAGCTAAAGATTCGTCTGTAATTGAATCAAATCCCATATCAGGCCCTCGGTTAATATATATTCGTGAATTAAGATTTCTTATAACTCCAAGATGAAGCTGCATTACCCATCCTTTTTGTGCGTAAAGTTTTCCGTAAAATTGCAGCATAAAGGTTTTGTATACATCAGCTTCTTCTTTTGAAATTTTACCGCCGGATACAGCTTTTTCAAATACCGCTTTCGCCGACCCGAAAGAAGTGTCAACGAAGGGTACATAATCCAAAGAACAATCGGCAATCCTACAACCATGACGATGAAAATGTTCAAACCTTATTTCTATAGCTTCAAGAAAATCATAGAACATTTGTATTTTCCTTGTTCTTAAACTTTGCAATTGCTCGAACCACGGCAGAAATGAATCTTTTTCTATAAGAATACTTTTTTCCGGACGAAAAGTGGGAAGTACCACAGTATCGAGTATTCCTTCCTCTTTAATCATCTTGTGGAATTCAAGGCTATCAATCGGGTCATCGGTAGTGCAAATTACTTTTACATTTGATTTTTTAATTAATCCACGAGCTGAAAAATCTTCCGATTGTAAAGCTTTGTTGGCCATATTCCAAATATTCTCGGCATTTTTGGGGTTTAACAGTAAGTCAATATCAAAATACCTTTTTAATTCCAGATGTGTCCAATGATACAGCGGATTCCCTATCATTTGAGGAACGGTTTCAGCCCATGCCATATATTTTTCATAATCATCTCCATCACCTGTAACCAGTTTTTCATGTACTCCGTTACTCCTTAAGAGTCTCCATTTGTAATGGTCACCATATAGCCACACCTCCGTAAGGTTTTTAAACCTTTTATCTTCATAGATTTCCTTAGGGTTTAAATGACAATGGTAGTCATATATAGGCATATCTTTGGCATAATTGTCAAACAACCACTGCCCTGTAGTATTATTAATCATAAAATCATGATCTAAAAATTTTTTCATTTTTTTCTCCGTAACTAATATTGTTCCGGTAAATTCTGATATTTACCGGTTTATATCGAAAACAATTCCGTTATTTTATTTCATCTAAAAATATTTCACTACCGTTTTGTTCTTTACTCATTATACCTGCTATGATTATCTTCATGCATTCCACTGTTTCTTGATAGGGGAACGGTCTTACTCCGGTTCTTAAGTATTTTATAAATTGTTCCAACTGAGTTTTAAACGAGTAGTATGTATCGGAAGACTTGACATATACACTTGAACCGGTCCCGACTAACGACATATCACCGAATCCACCGTACATATCTTTTATAACAGGAATTTGTACCTTTGTTCCGGATTTATGTTTTATAAAAACCATATTATCGTTACCGTCGCTTAAGTTTTGAACCGACAAAAATCCCTGTCCTAAGATGGGATATACGGCTTCAACAGCATGTATTCCATATCTTTCCCATGTTTTCGCCATTGTTTTTATAATAAGCTTTAGTTCCCCCAATTCGGCGGTGGATATCCTATACGGCATAAATTCTTTAGAATATCTCATACAACTCGAAGACATCAAATGCTTTCCTTCTTCCACCCATCCGTTAAAGATTTTAAGATCCGTTAAGTTATCGGTCATAGGTTTATCTATAAATACAGGAATTCCTGCATCAATAAATGGTTTGCATCTTTTTACATGTTCGTGTCCTATATCCGTAGTTATGCAAACCGCATCCACACTACCTATGGCATCTTCCGGTTCTTTTAAAACATTTGGAATTAAAGATGCTTTTGCCACCGAAACCGCATCGGAAGGATCGTCAGTCCATATATGAGTCACTTTACAGCCCTTTATACCAAATGAATTTTTAGGTTGTAAACCTAAATACTGCGGTATGGTTGTATAAGGACATTTTTTCATCTCTTCCCTGTCGTACCCGTTAAAAATCGCCGACCATGAATAGGGATGTCCGTTACCTTCCACCATACCTATCATAGCTATTGATATGCTTTCTTTTTTAACAATCGGATGAATAGCATTCACGGAACAACACCGTCCTTTCTAAATTACCGTTGTAATAAAAAATCCTACTTAGAGTTTTATATTTTGGCCTGTAGCTGCAGATTTGTAAACAGTTAAAATCGCCTCAACCGTTTTACGTGCTTCATATCCGTCAACTTTCGGTTTTCTGCCTGTATTTAAAGCTTCAATCATATCCACGAATTGTCTTTTATGGGATGCGCTGCTAATATCCATAGGTTTGGAAGACCCTGTTCCGATTTGATCTTTACTAATCTTAAATTCGATTCCGGTGTCTTCTTTACATTCCCATAGAACAATATGGTCGTCTTTAATTCTAACAGATCCGTTTTGAGTATATATATCCAATACCGCTTCAATTCCAGGGTATGCGACTGTGGTTCCTTCAATTAACCCTAATGCTCCGTTCTTAAATTTTAACACCGCAACAGCCAAATCTTCGGTTTCCATTCTTTCATGCCCTAAAGTTGCACATCTACCATAAATTTCGTCTATAGGCCCTAATAAATGAATTAAAAGATCGATATAGTGTATGGATTGGTTCATTAAAGCGCCTCCGCCGTCATATTTCCATGTACCTCTCCATCCCCCTTGGTCATAATAATTTTGATCTCTCCACCATTTAACGTTACATGATCCGTAAAGAACTTTCTTCATTTTACCCGCATCCAATGCTTCTTTTAAAGCCATAACATCTTCGTCGAACCGATGCTGTACAATGGGACATAACACAACATTATTTTCTTCACATGCTTTTATAATTCCGTCAATTCTTTCAAGGGTCACATCCAGCGGTTTTTCAACGATTAAATGTTTACCCGCACAAGCTGCGGCTATACTTACAGATGAATGTAACGAACTTGGTGTACAAACCGATACAATATCCACCTTATCCGATTTGAGCATTTCATTGTAATCGGTGTAATACTCACAATCATACATATCTGCGAAAGCTTTGGCTCTGTTAATATCAATATCCGCAACAGCGGCTACCTTCATTCCTTCTATGTCGTTAGCTACAGTTGCATGTAGTTTGCTTATATTACCGGCTCCTACTATACCCAGACCGTAAATTTTATTTGTCATACTTACCCTCCGTTTATACACTATTTAATAATTTATGATTATTATCTATGCGATATGTTCGTATAACAACGCATAGAAGTTACAAAACAAGCCCTTTTACATCATTATACCATCTATATTATTCAATGCAAACGCATATCTCAACTTTTATACTGATGTTATAAATGTATCTTGTTTGTTAGCCCCGTGGCCGCATCGAGCGTCCCCGGGCCGGTGACTTTTTTAAAATAAAATTTTAAAAATGTATCCCTATTTATTATGCAATGCAAACGCATATCTCAACTTTTATACTGATGTTATAAATGTATCTTGTTTGTTAGCCCCGTGGCCGCATCGAGCGTCCCCGGGCCGGTGACTTTTTTAAAATAAAATTTTAAAAATGTATCCCTATTTATT
>CAZJOD010000005.1:13220-44894 GCA_964547525.1 uncultured Clostridiaceae bacterium
AATGCAAATGCATATCTCAACTTTTATACTGATGTTGCATCTGTAAACAGAATAAGCCCCGCGGGCCGCATCGAGCGTCCCCCGGGCCGGTGACTTTTTTAAAATAAAATTTTAAAAATGTATCCCTATTTATTATGCAATGCAAATGCATATCTCAACTTTTATACTGATGTTGCATCTGTAAACAGAATAAAAAAGCAAGCCTAAAGGCTTGCTTTCAGTATTGTTTTTAATATAAAGCTTGGTATTTTGGTAACTGTTTAGAATCTTTCGGTATTACTACTTGGGATTTACCAACTCACTATATGTCTTGATGTCATCACGATTCCATATTTTTATCCAATCTTCCAAACCCGCAGCATACAATTGATCGATATATTGACTCCACTCGGCATCCATATTCGCTATTTCTCCTCTGTTCATCCTGCCTTCCAGATCGTTTCTTACGGCAAATACCTGTGCACTGGTTGCTTGATATAACAGTCTGAATTCTTCGTATACTTCCAAAGGCATTGTGGATCTGTCATAAAGTTTGTACGGTCTTAAGAATATTTCATCAAAAGTGTATCTTGAATAGAAATATTCTGCAAATTGTACCCATGTAGGTTCATAATTCATGGAAATATCAGAATCCACATGGAAATTTGTGTTCCCAAATTGACCCATATCAACAGTTCCTTTATATTTTTTCGGTATTTTGTCCAACGGAGTCATGATCATAGCACTTTTAAAAGGTTCACCGCTCCATTTATAATGTACATTCTCAATACCAAAACGATATTTAAACCAATCCTCTCCAAAGCACGAGTATTCATAAAGTTGCAAAATTCTTTCCAGTTTAGCGTCGGTAACGTCTATTCCGAAAATGAAAGCACGATTTGACTGTGCAGGAGTATATCCGTAAGTTATAAGCCCTCCGTTTTCACCCATAGGTGATGTTATAACAAATCTTGCTTTTGAATCGATATTCTCCAATATGGACATCGGCGGCCATGTGCCTACATCATTACCATAATTTGTATTTATCCTGGAAATTCTCATGTTACAGAATCCGTATTTTCCGGTACTCAAAGAGGACGCCAATTCGTCAACCCACGGGTTAACTCCGGGAAGGCCGGTAACATATCCTTTTTGCTTCATATCACTTAACCAAGCAAGGTATTCTTTATAGTACACATGCCCATAATACGGGACGACATCACCGGTTACGGGATCCTTGTAAAATACAGTGTTATTTTTATCTATACCGAACATACCGTATATTGTACGGTCATACCATGAATTTGAATCAGGATATGCAAAAGTGTCATCCACTCCGTTTCCATCCGGATCGTCTTCGGTAAAAGCTCTGAATATTTCAGACACTTCATCTATAGTAAAGACTGTAGATGAAAAATATAGACTGCCTTTAAACATGGAATGGAATCCTTCAGACGGATAATCGCATTCTTGTAATTCATTCAGAACATATCCTAAGCTTTCCAGCCAATCCAAATTCCATAACGGTACGTTATCCGATCTTGCATATGTATTTAATACCATGTTAAGACCGTAATATTCTCCGGGTTTACCTTCAACTTTGTTAAATTCCCATATAAGGGGATTTTCATCGAACATTTTAGCCAAACTCGGCATATATGACCTGATATAAGCTTCAGGTACCGATCTGGCTAATTTTTGCTCATACATTACATATCCGTCTTTGTAATAAAATCCGAAATCCGGTACGTCACCTGCCGCTAACATCATTTCCACTTGTTCCATTTGTCCCGAGTGAACTAAGATGTTCCATAGCTTTAAATCCACATTAAACCTTTCCTCCAACTCCAACTCATCCCATCTTCCTTCTTCATACAGGTGAGAAGTGTATGTACCGCATAACCAACTTATCTCCATTTTTTCCGCAAACGGATTGACCGGCATTATAGTCGTTTGAGCGGTAGTAGTCACTATAGGAGCCTTTGTTGTAGTCACTTGGGTTTCGGGTTTTGCAGTTTGTTCCGTCGTTGTTGTTGTAACATCAGGTTCTTCGGATTCCTGTTGAGAACAAGCCGTAAAAGTGAATGTTACGGCGAATACAAGAAATAGACACAACCATTTCCTAAACATTGAAATATCCTCCTTTGCTTTGAAGACGACCTTGTAAGGTCATCCGATTTACGAATGAGAACTATGTTTTTAACCTCTTTTTACATTATATAACTCATTTGTATATTAGGCAAGGAAAATTATTCATTTTTTCATATCTATTATTTTATTTAGATAGCTTCATCTGTTTATGAATATATGTCTTTTTTTAAATATTTATTCCATACAGTCTCAAACCATGTGTCCCTTTGAGGAACAGATCTCACTTTTTCTCTGAAGAATTGACAAGATACGTTTTCGCAATCATATTTCACATATTGAACGATTTCATTTGATTCACCGTTATCTATATTTATTGTTTCAAACAAACGATCATTAATCTCTTCAAAAGGTTCATATAGAATTAAATATGATCCCCTGCTTTGTCCGGCGTTTAATACATAGTCTTTTATAGTTTGCAGATAAACATAAGCCGTGACGGTCATATCTTTAATTCTCAATGCCTGACCTAATTCGGATACCTCTTTAATTTTGACATACTGTTGAAAGTTTTTAATAGTATGTTCCAATTGTAATATGCATTTATCAATTTCTTCAATGTTCCTGACATGAGCTCCGGTTTTAGACATTATTTCTCCGATTTTTTCTCGTTGCTGTAAAACTGTAGATACATCGGATTTACGGGATAAAATAGATCCGGCCGTTTTTACTATTCTTTGTATATCTTTTAACCCGGCTTTTAAAAACAAATCGTTTCTTAAAGGTTGGTTTCGGTACACTGCCGAAATATATTCGGCGGCTCTCATACCCGAAACTTGTGTAGAATTTAAAGCCGAACCTCCGGGACGGTATACTCCGAATGTGCCCGCACACTCTCCAATAGGGAAAAAGTGTTGAATATTGCTTTCCCACCATTTATTCGCACACAAACCTCCGTTGTTATGTTGTGCACAAACGGCAATTTCTAGCATTTCCTTTTCAAGATCGATTCCGTTTTCTTTATACAACATATACGCCGGCTCATTCATTTTCTTTAACCGTTCTAAAGGAGTGCCGAAAAGAATATCGCATTTTTTCATATATTCATAAGCTTCATCACTTAAAAGCGTAAAATCAAATTCACCGTCTTTACAAGCCACTTCGGGATTTTTTATAAAATCCAAAAAGACTCTTCGGCCCTTGTTGTGGATCTCATTGTATACTATAAGATCTATCAGTGACGAACCTTGATCTTTTATCTTTTTTGGATCGAAGGGCCATTGATACCCTTTTAGAAACACCGCTGTAAGCACATCATTAGGTGATTTAAAATACTCGCTTAAAAATTCTTTTTTATCCTGACCTTTTTGATCGGTTGATATATATCGCGGAATAACCTGTTGATAGCTGCCTGATAAATTCCATCTGAATTTAACGGATGCAATCCCGTACTGGGACTCTGTCACATTCATACCGTATACACCCGCTTCAAATGCGATACCGTTAGAACCGGTCTGACTCACCGGATATACACTGGATTTATACATACCTGAGGGTCCTCCGGTAGCATAAACTACATTAGTACAATTAAACAAAATAAATTTATCCGATACAGAGCCTTCGGTTGTTTCGTCCAAGCCGACCAATCCTATACATTTCTTTTCATCCGAACCTTCGGTTATAATACCGATTATCATAACTCCGTCAAAGATTTTTATTCCTTTGGCTAAAACCGTCTTTTCCAAAGCTTCGGTCATATACTTTGACGTTAAAGGCCCGGCCGATACGGCTCTTCCCTTTAAATCATGATCGGTTTTATACCCTACATATTCACCGTATTCATTATGTGGAAAAGGTACACCCAAATCAATTAATTTGGCAAAAGCTTTAAATGAACCGGCCGCTTCGGCCAAAGCGATATCACCATGCATACATCCACCGTTCATAAGGTCCTTTGCCATCTCTAAAGGCGAATCAGGACTGTCTCCCGCCACAGATAATTTATAATATGTTTGCTTGTCCGATCCGGTATTTCTCGATGTACCCATTTTTATGCCTTCGGTTACAAGTGCGATATCGGTAATTCCATTGTTATATAAACAATCGGCAGCATTTAGCCCTGCGGCACCTGAACCTACAACCACAGTATGCAGACGATGCACCTTTAAAACATTAGGACCGACTATCAATACATCGGTTTTCATTTAAACGAAGTCCTCCTTTTTACAATCTTCGAATATGGAATCCTCCATCTATATTAAGTATCTGACCCGTAGAAAACCCAAGTTTCCCGGATGTTATAACAGATACGGCATCAGCGATATCATCGGGTGTTCCCCACCTTTTTAGAGGTGTTACGCCTTCATTTATAAGTTTGTCATATTTTTCTTTTACGGTGGATGTCATATCGGTAGCGATGATTCCCGGTCTGATCTCATATACATTAATTCCATATTCCGCCAATCTGTCGGCGAAAAGCAATGTAACCATAGACATACCCGCTTTAGATATACAGTATTCTCCTCTATTTACCGACGATGTATATGCGGAAACCGATGATATGTTAATAATAACAGGCTTATACTCCGGCATTTGTCCTATCGATTCGATCATTTTATTTGCACAGATTTGCGACATAAAAAAGGTCGCTTTTAAATTTATTTCCATAACGGTATCATAACTATTCTCATCGGTTTTTAATATATCTGTTCGTGAAGGCGGAGCAATACCGGCATTATTAACTAAAACGTCAATCCTTCCGAACCGATTCAATGTATCCTCCAAAAGTTTTTCTCTCATTTTTGAATCGGAAACGCTTCCTTGAACATATAACAAGCCATTTCCATATTGTCTTATACAATCCAAATATTCTTTTACTTTATCTTCCGGACTGTTACCTATGCCGGCTATCGCATACCCTTCCCGGGCTAACGAAACACCGACGGCATTTCCTATTCCTCTTGATACTCCGGTTATTACGGCTGTCTTTATCATAGCTTTACCACATCCTTATATATTGGTGCATAAACCCTACCGTCTTTTACAACACAGCCGGTTACTGTGTCGGCTCGCATCAAATCGGTACATTTTCCACATGTGATACAGCATTTTTTTCTTTGCATACCTGCTGCGGACAAAAGATCTTCGGCATAATCCGGGTAAGCGAATGCTTGTCTTCCAAATCCGATAAAATCCGCCATATTGTTTTTTAACACCCCTGCTCCTGCAAATGCCGCCAATTCTCTGAGCCAAGTATATCCGGTTGCTACAAATTTCATGTCGACGGTTTCTTTTTTCAACCGGGCAATTCCCTTTATCAACCTTTCCACGCCTTTTATAGGGTGCTCAGGAGGTTCATAACCACCTGAATCGTATGGACGATTTACATGAGGATTATAATACGGAGTACCCATTGTTATGTTGACTATTTCCACCTTTTTGCTTTCAAGTATTTTTAATAATTTGATCGGCTCATGGAAATCAGGGGTTGCAGGATCGTCTTTTTTTACGCCGAACCCGTAAGGCCAAGCTATTCCGTCATAAGCATTCATTCGTAACGTTACTATAAAATCTTTACTTACAGCCGATTTTACTTTATCGATAATATTGAGTAAGAAACGAGTTCTGCCTTCAAAATCTCCTCCGTACTTACCCGGGCGAGTATGTGCGGCAAGTAAACCCGATATAAGGTATCTGTGACAGGATTTTATATCAACTCCGTCATACCCGGCTTTTTCCGCCAAAACCGCAGCTTTTACAAATTCGTCTTCCAATTTCTCAAGATCTTCGTCAGTTATTATTTTTACCGAATCATCGATCTTATATTTTTCATCCAAACAAGGAACCCTACAGGCTAAAACCGGTTCCGGTCGGTTGTACGGACGTGAAAAACGCCCGGAATGTGTCAGCTGCATAATAGCAACAGGGTTATTATCGTTTCCGAATTTTTCAACGGCATTTTTCCTTATGGTATCCAACATATCTTTATATGAATAAGAATTTTTTTCGTTTATAAATAATTGCCTGGGATTCGCTTTTCCTTCAGGTACTACGGCAACCGCTTCAACCCATATTAAGCCTGCACCTCCTTTTGAGAACCTGTCATATCTTCGTAATGTTAGCTCCGAAGGTGTTCCGTCCGGGTTACCGTCACAACCTTCCATAGGATTTACAGCTATTGCATTAGGTGCCGTTATATTCCCTATATTTACTTTTTTCTTGAATATATCCAAATCTTCAGAAACCGGTATATCTATACCGTTATTATCCATATATTCCTTTAATTCTTCTAAATTATTAAAATTAAAGACTTCTCTCATAATAAATCAGCTACGGATTTTTCCTTATAAGAATAAAAATCCGATCGCATAGATTCACCCCTTTCGATATTAATATCATCTGTTATTTATTATTAATATTATAAAGATTTCATTGCAAAAACTCATAAACTGAACTGTAATTGAATAATTGCAGTGACATTACATATTTCTTTTCTAAATAATCGTTAGTCTTGCAAGCTTTGAAAATATCTTTAATAATTCGGTATGATCTCCATATACCATAGTATAATGGCATCCTAGTGTCTTTTCCATATAAGACTGCAAATCGTCAACCTGTATTTGAAGCCTTGTTCTACAAGTGTTAATATCAGGATTTCGCAACGCTTTTCCGGTAAAAAACTGAATATTATTCATATGGTTACCTATACGCATTATTGTTACCGTACGGTCTACAGGAAGCTCCACTTGAGGGCTCACACCTTTTTTGGATTCGTGATGTGACCTTAATGTCAAACGGTCGTACCCGTTTTCAAAAGGAGCGGAACAATGAGCTAATGTCAGTTTGTCTTGTTCTAATACGATAGGATTTGCCATCCATGGACTCATACCGGTAAGTTTTTTCATGATAATCAAAGAAACGGCCGAATCTAAATCCCCTTCGCACGCACCACAATAAGCATCGGAGCTGTTAAGGAAGGATAAAGCCAAGCATGCCGTGGTATCTATTTTACCTATTAACTCAAAACATTTTGCACAAAAACAATCGGCTTGATAGTCATCCATCAAGTCAAAGATTGATTGTTGTAAAGCACTTGCTTTATATATATCGTCCTTATTCGGTTCAATGGTTTCTTCAGCTTTTAATAACCATTCGTCTGCTATTTTTGAAACTTTTTGCGGATCGGCTTTATAAAAACGTGATTGTAATTCATCCAATGTGATTCCTAGCGTTTTAATTCCGAATCTTTCTTCTATTTCTTTACCTGTCCTGACACTACTTATTACCCAAGGTTCCGGTTCACCCGCAAACAGTATCGACATACCACGCAGCTGTATCATTGTAAGATAAGCTTTTAAGTTATTAAATATTTGTGGTATTGATAATGCTAACATTACTTGCATACCTGTACGCTTTAGTACGGCGTAAGTATCGGTAAGAGCCGGAGGAGCGTTTTTCTCCACTAAACATGAAGTTACCCGTTCACTGAAGAAACTATTGTAATATCCTTGTACTATCACGGTAAATGCGGCGCTTTGCCCTACTTTTAGCATCCAGGGCTGAATCCCCCCGCTCATAGGTATTAAAACAACCGGATTGTTTTTTGTTCTGTAATAAAATTTTTCAAAGCTCTCATGATCTTTTATCAAGTAAAATTCAAAATTTATTTTTTGATATTCTTTTATATAATCGGATAAAGAACTTTGTACTTCCATAAAGATATCGGTCATATCCGCTTGATTCCAGTAACGGGTGGAAAACAAAACTCCAACCGCTACCGATTCGGGAAACGAAGTTTTCATTAGTCCTCCTTATATTTAATTCTATTCAACAATCTTTTTATATTTTTCCCCATTATCTTCTGTTTATCATCTATGGATATCCTTGCATAAGCGATCCATGCCAGCTGAGGTGCCGGATCTCTCATAGGTGTATCTGTACCGAATATAACTTTATCGGCTCCGGATTTTTGCACCATATATTCAATAATTCCTCTTGTTAGAGATGTATATGTAATTTCCAAATAAGCGTTATCAAATTTATTTACTATATCTATCAGTAAATCGGCATTGTCGTAGCTACTTGCACTATGTGCCAATAAAATACTTATATCCGGATAACGTTTACATAATTCAGGGATTTTCAAGTGAATGTTAGAGACCCCTGTATGCAGTAACATGAGCATTTTTCTTTTGTTTGCATATTCGAACCACTCTTTATACCTTTCACCTAACACATCGTACGAATGTTTTGGATAGTACGGTTTTACTCCGATAAAACCGGTATTTTTCTCATGAAACTCAGGTATGACCGTATCAAGCTCCTCGGAATAATTAGGATTACATGAGGCGTAACATAAAAACCGACCGGGGTAATCGTTCATAGCCTTGACACATGTCTCGTTCGCACGAGTACCGTTTATTGAAATACCTTCCCACGGAACGGTTAATGTAAGGTCTATGCCCAAGTCATTCATCGATTGAACCATGCTTTTTGCGTCGGAATTCTTCATAATAAGATCGCTTACCGAATAATGCCTTTCACCTGCCATATGCGCATGAGCATCGATTACTTCAAAGTTTGACAAAGGTTCTCCCCGGTCCATAGTGTTTGCTACTTCATCAAACAACGGTTGACCTTTAAATTCAGTAAGGCGGGTTTTATCAATATTTAATACTCGACACGCATTGTCGCATGCAACGGCGTTTTTTTCGCTTTCGGTTAATCGGGAGTATTCCACTAGAGCTTTTAACCCTCCCATGATTTTATACGGATAATTACTCCCGAACATTACCCTTTCGATGCCGAAATACTGTTTTGTTATCTCCAATATGTCATTGGCTTGATTGGATGATATCTCAAAATACAGTCCGGGATAACGTTCCAGCAAGGAAAACAAAGAACGATTGCCACCCCATGACGTATCGGTTAAAATCACTTTTAACTCAGGATAAGCTTCTAAAAATAGTTCCAATTCATTCCAGCCGGTTTCGGTTGCAGACATTATAACAGGCAAACCTTTTGTTGCAATACGCTCGATGCATTTTTTCATGGCTCCGGGAGAAAAAAGGTGTTTCATTTTTTTAGGTGCCAAATGAACTGCCTTGATTTTTGAGTTGTTCAACCGATTATAATAATCGTCTTCATCCCATTCGAATTCCACATTAGGTATCAATGTGACAGCCGTGTATAATCTATCGTTCTCTTCGGTCCATGACACAGACTGTTTATTGCCTTCAAAAATATTATAATCGGTACTTTCCTCATTTCTAAACAAGGCACCATGTATACGGTAATATTCCATATCCCCGATCAAATCGGCGCATTTATATGGAAATCGTAAATCACGGGTGGATTTTCTACCTAATGCAGTGTGAACGTCAAAGTATATTCTCTGCATAAAAACCTCCTAATAGAATTTAGCAAATACTAGAAATTATATTGATAAATCAAAGATTCGACGTTTTCCGTTACGCTTAATATTTTATTTTTAGCTCGTGTGTTTCAAAAGCAAACACCCGGCCTTTCAATATAATTAAAATAAAAGCATTAAAAATTATCGGACTATAGCTTTCAAAGCTTGCGCATCACTATAAAACTGTTCTTCGGTGTCATCTTTAACAAATTCTATCATAGCATAACGATCACCTTTATAAGTTTTAATTTTTGTCATTAGTCTTTTCCATCTGTCCAAAGCGTTGTTTAGGGGCATCCTCTCTCTATCTTGCCAGTGATAAACATGTATGTTTGTTAAATATTTATTTATTTGATCTAACATTCCCATCTGTTCACTCTCGATTGTACCTATAGGAGGCTGCCAGTAAGAATATACATTACAGTTCGATCTTCTATTTAAAAGATCCATAGTCGATTCTATTGTATCGGTCAAAGTATTCGCATGAAATTCATACGCTATTTGAATGCCGATCTCGGCTGCCGCTTTCGCTATTCGTCCGGTTTCGGCTATCATATTCTCTCTGTATGCATCATCGGCTTTTACACTCGGTATGTTACCGGCCCAGACTCTGATTAACGGTGCACCTAAAGCTTGTGCGCTATGTAAAACAGCGTCAAATGACAAGTTATACTCTTTCTCACAACCTACACGATAGTAAGAACCGTAAGCTGCAATTTCTAATCCGGCTTCCAGTGTCAATCTTCTCACATCTTTGGCTGTTTGGACATCTCCATGAGGAACATGTATATCTCCTCCCCACTCAATACCATCCAATTGCGCTTTTTTAACCATGCCGATTATTTTTTCCGGCGAAAACTTTCTGAAACTTATTGAGACCAATCCTGTTTTTATCATTTATAACACCTTCTTATAATTATTGTTTTACATCATATAAATCAAGGCGAAAACATTTGTTAATCGTCTTGTTCCCGGTTATGATAAACGGTTTGTACATCATCCAAATCTTCTAATGCGTCGGTTAATTTTTCCATAGCTATTATATGGCTCTCATTTGTAAGCTTAGTATATGTTTGCGGTATCATGGATATTTCCGCCGATAACAAGTCGTATCCTTTAGCCTCAAGCTCTTCTCTGACCGAAGAAAAATCCTGAGTCGAAGCGATTACCTCATAATAGTCCTCTTCACTTGTAAAATCCTCAGCTCCGGCTTCTAAGGCATGCATCATTATTTCATCTTCATCAATCTCTCTTTTCTTTTCGATTATAATGACACCTTTTTTGTCAAACATAAAAGACACACAACCGGTCGTACCGAGATTTCCGTTATACTTATCGAATAAATGCCGTATATCCCCTGCGGTTCTGTTCCTATTATCGGTCATGGTATTAACAATAACAGCCACCCCTCCGGGCCCGTACCCTTCATAAACCACTTCCTCATAACTTGCATTGTCATTATCCCCTGCAGCTTTTTTAATGCTTCTGCTTATAGTATCATTAGGCATATTAGCCGATTTTGCTTTAGCGATTACATCTTTTAAACGTGAATTATTCTCGGGGTCGGCACCTCCCGATTTAACCGCCACTAATATTTCTCTGCCTAGCTTTGTAAATATTTTACCTTTTTGTGCATCAGACTTTTCTTTCCTATGTTTGATATTTGCCCATTTTGAATGTCCGGACATAATTAAAACCACCTTTGTTCAATTTAAATTTATAAGTTAACCGCTCTATAAACAGCGGCTTTTTTCGTTATAAGGATTCGTCCCGAGGTCAATTCGGTTAATTGGATTGCAATGTATTCCGTTTTTTCTTCCGGTAAAATCAAATCTATTTCAACGTCACTTTTAAAAGCAGTCTCTTCTTTTGTTAAACCGTTTACATTGATATAGTTTTCTATTTTACCGTAATCTCCGTATTCAACTGTTATGCCAACCGGTATATGGGGTGTCATTTTCACAACTCCGGCAGCTTCTATGCCTTTATAAGCGCTTTTTCCATAAGCTCGAACCAACCCTGACGCACCTAATAAAATTCCTCCGAAATACCTTGTAACCGTTACACAAATATTTGTCAATCTGTTTTTCTTAATAGCCTCCATCACAGGTAAGCCGGCAGTACCCCCGGGTTCACCGTCATCATAGTATTTTTGCATAAAAACCGGTTGTTCGGTACTGTATGCATAAACCGTATGACTTGCCCCGATGTAATCGTTTTTTACAGAATTTATAAAGTTTTGTGCCTCTTCCGGTGTTGTTACATGGCAAACGGTTGCAATGAATCTTGACTTTTTTTCAACCGTCTCATATACACCACACTTACCGACAGTCATATACTCTTTTAACATCGTAAAAACCTCATAAATATTATAGCACACGTGAAATTAGTTGCAAAATAATTTTTAAACACCGGACGATCCGAAACCTCCGCCTCTGTCCTCCCCAAATTTTTTCACATCGTCAGTCAGCTCCCAATTGACAACCGGTATTTCAACCAATACAAATTGTGCAATTCGTTCACCACGTTTAATAAAGTAATTACCGGTTTTATTTCCCGTATCGGTAATAAAACGGATCTCATCAGAACTTTTATCTGAAGCATTGTATACTAAAACCATCACTTCGTCTCGATATCCCGCATCAATTGTAGCCGGGGAATTTGGTATCCTCAACAAGGTTTTTGAAGATATACCGCTTCTAGGTCTGATTTGCATTTCATATCCCGGTGGTATTGCAAGTTTTATACCTGTAGGAACCTTTACAGTTTCACCCGGCTTTATTATACAATCTTCAGCCGCATAAACATCCATACCCGCGTCGTACGGGTTTGCATAGGTCGGTAATACCGCTCCTTCTCTGCACAATTGTATTTTTACATTCACTTTGTCAACCATCTGTTATACTCCCCTTTTCCAATGTCCTGTTGTTACCGAATCAAAAAAATCTAACATCCGCTTATTTTTATACGCATCTATAATTCTTTTAATATCGTCATAACTCTCTTTATAAAAACATAACCTGTTACACCCGATTTTTATATCATGGGTTATGAACAAACGATCCGAATTCAATACTATTCCCCCACAATCGGCTTTATCATTAATCAGATCAAATACTTTCCCCTTCCTGTCAATCAAAGAAAAGTTGTTTTTTCCCACCTTGCAGCCTCCGGGTTTTATATCTTTACAAAATCCGGCACCTCCAACGGGACAAAAAGCAGTGGTCATAACCGGTATTTGTCCGTATACCGTCACCTCGGTTTTAGCCGGTGCCAAATCGGCAATCTTTATAAATTCATGTTTATTTAATTCGACCGATGCGGTAACCCTTTTTAAACCTCTCTCAATCAAATAATTAAAAGTATACCCGTTAAACACATTTAAACCGATATCACCTAAAACACTATACCGGCTTGCTTGTAGTAGCATATTAACAACCCCTGTCGTTCCTGCGTATATTCCGTCAACTGCTCTTAAAGAACCGGATTTTAGCAGGTTCGAAGCAGTTCGATACGCATTCTCATCCGGTACACCCGGTATACTAAGATAGAGTTTCTTGTTCTTTTTCTTAAGTATGTTCGCTAAAGACTCAATAGTCGATTCATCAAGCTCCGACATGGGTAAAGTTATTTCATCAAGATCCAATTCCGAATAATCCATATCCGAATCATATAAATAAAAATAACCGTTTAATAAAGGTACGCCGGTAAATGAGCTTTTTCCCGGTATTGCCGCCGCAGGAGGAAAATCAGATATACGGCTTAATAAAATAGGGGTTTTTTCATTCAATCTGTCCAGCTTCTCAACAGCTTTTCTTCTCATTTCATTAATATTTGTCAGCGGGATGAACAAATCGTTTCCCATTTTACATTCGATGGTATTGAACCGGTAGCTTGTACTGCCGGTCTTTCGTAGTCTTGTTACCACATCTTCTTCAGATATAGGCTTGTTTATAGCTTTTGTGGCGATTGTATCACCTTCAATACGAACTTCGTCACCGCTTTCATCGGTAACAATTAATATCGGAGGTTTATTGATTTCCATTTGAAAGTATGCATTCAAAGTATCTTTTTTATTTTTATACGGTCCTTTTCCGATTATTTTTTTCATACGGTTAATCAGGGTCTTGTCATATGTTTTATACACTTGAAATTTATCCCCTAAAATATCTTTGCAATACCCTATAATAACCGTATCTCCCGATTGAGCACCATCTACCTTACGACCTTTTTCATCTAAAATATATGATATATATAATCCTGACCTTTTTCGGTTTTCTCCGTATAGATACACTCCGTCTCCATTGGTAATATCAGTTTCCAGTAAAACTTTAATTAAACCCGGTCTATCGGCTTTGTATCCTGTACCCGCGTATATACCTTCTTTACCTGCCGTATTAGATGCGGCCATACTTTTAAAGTTTTTGTCAAATGCGTATCCGGACCACAACTCACCTCTGTTGAATATCATCAACAGATCGTTCATATCTTTCGGATCTACACGAAAGTTATCAGGGTCGGAATATGCCAGATCTATATATTTTCTATAAATCGAGACTGTACAAGCCACATATTCCGGGCTTCTCATGCGACCTTCGATTTTTAGACTTTTTATACTCGTCGATAACAACTCAGGAAGTCGTTCTATCATACACAAGTCTTTCAAAGATAAATAACTCTTTTTTTCATTCATTGTGTTCGATTTTTTACCGTTATGTGTCATAGTGTATTGCAGCCTGCAAGGTTGTGCACATTTCCCACGGTTTCCACTACGTTCACCTATAAAGCTGCTCATCAAACACTGCCCCGAATAACTGACACACATGGCTCCATGAACAAAAATCTCGGTCTCTATCGGACTGCTTTGTGAAACATATCTTATTTTATCTATAGAACATTCTCTTGCCAGAATGACCCTTTTAGCACCTAGTCTTTGCATCTCCAAAACCCCGTTCAAGTTATAAACGGTAGATTGAGTACTTGCATGCAAATCTAATCGAGGAAAAAACCGGGCTATATTATACATCAGCCCCAAATCCTGTACTATAACAGCATCTATACCGTAATTACAGGCTTTCTCCAGAAGCTTTAACGCTCCGGTCATCTCTTCGTCGTGTATTAAAGTATTTAGCACCAAAAAAAATTTAACACTTCCGGTGTGACAATAATCAATTGCTTCCGAAAGTGCCTGTTCATCGAAATTATCTGCGCCCACCCGGGCGTTAAAATTTTTCGCACCTGCATATACAGCATCCGCCCCCGCATTTACCGCAGCTTTCAAAGAATCGAAACTACCTGCGGGAGCCAATAACTCCACACCTGACATGGAATCCTCCTGAGGTTATTTTCTATAATTTTTATTATAATTATTACGTACTTCCTTCAACTCGGTTTCACTTTTTACCAGTTCTATTTTTAGCTCGTTTAACTCATTGATCAGAGCTTCGCGTTCGGCATGCAATCTGTTTTTTTCATTCTCCAGCGAAACAAGCTTTTCTTTCTTTATTTTTAGCTCTTCTTCCAGTGATACGACTTTTTCTCGAGATTTAAAGAAATCATCAGTGACGTTAAGTGCCGTTAAAACCGCCGCCATGGAAGTACTCAGCTTATTGCTGCTTTCTAGTATTTTACCCATCTTTTTATCCAAATATAAGGCTAATCTCTGTATGTATTCATCGCTTTCTATGCTTCTTACATAGTATTCTTTTCCTGCTATTCTAACCACGGTCTTGTTGACGCTATTCACTCCGGTATCACTCCCCATAAAAACATATGATATTTTCAATTATACCATATCGGGACAGCACTGCATAGAAGATTATACATTTAATAAAAAAAGTAAACACATAATGATCTCTGATTTTATTATAATACAGGTATCAAAACAACATATACTAAATTCGGTTATATTATAAAACATTATCATTATTGTCTTATTCGTCATCCCAGCTTAGCAACTCGGTTGTTTCAGGATCATAATATATTAACCAATATCCCTCAATGCCGTTTTGTCTACCATGGTCTCGAACCCATACCGAGTTATTCTTAAAGGGCTGTTGTTCCGAGTTTAAAATCGACGGGAAACCGAACACCAGTAATATATCACCTTCATTGTCTTCATAAACTCCACAAATAAGAAAACCGTGCCTAAAAAAGCACATCATAACATTCGCATCAAAGAAATTCCTTATTTTTATACCCGAGCTAATCAGTAACTCATGCAATTGTACCGGATTCAACACTTTCCACCACATATAATCCTCTCTTTCAGCTGAAAACGGATTATAGGGTTCAAATTGTCTTTCCAATGACTTCCTGTATTCGATTATGTTAAGACAAGTATCTCCGTATCTATCTTTAAATTGCTCAAGATCAAAAGGCAGATCGGGAAGCTCACGCATCTCATCTTCCTGCCGATCAGGTTTAGGGATATTAGGATTTGGTATATCCCGACTAACATGTTCTTCCTCAGACTGTTGCGGGGTATCTTCTCTTTTTTCTTGAATGTGTATAATTTGAGGATTATTAGTATCGGACATACCTACCGCTTTTTCATCGACAATATCTTCATCACCGGTCCAATTTACACTTAAAACAGGTGGTTCGGGTAATTTATCCAATACTAATGTTTCTGATAGAAAATTTTTATTTTTTTCGACCTTGTCGCTCACACCTGTCAAAATGTCGATAATCGGGTTAATCGTATTTATATCATTAATCAATTCAATTTTATTATTATTATTAATGACAAACACCGAATCAATAATTAAAGTATCAACAGTCACATCAAAATTAATATACGGTTTTGACCAGTTGAACTTATGGATCTGTTTATATATTTTATCGGTGTTATTTCCGACATAAAAAATAAAAGAACCCTCATATAAGTCCCAAATCCTGATTTTGATATTAGTTTTTTCTTCATTTTGTCTGATAATCGAGACTAATCCGGCAACCTGTTTGGTATCGTTAACTTTATGTAACATCAAATCGTATGATTTATCCATAATTCATCTCCGAACAATTTTATGTTTTATTTATATGTATAAAATGTTGTTATATGCCGGGACAACAGACAACAACACGATTAAAACTATAGAATTGTTACAATATAAGTATTAAGATATTACTTGATATTAGTAGATTAGCTGCCGTATAAAATATTCGATAATTTGGCAAATGTATTTATATCAAGGCATTCCCCTCTTATTTTTTCATCCGTAACTACACAAGATACTGATTTTACTATTTCTTCTTTTGAAAAATTTAATAACGGACTATTTGTCAAAGCGTTAATCAAGCATTTTCGCCTTTGGTTAAAAGCAGCTTTTACCACCTTAAAAAAGAGCTCTTTATCTATTACTTCAACTCCGGGAACCTTTCTTTTTTTGAACTCCACGAAAGTGGAATGTACCGACGGTTGGGGCATAAAACAATGGGGTGGTACATTAACTACAAACTTTGCTTCACAGTAGTAATTGGCCGCTACTGTCAAAGCTCCGTAATCCTTTGTTCCGGGTTCTGCCAAGATCCTCTGAGCTACTTCCTTTTGCATCATAAAATACATATAATCAAAATTGAAATTCGATTCTAAAAATTTCATTATAATTGGGGTTGTAATGTAATATGGAAGGTTTCCGGTTATTTTTACAGTGCTGATTTTATGTTCGTCATACCCTGGCAACTCGGCTGATGTATCAAAGTCTAAAATGTCGAAATTTCCCGAGAAAAATCCGGGGAATGAACCGAATCTGTCATTAACTACTTCAAACAGCTTGGTATCCAGCTCTATACAATATAAGACAGAGCAATTACCCGCTAAAGTTTCAGTCAAACTTCCCAACCCGGGACCTATTTCGATAATATAATCGCCTGAACCGGGAGAGATGGCATCTTTTAAACGATTTATCATATTTTCATCTGTTAAAAAGTTTTGTCCCAATCTTTTTACAGGATATATGTTATATTTTTTCATCAAACCGATAATGCGGTTCATTCGTAATACCTTTCTATTCAACAGGTGTTTGCAGTATATATACTCTGACGTTTCTTATACCCCATTGCAGTGCCGTCGATTTATCTTCCATATACAAATCAACTTTATAACCATTTACACCTGTTCCTATGTCGGCGGCTAAAGAAAAGCCGTAATCTTCCCCTCTGCCTACCGTCTGTATATATACTTTTGTACCTAACGGAATCACTTTAGGATCCACCGCAATTATACCTTTTCTTACCGGTATTCCCGAATATGTTATTCCATATGCGGGATGATCGTCGGTCTTATTACATTCTTCAAACGATGTAGTATAAGCTGTCGCTTTCATATCATAAACTTTACTGTAAGTAAAAACCTCACCCGAAGGCAGCCTGTATTGAAGTAACGTTCCATATTCGTCTACCCGTGTGACAGCTTGTTTTACTTCTTCCTCGGAAACCAGACTTTTTGATACTATCTCTCCGTTTTCCATTACAATATCATATTTGGCCTTAACTATTCCCTCTTCACCTTCTTGTATTGTTTTCCTGCTTGTGGCAAGCATTTTAGTATTTTCTACAAGCTTTGTTTCATAGGGTAAATATTTAATTTCAACCGATTCAATCTTAGATACTCTTACTATTTTAATTTTCATACCGTCAATTACGGATGAATCGGGACTCAAACCGAATATCTTGTCATTTTTAGCCGTTTTTACACCAAGTTTGTCCAATACCTGTTGTACGGTATCATCGTATGTTAATACATATATGGTTTCACCATCATATTCAACCGTTACACGAGCCGCTTTTTTTATAACGAGTTTATTTTGTTCAAAATCAAGAAGTTTATAATCGAAATCCAAATTTATACGATCTTCCGGACCAACCGTTATAGCTTGCTCTTTTAAAAACTGACCTACGGTATCAGCCGCCGTTATAACCGTTTTTGATATATTATCTACGGTCACGCAAACAATTTTCTCCCTATTTACAACCCAGCCGCTATTTAGCAGAAAAACCGTCACAAAAAATAGTAATATTTTATATTTGTTCTTTGTCTTTCGTCCTTCATTTTTAAAAAGCATATTCTGCCTCCTTTAATTTTTGGACTTCCGCGTATTTTAATGTATAATATCCGGTTTGTCAATAAAATATAACCATTTTACATCTATATGTCACAATCTTAACATTGGTGTTAAATAAATGAAATATTTTATTGAGGTTCGGCCATGTTATAGCGGTAGAAATTTATCTGGTATATGTACCAGCTTTGATTGTTATCGTTAAATTTAAAAATAACCACCGCTCTGTTCGCACCTTCATACATATAAAATGTTTCTTGGCCGGATTCACCGGTATCATTAACTTTTTTTGTCACATCTGTTATCATAATAAACGCTACTTCATTATTTTGCAATCTTTTTACATCATTAAAATTTATTTCCACAGATTTCAAGTCAATTCTTTCAATATTTGCAAACATAGATTTAAATTTTTCAAAACCTATAATTTGTTTTGTATCAAATGCATCTCTCAAATTTTGTGCTTCATAAGCACCGGTATAGTTTTTCTGATTTATACTTGTAATCCATTTGTCTAAGATGTTAGTAAACATCTCGGTATTCATAACTTTCTTTAAAAATTCAATCATTGTCTCTTTTTCTGCTAATCTTGTTTTAACATTATTCATTTCTTTATTTAAATCATCGATGGTAGCTTGATAATTGTTCATTCTAATGTTGTTTGTTGTAATTGTGTTTAAGTAACTCTCATTTTCTTTTTTCAATTTATCATTTTCACTTTGAAACATGTCCAGGCTTTTATTACTGCCTTCCTTGTATTGAGACAAGGTATTTATATAATCCAATTTGTTTCGGTTGTCCCATAATAGGTAATTTAAAGCCAATAATAAAGCCAAGATACATATGGTACTGATAAATAATACAAATTTTTTCATTTTATAAACATCAATTCCCTTGTTTCTTATTTTGCAATCCTTTATATTATATCATTTTTAATAATAGTTGCAACATATACTTAATAACCCCATACGTTTGTTGCCTTGTTTTGATGAATAAATAAATTTTCTATCTATACTTTAGAGTGTGCTATAATAAGATTATTGTTATTAGAAAGTTAAAAAAGGAGTACTCATATGGTAGGGATGACAAGTTATGAAAGAACAAAAAATATTCTTGATAGAAAACCTGTGGACCGCATAGGACTGTATGAACATTTCTGGAGTGATACGAAAAAAATGTGGACAGCGGCAGGATCTGTAAAGCCAAACGACAATCTATACGACATATTTGATTATGACATGTCTGAATGCTGGGCCTTTAAGCTTACGGCGGATTTGGATTTTGTACCTCAAATTATTTCTGAAACCGATGAAACCGTATTAACAAGAGACGGTAACGGAGCTCTTTTGAGAAGACATAAATTACATGATTCAACACCTGAACATGTCGACTTCCTTGTAAAGGACCGGGCAGGTTGGGAGGAACATATAAAACCTTTATTGGTTCCTGATGAAAAGAGAATTAATTTTAAAGCTTATAGAGATGAAAAAAGGAAAGCCCGAGAAGAAAACAGGTTCTTTTTCTGGTCGGGTATAAATGTTTTTGAATCGATGCACCCCGTATGCGGCCATGAACATATGCTTGTAGGCATGGCTTTAGACCCGGATTGGGTTAAAGACATGGTTGATACTTATAGTACATTAACAGTCCGTCTACAGGAAATATTATTCGATAAAGAAGGCCTGCCGGATGGGATATGGTATTATGAAGATATGGGCTTCAAGCAAAGACCTTTTATGTCACCTGCAATGTATGATGAGATAATAAAGCCCGGACATAAAAAAACAATAGATTATGCAAAGAGTAATAATTTACCTGTAGTTATGCATTCTTGCGGGTATGTAGACCCTTTGATTCCCGGTATGATTGAAGCGGGAATTGATTGTTTACAGGTTATAGAAGTTAAAGCCGGTATGGATTTGTTAAGTATTCATAAAAAATACGGAGATCGGATTTCATTAATGGGTGGTATTGACGTAAGAAAGCTTTATACAAATGACAAAAAACAAATAGATGAAGAATTAGAGAGCAAAATACCGATAGTTAAAAACGGTTTCGGATATATACTCCATAGTGATCATTCCATACCCGGAACTGTAGATTTCGATACTTATCGATATTTTATTGAGAAAGGGCTGGAATTGGGTACATATTGAAAAGTATGATATGATTTTTCTGCATTAATTTTTACTACAAAAAAGCAATAAACATAAAACTGTTGAGTGGGTACGGATTTCAATTACAGTACGGTTTATAAATTTTCGCAGTGAAATCATGATATAATTAATACAATGATTTATTAACGGAGGAAAGAAATATGAAATTAGCAATTGCAGGCTTAGGCCACTTTCATATCCATATGTTCTTAAAAGAAGCTTTGGAAATCAAAGAAACCGAATTAGTCGGATTATATGACAGTGATCCCGCTGTATTGACCGGTTCTGTGGAAAGGTATAAAGCAAAAGCGTTTAACACATTGGACGAGTTGCTGGACAAGTCGGGAGCGGATGTGATCGTAACGGCATCGGTCAATATTGAAAAAGCGGATATCATTATAAAGTCTCTGGAAAAAGGATTTCCTGTCATAGCGGATAAACCTTTGGTTACCACAATAGAAGATTATTTTCGTGTCAAGCATACTTATGAAAGAATTAAAGATGCAAAGTTGTATATGATGTTAACCGAAAGGTTCAATCCGCCTGTTTTAACCGCTAAAAAATATATTGAAGAGGGTAAAATAGGTAAAGTTGTTAATATGATATCCATAAGACCACATAAATTAAACATTGAGACACGGCCGGCTTGGTTTTTTAATAAAAAACTATACGGCGGTTTAATGAACGATTTGGGAGTTCATGACATGGATGTATTCAGATGGCTTGCAGATAGCGACATAGTAAAAATTCAATCCTGTTACCAAGGTAATATAGGGTTTCCACAGCTGAACGAATTCAGCGATCATTCGGAAGCTTCGGTTTTATTGGAAAACGGTAGTACCGCTTATATAAGATTAGATTGGCTCACTCCTAAAGCTTATCCCACGCATGGAGACTGCAGATTTATTATTATAGGTGTAAAAGGGCAATTGGAAGTATTCACTTATGATAACAAATTGATTTTCTTTAACGATGATACTCCTCCTATGGAAGTAAAAACCGAAAGCCGACCGTTTTCATTAACGGAAGACATATACGCCAATATAAAAGATCCTAATCATAAAACAGTTATATCTACGGATGATATTTTTAAATGCACCTGGGCTTCATTAAAAGCTCAAGAAGCCGCAGACACAAATTTAGGCGGAGTAACACTGTAATAACTACAAAAAATACTTACAGCCTCGGAATTTAACGAGGCTGTATTATTATTATTGATTTAATAGGATACATTTTTAAAACTTGATTTTAAAAATGTACGCCGACCCGGGGGCGCTCGATGCGGCCGTGGGTCATTTATATAGGATACATTTTTAAACTTGATTTTAAAAACGCTATAATTTTATCTTTGTGCAATGTTTGAATAAAATGCCGCTTTATATAAAGCGACAATATTCTCAGACGGTATTTCAGCCAGAATATTGTGTATATTACAAAATACATATCCTGTATCTTGAATCATATAGTTGCAAACTTCTCTAGCCTGCCGATATACCTCTTCACCGGTACCTAACGGTAAAAGATGCTGACTGTCAACACCTCCACCCCATAAACAAATCTTTCTACGAGCTTTATCTTTCCATTGCTTATAAGACTTGCCTCCGGCTGTCCATTGTACCGGGTTTAGTATATCAAAACCTGCTTTTGCTACTATTTCAATTAAATCATATACCGCACCACAGGAATGCAAGAAAATTTTTACATTAGGGGCGATAGACTTTACATATTCATTCATTTGTTTATAGTATGTAAAATAAATTTCGTCTATAAGATCAGGGTGCATGTATGTGGTGTTTTGTGTGCCTAAATCGTTAGAAGATATCATAATTATATCAACATAGTCTTTATAATGCTTGAACGTAGCTTCAAACCTTTTAATTGCATACTCGGTTTGCAATTTGTTTAATTCATGCATATAATCCGGCTCAAGCACACATAACATTGTCCCATTTGCTATACCGCCTATAAGATCCAAATGAATTGAATCACCGTTTAAAAAAATCGCACGTTCCGTTGAACACCTGAGCTTTTCTAAAAAACTTATTTTCTTTTTTATTGCGTTATAATCCGGCTTATAATTATTTATTTGATCTTTAAGACGAGATAAATCGGGTTTATACAGTTCAGCTTTTAGGTCCAAAGGATTTCCGGCATGCTCACTGTCAAAAACTACCGATGAAGGTGGCATCCTACCGGCGCCTTGCCAAACGGTACCGTCGGGATCCACTGTAAATTTATTTTTATCTTGCACCAAAGCATAAAGTCTACCGTTAAAGTCATACGGTTCAAACATATCACTACAATCAAAAGCATTGGTATATACTCCGTTGGTGGTAACCACATCCACATGAAATATATCCAGTACGTCTTTTTCCGGCAAAGCAAGCATCTGTCCTGTATCGTATACAATAGAACGCCTTTTTTCAAGTCCTAAATATTCTCTTAATTTCGGATATGCAAATGCGCTTATGGATGTGGACGCCATTCCACCTAAATCAATCGGAACACGATCTACCGGTTTAAATTCAATCGAATTTATAACTCTCTCCCTACTGTTCATAAAAACCTCCGGAATCCTTGTAACATTCTTTTTAATATTAATATATTTCGACTCTACTGCAAAAACATTATATTGCTATAAACGAACCAACATTGAACCAAGTTGTAAAAATTGCACTCCGTTCACAAAAGGTGAGTTTTACAGTAAAATCATATTTTATAAGTATTGTTAAAACTCCAATTCACTGTTTGCATCATGTGCAGCATACGCTCTATCCATCATTTCTGTTAATTCTACCGCATCTTTTATACCAAACTCAATCGGTTCATTGAATTCAATTGCATCCAACCATTGATAAACGGCACTTTTTAAAGGTTTCGGCATTGTGGACGGGCGAAACCATCCGGAAATTTTCTTATCGGTTTCAGCCAATCTACCGGATTGTAAAACCCCTTGGTCTTTTCCGTCAACAAAAAGTGTTCCTTTGGTTCCATAAATCTCCATTGAAAAGGGTGACGCCGGTGTAACAAATCCGGTTTCCACTATGGAAACCGCACCGTTTTTATACTTAAATACAGTAACGGCGTTATCTTCCACTTCATGTCCGGTTACAAATGTGAATGCAGAATATACTTTTTCAGGTTTTCCCATTAACCATCTTGCCAGATACATAGGATGAGCACCTAAATCGATCATTGCACCACCTCCACATTGTTCTTTTGAATAAAAATGTGCGGGTAGCCAATTATCCGATGCTCCGCTATGAGCGTTTCTAACCCTGAACAAGCTTATTTCGCCTAGCAGTCCGGATTCAACTATTTCTTTTGCATATAGATTTTTTGGCATTGTTCTATGTGGAAGAGAGATTACAAACTTAACCCCCGAGTCAACAACATACTTTTGTATGGCTAAGGCGTCTTCGATTTTGTCAGTAAGCACTTTCTCGGTAAATATATGTTTTTTTGCTTTTGCGGCTTTTATCATTATCTCCCTATGCATGTTTGTAGGCACGTTGATAACAACTCCGTCAATACCCGAATTTAACAAATCGTCCATATCAGTATAAAAAACTGTGTCTAATTCCTGCGCCCAAGCCGAACCTCTATCGGGAAGTTCGTCCCATATGCCGGATATTTCTACCCTGTTACTTGATAACAATTCACGTGCATAACCTTTGGCATGTACATGCCAGCCGGACAATAATCCTATTTTAATCATTGTTCATCCTCCTTAAAATTAAAAATGTTCATTCTTATTATACTATGTTTATTTCATAAAAAATGTATATTTTGCACCATAAACGGTTTTTTCGTTCTTTCTTCTTACAACCACACCGTATCTTGTACTTTCTTTGTTAGAAGTATAACTGTTTACAATAAATACTCGGGTTCCTTTTTCGCCTTTCATTGTGAGTACGGCTTTTTTGTCTTCCATATCAAATTCAACATACCAATCGTCATCGGATTCAAAAGTACGTATATCAAAAAGATATTGATATCCGTCTGCATCACCTATTTTATCAACAGTTGTTGTTTCATATGGACAAAGAATATCTCCTTTACAATAAAAGAACCAATCCATTAGATATTCTCCCCGACCTTCAACTTCAAAGTTATCATAAACTGTATTTTCAATTATTTCAAACGACCTTGTATAATCTACAGCGGAATATACGGCTTTTGCTTTTACTTTGATTGAAGGTTTGTTTTCATTGTACTCTAAAACATCACCTTCCGGTAGCCTTTTCTGATTTTCTTTATCTATTAAAACCGTGTTATGAGCAATTGATTTTCTTTGCCATTCAGAAAACAATTCCGATGCATATCCTCCGTTACCAATATCAAACGATACCACATCATTATTAAACGATATCTCCATATTCATAACGGCAGGATGCCTATGCAGTCCGGTTAATCCGCCATATGTTAAAAATAATTCGATATTTTGGTTTCTTAACATAGCGGAAAATGACTGAGGATTATTAATCGAGCCGAACCGAATAGGTTTGTCAGGTTTTTGCCAATTATTAAATAAAAGACGTGTAAAATCTCCGGAATCGGAGTCGTTTTCATAAAAACCGCTACAAATATCTCTAAATAGTTTATTGTTAAAAATTACCGACCCGTACTCATAATGAAGTTTATAATTGTCAATGGTTATAACAGGATGTGCGTCGTTAGGATTAGGAAGCCTTCTGTTTTGAAACATCATTTTAAGAGGATATTCCAGCATTTTTTCTACTTTGTCATACATATACTGTGATTCATTGAAATCAAAATCGCAGCTTTTAGCTATATATAGTAAATAACAAAGAGGTTGAGTAGAATAAAAATGATAATGCATAGAAGCTTCATACCACATACCTTCTTCGGTTACTCCTCTTTTTAGTTGATCCAAAACACCATAGCGGGAATATAACCCTTTTTGTATATGCTCTTGCTTATTGAAAAATATACCTATCATTGTTTGAGCGCATTTAATCCATAAAGGTATATTGTAGATCCTGTTTGCGAAAAAATCGAACAACTCGGCTTCATGTGCGAACATACCGGTATAATAACGGAAAAGCTCCGCTTCGGTGAAGCACTCCCGCACCATATTCATACCTAAAATAACAGTCATCATGCCGACAGCGTCGTCAAGATGCTGATTTAATAATTTACCTTCGAATATTTTTGCAGGGGGCTCGCAAATAAATTCATCATATTTATCAGTATAAAAATCCAATACTTTTTTTATATATAAAATATATTTATCATCTTTGGACAATTTGTATGCGACTGCTGCGTTATATACATTTTGATTCGCTTTTCCACGGTACATGTTGTTCCATACTTTAGTAAACAACTCACCGGTGTTGACAGTCCCGCAAACAGAACATAAATGCTCATCTTTATTTTCCCAATTAAAAATTAACCGACCTTGGCATCTTTCACAGTTATAATGATGAAACCAACCGGCTATCCGTTTCGAATCGTCTTGATAAACATCTATAAAAGCATCCAATTCTTTTTTCATATT
Source organism: uncultured Clostridiaceae bacterium (assembly GCA_964547525.1). GTDB lineage: Bacteria > Bacillota > Clostridia > JAAYHZ01 > JAAYHZ01 > CAZJOD01. Next base: position 39,441 of record CAZJOD010000005.1, read on the forward strand.
TTGGTATAACGTTAAAGCCCATTTTTCCGATTCGGTCTTAAGACGTACCAAATCCCAATTAATTAACTCCATAACGATTTTTACTCCCTTTTGTAGTAATAATAATTTATCTTCACCGCTTAATTGAAATTATTGCGGCTAAAACATACATGTATAGACCGAATCTTTCATATGGGCATAAAAAGTTTAAAACTACCGAATACCCGCAGCCGGTATAATATCACATTAAGAGCGACACCATTTTAATGTAATATATTGACCCGAACCATACTATTTGTTTGTTGTAAAAAGATTACGCATTTGATTTTACCGGTTTTCTTGCCATGTAACAATAAATAAATTGTAATTGGTAACATACAATTTATTCAAGACAAACCCAACCTGTATATAATTCCTCTAAATAAGTTTGTTTTTTTCAAACTTTTTTGTCCTGAGCCAGTCATATTAATGCTTAGGAGAGAATTCAGGATAAAAATAAGCACCGGAATATCAAGCAGATTTGCACATATAAGTAACTTGGTGTTATAATTTAGGTAAGTTTTTTCAGAAAGGCGGTATAGTTATGAATATCATTGTTGTTACCGATATGGAAGGTGTCGCCGGTATTGTTGACTTCCCAAATTGGGTTACACCCGGTGGAATGTATTATGATAAGGGAAAAAGACTTTTGACCGAAGAAGTCAATGCGGCTGTAAGAGGTTTTAAAGACGGAGGTGCGGATAATATATACATATTAGACGGTCACGGTCCCGGTGGAATCGATATTGAGTTATTAGACGAAAGGGCTTATTATATCAGAGGTAGTGTTGTTTCTTCTTTGAAATTCATGACAGAAGACTGGAAAATTAATGTTTTTGCTCATGTAGGACAACATGCAAAATCACGAACAGAGTATTCACAGTTAACTCATACACAAGGCACCTCATATTTAGATGAAACAATAAATGGTATATCTATCGGAGAATTCGGCGAATTCGCCTTATATTGTTCTTTTTTAGGTATCCCGCCAATATTCGGATCGGGAGAGGAGGCATTTTGTAAAGAAGCTTTAGAACTTGCTCCTAACATGATAACCGTTTCGGTTAAAAAAGGTTTGACAGAAGGAACAGGAGATGAATGCACTGCAAAAGAATATGCCGCTAGAAATACGAGTGCCGTACACATTCATCCGGTTAAAGCGAGAAAATTGATATATGAAGGCGCAAAAAAGGCTGTTTTAAGTTATTTAGAAAATCCCGACGGATTTTCAGTTCCTTTTTCTCAATTGAAGCCGCCTTATGTAAAAGTTACAAAATATAGAAAGGACCAAAACCGGGAGGATACGGTAAGAATAGCTAACAATGTAGAAGAAGTGTATTCAAAAAGGTTGGTTTATTAAATTATTAAAAGATAAAATAAAAAATATGACCCGCGGCCGCACCGAGCGTCCACGGGTCGGCGTAAAATTTGTTTAAAGGTGCCTTTTATTTTCTCGATTATATTTACATCCTTGGTATAAATTGTTTTGTATCATATAGCTTTGGATCATATCGTTTATTTTCCACCAACTCATATTCCAATTGCAAAATAACGTTCTCTCGGAAGGAGCACGTCCTATAAGCCTTTGTACGGGAATATTTTCATCAAGGTATGATAAAAATTCCGCAGTTCTTTTTATAAACATATCCGAAGATAATACTTGAAAAGATCCTTCTTTATACATTTCACCTAAAACCGTGTCGTCTAAAATATAAAGGGAATGACATTTTACCTGGTTTACTCCGGCGTCTGAAAGACTTGACGCACATTTTCGTATGTCAGATATATCATCGTAAGGCAGGTCGTTTATAACATGGGCACATATATCCAAACCATAAGATTTTACAATATCCACAGCTGTAAAAAAGTCCTCAACAGTATGCCCTCTGTTTAAAACTTTCAAGGTTTCGTTTTTTATGCTTTGCAATCCTAATTCCAGTACTACATCCACATTGTGATTAATACTGATATTTTTTAAGAATTCCATATGAGCCGGATAAATGCAATCGGGGCGTGTGGAGACATATATTGCCACAATTTTTGGGATGGTTGCCTGACTGATATAATCACTAAATTTTTCATATGTGAAATATGTGTTCGTATAGTTTTGAAAATAAGCTATAAATTTATCGGCTTTATATTTTCTTCCGATATATTCCATATTTTTTTGAAGTTGTTCTTTTACAGACAATTCAAAAGATAGTAACTCAAATCCCGCACCTTCACCACCGCAGAATATGCATCCGTTTTTACCTATCGTCCCGTCACGATTGGGACATGTTGCCGGAAGGTTTACAGGCAATTTGTATACCTTTCCGCCATACTTTTTTTTTAAATAATTAGAAAATTCATTCCATGGTGAATTTATATATTTCAAATCCACATTACTTCCTACATATTATTTCAGTTATCACTATCCGACGTTTTTTAATCGTCCTCCGGCCTAATTATTATCGATTGAAACTTTAACATTACCTATTCCAATATATTTTACGATGAACCGTTTTTACATTTTGCCGGGTCGGTTCATCGGCTAAAGCTGCTTCTATCCTTCCCGGCTTTTAATTATTCTTATCTTTTAACCTATGTTATTTGATAGCTGTTTACCTTAAAGATTTTAAATGTTTTCCGAAAGATACGCATTGATGAATCCGTCCAAATCTCCATCCATAACAGCCTGCACATCACCGTCTTCATACCCTGTACGATGATCTTTTACCAATGTATACGGGCAAAAAACGTATGATCTGATTTGACTGCCCCAAGTAATTTCGAGTTGGACACCTTTCAAATCTTCAATTCTTTCTTTGTTTTCCTGTCTTTTTAGCTCAATTAATCGAGACATCAACATCCTCATAGCGGTATCTTTGTTCTGGAATTGTGACCTTTCTGTCTGACACGATACTACAATACCGGTAGGTATATGAGTAATTCTTACCGCTGAATCGGTTTTATTTATATGTTGTCCACCTGCCCCCGATGATCTGTAAGTATCTACTCTTAAATCGTCCGGATTTATATTTACATTAATACTATCATCAATTTCAGGCATAACGTCCAATGAGGCAAACGAAGTATGTCTTCGACCCGAAGAGTCGAAAGGAGAGATTCTCACCAATCTGTGCACACCTTTTTCCGCTCTTAAGAATCCGTAAGCATAATCCCCTTGCACAAAGAATGAAACTTTTTTTATACCCGCAACATCTCCCGGTAAAATATCAACAATTTTTACGGTAAATCCTTTACGTTCACACCATCTCATATACATTCTCAAAAGCATTTCATTCCAATCCATTGCTTCGGTTCCACCGGATCCCGCATGTAAAGTAAGTATGGCATTATTTAAATCATATTCACCTTTTAATAATATTTCCAGCCTAAACTCTTCCAACTCGCTTTTTAAGCTTGATATACCTTCCTTTATTTCATTGATCAAAGAGGAATCGTTTTCTTCATTTCCTAATTGATTTAATACTTCAAGATCATCCAAGCGACTTTTTACTTTATCATACTTATTAAGCTGAGTTTGAATTCTTTTAATCTTTTGAAGTACATCCTTCGATTTCGCAAAATCGTCATAAAAACCGGGTTCGGTACTTTTATTATTCAACTCTTCCAACTGATTTTTTAAATCAGGGATGTCAAAGTGAATCACCGATTTCTTCTATGGTATAATACATTTGATCAATTACCAATTTAAATTGCTCAAATTCTAACATTTAATACTCATCCCTTTCATCTTTAAATTCTTTTTTTTAAAAATCTGTCCATTCGTTCCAAAGCTTCTAAAATATTATCAATGGAACTGGCGTAAGTAGCTCTTACAAAACCTTCTCCGCACGTCCCGAAAGCACTTCCGGGAACTACTAAAACATGCTCTTCTCTTAATAACTTTTCACAAAATTCATCCGAAGCCATCCCGGTGTTTTTAACACTTGGAAACGTATAAAATGCTCCTTCCGGTTCAAAACAATCCAAACCTATCTCATTTAAACCGTTTACAAGTATTCTTCTTCTTTGATTATACCGCTCGACCATATATTGTACATCATCCGCACAACTTTTCAGAGCTTCGGTGGCCGCATACTGAGATATTGACGGAGCACACATTATAGCATATTGATGGATCTTATTCATTGCTGAAATTAATTCTTCATTTCCACAAGCGTATCCCAATCTCCAACCGGTCATAGCATATGACTTAGAAAAACCGTTTATAACCAGAGTCTTTTCATATATTTCATCAAATGTCGCTATTGAAACATGCTCTCCGTTATATGTCAATTCGGAATATATTTCATCGGATATTATTACCAGATCTTTGTCTTTAAGAACATCTACAATATCTTTCATTTCATCTTTGCGCATAACACTACCGGTAGGATTATTGGGAAATGGAAATATCACAACTTTAGTTTTATCGGTTATAGCACTTTCCAATTTCTTTGCGGATAATTTAAAACCGTTATCAGAGTCTAGATCCACAGTAATTACATCAGCACCTGTAAAAGTTGCACAGCCTTTATATGCCACAAATGAGGGTTCGGGGATTACAACCTCATCACCCGGACCGACAAGACAACGCAGCGCCAGGTCAATTGCTTCACTGGCACCTACTGTTACCAACACTTGATTTGACGGAGAGTAGTTCAAGCCGTATCGATTTTTCATATACCCGGCAATCTCTTGTCTTAAAGTTATAAAACCCATATTCGAAGAATAATGTGTATGTCCTTTATCCATAGCTACATGTGCGGAGTCCATAATTTTAGTCGGTGTTACAAAATCCGGCTCACCTATGCTTAAAGAAATGACATCATCCATTTCATTTAACATATCAAAGTATTTTCGTATACCGGAAACAGGTACTTTACTAATATTGGGTTTGATCATAATATGATTGCCTCCCTGTCATCCTCCGGCTTTTCTATGAAGTGAACACCCACATCTTTGTATTTTTTAAGTACAAAATGGGTAGCGGTACTTAGCACACCATCTATTATTGCTAATTTTTCCGCTACAAAAAGAGCAATATCTTTAAAATCCTTTCCTTCGATCATAACCGATAAATCATATCCTCCGGACATAAGATAGCATGCGGTTACTTGTTCATATGAAGAAATTTTGTCGGCTACCGAATCAAAGCCTATACCTTTTTGAGGGTGTACTCTAACTTCAATCAACGCGGTAACCAATTGTCTTTCGGTTTTTTCCCAATCTATAACCGCTTTGTAACCTAAAATAATACCATCGTTTTTCATCAGGTTGATTTCAGACCTGACTGTATTCTCATCAACACCTAACAATACCGCTATTTGTGTTATTGTAAGATTTCCGTTATTCTCGATTATTTTTAATATTTTTTCCTTCATCACAATATCGTCTCCTTTATACTGTCAAATACATTTATATCATGATTTCATTGCAATAAAATAA